>JBDTYJ010000096.1:0-16529 GCA_040005755.1 Pseudomonadota bacterium
TAGGTGAGTGCGCTCGGGGCGCTAGCTCGCGTCGCGCTCGTTGGGGGGAGTGATGCGGAGCGTGACCGGACGCAGGCCGTGCTGACGCATGTAGTTGCGGGCGGCTTGGGATACGTACCAAAGCACTGCTAAATTCAGCAGCGGAATGACGAGAGCGCACTGAATAAGCAGCGTGCGCGTGAGGCCCAACGTGGCGCGCGAGATGATCCAGGTCAGGGGCACGAGCACCGGGACGTACCAAGCCAGGATCGGCGACGCGAGAGGAAAACTGGCCGGCACGAGCACGCCAAATAGAGTGCCGACCACCAACACCACTAGTGTTACCAGGAGGAGCTGGCGGCAGCGTGCAACGCGCCACGCTTGGGCGGGCGCCCCGTGCGGGTCCCCGACTTCCGGGTTCAAGCGCAAGAATACGGCCAGCATTAGCCAATCGAAGAGCTGAGCGACCAGGAACGCGGGGACAAAATAGGCACCGGCGCTCGCGGTGAAATAGGCAAACTCCGAAGCGCCACGCTCAGCGGGCGCTTCGGTCTCTTTCACTAATCCGATGGGACCGATGACCTGAGATTTCGGATCGCGCGTTGCGCCTAAGAAGCCCACCCACATGCTGATTGTTTGGGTCACGCTCTGCTTCAATGCCGCGCGCACGCTGAGCGAGCGATGATCGTACGTCGGCGTGAGGCGCAGGTAGCCATCCGCATTGGGTATGATCGTGAAGTGCGCAGGCTCTGCGCCGCGCACTACGCCAATATCGACCGCGCTGGAGCTGACGTGCTGGCTCACGTCTCGTGCGTGGTGCGCCTTGAGCGCCAGCCGATAGGCCTCCCACGTTGGGGTGGCTTGGTCATTGACGGAAACGACGCGATCCCCGTCGGAGATACCCGCTTGTTGCGCCGGCCCCGTGTTGACTCGCACGCGGTTGGTTGGCACCGCCTCCCCCCCGACGAGCAGCGCAAAAAAGAACAGCAGCACCGGCACCAGTAACGGCGCGATGCCGCCAGCGATGCGCGCCGGCAGTTCGCGCGCGACGGGCAATGGCGGGGCAATGTCGAATATGCGGCGCTGCTTCGAGCCCGAAACCCAAGCCAAGGCGACTGCTGAGAGTCGACACATGGCGACGCCGGTCGCGATCAGCGCCCCTACCCCAATAGCTGCCGGCAATATGCTCATGGATGATTCACTAGCCAGACCACGCCTCACGCCTACCCGAGCCTCCTTCCGAACGCCATTCGGCGTTGCCGAGCCGGCTGCGGTAGGCTCCGGAGGTGTCGGGCGTAGCTCACGAAAATGGCGATCATGGTTCTGTCTACAGCGGGCAGAGTTCGTACTTGGATCGCTTGATGCGCCGGGAATCGTTTGCGGCGTTGTGGCCGCTGTTTGCGAAGGGGGAGAAGCCGGCCAAGGAAATGACGGAGAGCTTTTCGGCGCTCGAGCATTTGCGGCCGTTGATGCACAAGGGGGAGCCGCTACGGGTGTTGCACGTGGGGGACGGCGCGCACGGGCGCACGGCGGCAATGTTTTCGATCAAGACGAGCGCGGAGAACATCAGTGTGGATCCGCAGGTCAATATTGCGCTCGTCACGGAGTGGCGCGCTGCCTTTGGCATCGAGCGCTTCGATTGGCGTAAGGCGCGCATCCAAGCGGTGGCCGCGGAGCTCGCCGCGCTGCCGGCGATGCGCACCTTTGTGACCTTCGTGCACGCGCACGTGAATGTGGATGACGTGCTCGCGCTGCTCCAGTGGGACGCCGCGTTCACGCTGGCGTGCTGCCATCCAAAGAGCCAGCTGTCTGGCACGCAGCGCGTGCACGCAAGCGGGAGCGACGAAAACGTGCTGTCGCCCGGGCGCGCGTATCAAGTGCTGCTCCCCGCCGCGCCTCAGCCCGCGTTCGGCGGCTGAGAAATAGCGCCGAGCGCGCCCGCGCTGCGCCAGTGCCCGCCGCGCCAGCGCCGATAGTTGACGATGCCGCGCGTGGTTTCGTCGAGCGCCATGGCCAGCCAGATGCCGGTCAAACCTAGGCCCAAGACCGAGCCGAAAAGGAACGCCGACCCCACGCCAACGCTCCACATAATGCTCGCCCCGACCACGGCCACGAAACGCGCGTCACCGGAGGAGCGCAGCGCGCCACCGCACACGATGTTCACCGCGCGCCCCAATTCTGCAAACACGCCAATGCCGAATAGCGGCGCCGCCCTGCGCAACACTTCCGGATCATGCGTCAGTAGACCCAACAATGGCCGATGAAACGCGGCGAGCCCGAGTGCAATTGCCAAGTTGCCGCCGATGGCGAGCTTCAGCGCGCGGTGCAGCTCGTGATTCGCCTCGTCGAACTTGCCCGCTCCCACGCGATGCGCGACTAAGATCTGTGTGCCGATGCCGAGTGCGAGCGCCCACAGGATGGTGCTGACGGTGATGAAGCTAATCACGTAAGTACGCGCCGCGAGCGCGCCAGCACCAAAGGTGACCACGATGGCATTGATGACGATTTGAGTGCCTTGATAGGCGATGGGCTCACTGGCAGAGGGCAGCCCGATGCTCAAAATTGGCCGCAAGCGCGCACGCAGCTCGGTCATGCGCGCACGCAGCGGGAAACGGATTCGGAAGCGCAGGTGCACCACGGCAATGGTGAACAGCATGCCGAAGGCGAGCGATATCACGGTGGCGCCGGCCACGCCGGCGACGCTCGGATGCGGCAAACCCCAGAGGCCTTTCAGCATTCCGAAGTTGAGCGTGATGTTGGTCAGGTTGGTTGCCACGGCCTCGATCACGACCCACCGGGTTTCGCCGCGAGAGTTCAGGATGTTGCCGTAGGCGAGCTGCACTGCCTTCAAGAATTGAAAACTGCCCAGCACGCTCAGATACGTCTTACCGAATTCCGCACTTGCGCCGCGCAGCCCCAGCCAACCAGGCAGGTACGGGTGCAGTAGAAACAAGCCGCCGCTGACCAGAACACCGATGAACAGGTTGAAGCCGACCAGCGCGAGGTAGGTGGCCGGCAGCTCAGCGTGACGGCGCGCACCGAGCAAGCGGCCCGCCACGCTGGCCCCCGCCTGCCCGACAGCCGAGAACAACACGACGGTTGCTCCAAGCAACGGATTGAGCGCGCCCGCGGCCCCCGCGGCCTCGTCCGAAATCCGGCTCAGGAAGAACGCGTCCGTGAAAATGAGCGATAAAGACAGCGCCAAACTGATGAATAGCGGCCACGTCACCCGCCACAGGCCAGGCAACTCCGCATCCGCCACGGGCGCCAGCGCCGGGAGTGGCTCGGGGAATGGGCCGATGGGCAATGGAGTAGTGAAAGGAGTGCTACTCGGTGGTTCCGACGGAGCTTGAATCATGATCTGAAGACGCTGAGCGCGCTGGAGACATACCGATGCGTCAGTGCTCCGTCGATTGGGAACGACCGAGAAATGATCTTTTCCTCAAGCCAACCGGGATAACTCCGCGCTTGACGTCCCGCTCGCGATTCCTCATCATGCGCGTCATGGATAAGCGGGTCAGCCATTGCCACTGCATCGCGTGCGGCAAGCACGGCGGTCACCGCGCAATGCACAATGTCCATGCCTTCGTCTTTTGGGGGTCTGGGCCAGGCTAGGTCGGAACGAGCATTCTTTGCTCAGCCCACCGCCGCCTGGCCCCGCCATGGCGGCTTTTTTTTGGCATTTTTCCGTAGTTCTGGGGTTTTTGCATGACTGTTACGAGCGCTCCGAAGGTTCTCATTCTTTCGATTCGCAACTGGTTGGGGGCCGCGCGGCTACCGAAGGCGTTTCAACGCGCTGGCTTTGAAGTCACAGCGGTGACTTTTCCGAGCTTGCTGTTGGATCGCTGCCGCAGCACCTGCGCGCAGCTCTTCCTTCCCGATAGCGGCCCGGAAGAGGAGCTGATCGCAGCCATGCGACGCGTGCTCGTCGCTGAGCGACCCAGCATCGTGGTCCCGGGGGATGAGGCGGCAGCGGAGTTGCTGCAAGCAGTGGCCGCCACGGCGCGCCGCGAGCTACCCGAAACCGATCCGCTCCTTTGCCTGTTGCGGGACTCCCTGGGTGCATTCACAAGCCACCGGCTGCTGCGGGATCGCCGCGCCTTAGGGCAGTTAGCGGCTGATTTGGGCGTGCGCACGCCTGCGCAGCGCGTGGTCCACGACCGCGCAGAGGCGTTTGCGTTCGCCGAACAGCACGGGCTACCGGTCGTACTCAAAGCCGAAGGCACCTTCGCCGGCCTGGGGGTATCGATCTGTAAGGACAGCGCGGCGCTGGATGCTGCGATCGCGCGCCTAATCGCAACCAAGCCGGCATTGCTCGGTCAAGGGACTCAATTACAAGCATTCGTCGCCGGCCGAACGGGGATGCGCGCGGTGGTTGCGTGGCGTGGTGAGGTGCTTGCCGGTCTTTCGGCGGTCAAGCTGGAAACACATCCCGGCTCTACAGGGCCGAGCTCCGTCGTGCAGTTCATCGAGAACGCGGAGATGCGCAGCACGGCGCAAGCGATGATCCGCGCGCTCGGCTATAGCGGCTTCGCGAGTTTGGACTTCATCTTGGACGGCCAGGACCAAGCGCACTTCATCGAGCTGAACTCACGCCCCACGCCGATTTGCCATCTGGGTGAGCATTTGGGTTTGGATTTGTGTGTGCGCCTACGCGAAGCAATCGCCGGCGAAACGAGCGCAGATGGCGATCCTCCGGGGCTACCCAAGAAAGTCGCGCTGTTCCCGCAGGAGTGGATAAGAAACCCGAGCAGCCCGCACTTCACAGACTCATTCCATGACGTGCCGTGGGATGACCCGGACATGGTGGAGGCGTTCGTGATCCTGGCGCGCAGCCAAATGCGTTGGGGCCAATGGCAGTACCAAGAAGCGCGCAGCGAGCGTATTCGCCAAATGCTGACTCAGCTGGACGCCCCTGCTGCTCACGGCGCGACTGTGTGATGTCATGACGCTTAGCCTCAAAACCGAAGCTCTCAACAAGACGTACTCGCGCAAGCTGCGAAAGCCAGGCTTTGCGGGCGCGCTGCGCGGGCTGTTCTCGAATGAAGAGGAAAAGCTCCACGCCGTTTCCGAGCTCAGCTTTGCCATCGAACGCGGCGAGCGCGTGGGGCTCATCGGCGAAAATGGCGCGGGCAAATCCACTACGTTGAAAATGCTGACCGGCATTCTAGTGCCGACCAGCGGCAAGCTGGAGGTGCTCGGGCTCGATCCATGGCGGCAACGCCGTCAGCTTGCCGCGCAAATTGGCGTGGTGTTCGGGCAACGGCCACAGCTGCTTTGGGACATTCCCGTCCGAGAAACGTTCTCGCTGCTGCGCACCATGTATCGCATCCCGCAGGACATTTATGACGTCACCTACCGGCAAGCGGTGGAGCGCTTGGATCTCGGGCCCCTGCTGCCCGTAGCGGTGCGCAAGCTATCGCTCGGCCAGCGCATGCGCTGTGATCTGGCGGCCTCTTTGTTACACGCACCCGCAATCGCGTTCTTGGACGAGCCCACGATTGGGCTGGATGTATCCGTGAAGGAGCAAGTGCGCGAGTACATTCGCGATATGCAGGCGCGCTTCGAAACCACGCTGCTGCTGACCACTCATGATTTGAAGGACATCACCGAGACCTGTGACCGGCTCCTATTGCTGGATCGCGGCAAATTGCTGTTCGACGGCTCACTCAAGGATTTCGAGCGCCGTTTCGCGACCAAGCGGCGCATCGTGATCGAGCTCACGCGCCCCACGTCGGAAGCAATCGCGAGCGAGCTCGCCCGGGAAATGCAGGCCCTCGGGGCTGAGCTTGCCGAGTGTAAGGGGCACCGCGTCGTCGTCACCTATGAGCGTGACGGCGCGGCGCCCGCCCTCACCCAGCGCTTGCTCACCCGTTTGCCGGTGTCGGACATCGTGCTCGAAAAGGCCGACATCGATAGCATGGTCGCCAGCATCTATCGGCGGACGACCAGCGCGGCGGAGGTGGCGTGAGCACGCGCGCAGCGGCCTTCGCGGCCGACCTCGCTACGTTGCGTGAATTGTTCCTGCGCGCGGTGCGGGCCAGCTTCGCTTACAAACCCGCGCTGCTGATGAGCATGCTGAGCGCCGCCGTGGCGTACGCCATTCCGATGCTCGTGTGGCGGCACATATACGGGCACGGCGTGCAGCGCCAAAGATTGCCGGCCGAGCAACTCTTCCCGTACCTGCTGATCGCCGGTTGCCTCAATTTTGCCTTCGCCATGAATGTGGAAGGGCGCATCGCCCAACGCATTCGCATGGGCCTGATCGCGACGGATCTGCTGCGCCCCGTCGACTTTCAGCTGGCGCAACTTGCGCAGGGCTTGAGTGACGGCGTATTCAACTTCTGCTTGGTGCTGCCGATCTACGGCGTCACGCTGCTATTTTGGGGGCACGCAGCGTTTCCGCACGGCATCGGCGCGCTGGCCGCGTTCTTGGTCAGCGTCGTGCTCTCGTTCGTGATCCTGTTTGCGGTGTCGTTCATCTTCGTGCAGGCCACCTTCATCACGTACAGTGGCTACGGCGTGTTCGTGGCGCGTAACGCGCTCCAGCAGACGTTCTCCGGGCTTTCAGCACCGTTGATCTTGTTCCCGCCGGGGCTGCGCGCCGCGAGTGAGTGGCTGCCCTTTCGGCACACCATTCACACGCCGATCTCCATTTATCTAGGCTGGCTGCGCGGGTCCGAGGTGTGGCGCGCGCTCGGCGCACAAGCATTATGGGCCGCTGGCTTGTTGATGCTGGGGCGGTTCCTGCTGGCGCGCGCGTTGCGGCGTTTCGAAATTCAGGGCGGGTGAGCATGGCCGACCACGAAAACGTCTATTTTTCTGCCTTCAAAGCCTCGGTGCAGGCGAAGCTAGAGTACCGCGCGGATCTGCTGATTGGCGTGGTCACCTCTCTGTTGATGCAGGGCGCGGCACTCAGCTTCCTACTCATCGTGCTGCAGAGCACCCCCACGCTGGCCGGTTGGAGCGGGCGTGAGGTGGTGTTTCTGTTCGGCATGACCGCCGCCTGCCTCGGCGGCTCGGAGGTGCTGTTCAACCAAATCTGGGCGCTACCGCAGTACATCATCGCGGGGGATTTGGATCGCCTGCTTACCTATCCAGTAAATTCCCTGTTGTTCTTCTTGATCACTCGCCCGGAGCTGCACGCGCTCGGCAATCTGCTCACCGGTGCTGTGTACGTAGTCGGTTCACTGTGGTCGCTGCACGCGCCCTGGTACGTGTGCCTCGCGGTGCCGGTTTGGTGGGCGTGCGGCGTCTTGATTTACGCCTCGGCGCTCGTGGTCTTCGCGGTGCTGTCGTTCAAGTTCATCGGCCCGTTTTCACAGCAAATGATGATCCCGCACCAATTGCTGCAAGCCAGCCGTTATCCGCTCGCCATTTACCCGAACTGGCTCAAGAACCTGCTCTTGCTCGTGCTGCCCTTCGGGACCTTCCATTACCTGCCCGGCCGCGTGCTGTTCGGAAAAACTACAGCACTGTGGGGCTTGGGCGTCGCCCCGGTTGCGGCGCTGCTGTGCGTCATCATCGCGCACGCCGCCTGGGCGAGCGGCCTACGGCAATACGAGAGCTCCGGCTCATAGCTGTCCGCCGGACTGCCTCCCGCAAACGCGAAATCAACGTTGGGGTTCAAACCCGCAATTTGCGATTTGGAACCCCGGCGAAGCACGTCGTACCGGCGTGCTCGTCTTCGACGATGGAATCGGGCCTTCGTAAGCCGCCCGAGTCGCAGCGCGCGACACATCGGGCGCGCTCTGGTAGCTTCCGCGCCCCGTGCGTAATCCGTTTCTGCTCTGCCTCCCGTTCATCGTTCCGCTGTCCGCCTGCGGAGGGAACAGCGGAAGCGGCGCGCTGAATACACCGCAAACCGTCACCACTCGGCAGGCGACCCGGGCAGTGGTCGGCTCGCCGCACTTGGCGTCCACCGACATTGCGCGGGTACCCGCGGGCACCTTTGGGCCCTACTTGGGCATGCGCGCCGAGGGCGGCTTGGCACTCTGGGCGAGTATGGAAGCGGGGCTGCGCACTTGGCACGCGCGCTCCTTGTCCGCGCGGGGCGAGAGCAGCGGGCCGCCCGTTGCGTTGGGTGAAGCCCCGAGGGAGCTCGGTTTGGTCAGCGTGCGGCCCCTGCATGAAGCCTTCGCGCTGCTCAGCACGCACAAAACGAGCGACGGTGAGGTGATCGAGTTGGCTGTGTTGTCTGAACACGGCGAGCTGCTCGCAGGGCCGACGTCACTCGGGCGCACCGCAAAATCCGTACTCTGGGTGGAAGCGATCCCGAACGAGCAAGGCGCGACCGTACTGTGGGCCGCAAACGGCGGCGGCAAGGCGGAAATCTGGAGCGCGGACATCGACCGGAAGGCGGTCCTTATTGGCGCGCCGCGGCTACTCGCCCACGACGCGGGTGCCTGGCAAGCGGTGGCATTCGGCAAGGGCATCGCACTCGCGGTCACGCATGTTGGCAAGGGGAATGGCGCGCACGGCCCGATCGAGCTGACGCTGCTGAACGGCAGCGAGCCCGCGCGGCCGCTGGTCGTCAACAGTGAGATCAGCGCGGACCTCGATTTGGACATGGCGGCGCTTGGCGAGCACGTGGTGCTCGCTTGGTCCGATCATCGCGGCGGTGAAAATCGCGTATTTTCTGCGGCATTCGACAGCACAGGTAAGTCCGTCGCCGGCGCTGCGCCGGCCACCTCGCCGCTCGGCGAGCAAGCCGTGTTGCGCGTGATTCCCCCTGCGCCGGGTAGCACGCGCGGGTACCTGGCGTGGGAAGCGCTCGACGAGCAAGCCGCGCTGTATCGCAGCTTTCAGGTGGCCGAATTCCAATCGAATGGACGCGTGTCGAGTTCGCGCGGCAGCTTCGAATATTGGAAGATGGACGGCTCCATGCCCGAGATCACCGCGACGCCACGGGGCGTTGCTGTGCTCACCCTGGCGCCGATTTGCGCGCGTACCGCCGCCTGCGGCCAGGGCGCGCTCATTGGGCCGGAGTTCGTCGAGTTCGACGCCGCATTTGCCATCACCAGCAACGAGCCCCTGTGGCCGCCGAGCCCCGAGCCAAAGGCGAATTTGGCCTGGAATCTCACTTGCCCCAACGCGGCGTGCTTCGCGTTGAGCGCGCTCGGCGGCGTGCCTTCGGTCGTCGCGCTGACGCGGCTGGAGCGCCTCTCGAATGACTACCGCGCGCCGGCAAGCCGCGTGGAATTGCCACCGCCGCCCCGCATCGTGGCAGACGAAGCCTTGGCCGAGACCGAACCGCTCTCGGAAATTGCGCTCGCCGAAACCAGCGCTGGCGAGCTCCTCGGGTGGATCACCGATTTCGATCCGACCACGCCTTGGGTGAAGCTGAAAAAGCCGACCGCAGATGGCCGGTACGAGCCGCTGCGCGCGCGCATCGCCTTGCAGGGCTTCTCCAAGCTCGAGCCGTTTGCTGCGTTAGCCGCGCCCGAAGATCTCACGCTGCGTGGGCACTCTTTGGGTGGCATCGCGATTAGCAGCAACGCGCAGCAGAAGGACGCGCTGGTGGCCTGGGCCGGTTTGGACGGCGGGCAACCACAAGTGTTCCTGACGCTGGTCGACACGCTGGGCAAGAAGACCGCGCAGCGCATGTTGACGCATAAGACCGGTGACCTGAGCGATCTGGCCACCTTGCAAATGGGCGCGGATTACTTGGTGGCGTGGGTCGACGAGCGCAGCTCGGACCCTGAAGTTTACGCAACTAAGGTGAATCACGCACTGAACCGCATCGCGCCCGAACAACGCATCACGCAAGCGCCCGGCACGGCAACGGATCTTTCGCTCGTCGCCACCAAGAGCGGCGCGCTCGCGGTGTGGGCTGATTCGCGCGAGAGCGAACAAGCCGGCGCGGCGGATATCTACGTGGCCGCGCTCCGCGGCACTGACGCCGCGCGTTCGGCCGCGGAAGTGTGCGTGCAAAAGACGCGCTCCCATTCGTTCGCGCCGGTGGCCCGCGCGCATGCGGGCGGCGCCTTCGTGGCCTGGCTGGAGGCCGCCGCCGAAAACGCCGACGGCGAGCCCGCGCACGTCAGCTTCGCGCAGCTGGACGCCACCGGACGCGTCACTGGCAATGTGCAGAGCGTTTCCGTGGGCAGCGGCAGCCCGGTCACCTTGGGCTTGGACTGTAATGAAGAGACGTGCCACGCGCTCGTCGCCGTCGACGCCAACGCGCACGGCGAACTGTACGCCGTCAACTTCGAGAACGGCAAGCCTCCGACGGCGGTGCGCATCCGCAGCAGCATGAGCGCGCCCTCCAGCGTTGCGCCAATCGTACGCGGCTCCGACGCCTACGTGGCGGACGTTCAGCAAGGCGTTGCCCACGTGCGCCGGCTGCGTCTCGACTGGTGAGAGCGACGCTCGCGAAGGTGCCTGCGCGTAGAGCGCCGCCAGCCGACGCGCGGACAGCGGCGTTAGTCAGCGTTCGAGCACGAAATCCGCATAATCCGCCGAGCTCTCGCTGTGAGTTTGATCGCCGTCGCTCATCAGGCCCACGCCCATGAAATCCGGCACGGAGGCGTTGGGGTCACCGTGTTCGAAGTGCCTCCTGAACTCTGCCTTCAGGTCAATGTGCTCGGTCGTCCACTCATTGAGCGGCGCACCGGACTCGAGCACGACGGTGTCTTGGGCTGCGAACGGATTGCTCTTGCGATCACACGTGGCGCCCTTCGGCCCCACCGCGCTCCATACGTACTTCAGCGCGTACCAGCGCAACGTGCGTCGCCAGGACACATAAACCACCGCGGCGGAATCCCCCTTGCCGGATTCACATTCGTTGCCGCCCTTGGGCAGCTTCACCGCGCGCCAACGCCAGCCCAGCCCGTGCGCTTGCGCGCGATCCGCATCTGGCACCTGCACGCCCAGCACCGTGGTTTCTAAGGGCGGGTGGTACTCAGCGTGAATGAACGGCGGATCCGCGTGGTTGAACACTGTGTAGTAGTTCACGGGCCCCGATTCGCGCTCGACGACTCGGAACTGGCTCACAGGGAAGCGCCGCGGCGCTTGCTCGGCAGCGGCGCTATAGGCCGCGCCCAAGGCGGCAAAAACGGCCAGCGCGGCGAAACCAGCGACTAGCGAGCGAACACGTGGCACTACCCTCTTCTAGAGTCGCGCGCCCGGAGCACAAGTGCCCGCTCGGAATACCGACGCGTAGAACGCGGCTTTTTTGAGCGCGCCGAGCCGTGCTCAGGGGCCAAAAATGGCTTAGACTTGCGCGGTGCCGCTCCGATCCACGCGCCCGAGCCGAACTCTGGCTTTGATTCCAGTCTTGCTGCTCTCACTCCTGGCTTGCGGCCACCCCGCTGACCGCGCGAACAAGGCGGGCCCACTCAGCAGCATCGCCGCTGAGGCCTCGGCCAGCACGGCGAGTCTCGCTCCGCCGAGCTTCCTGCGTTATCCGGGCGAAGGCGGCGCAATCGAGCCCTGGGTGCAGCAGCAGGTGGAGCTCGCCGAGGCGGCGCACCTGCGCGTCTTGGTGTACGTGGGCGCGAGCTGGTGCGAGCCGTGCAAGCGCTTCCACGAGGCCGTCAGAAAAGGCGAGCTCAACGGGCCGCTCAACGGCCTGCGCTTTTTGGAGTTCGACCAGGATCGCGACGCAGAGGCGCTCAAAGTCGCGGGCTACTCCTACAAGTTCATTCCCGTGCTGGCACTGCCGGATCCCGACGGCAGGAATCACGGCCACATGATCTCAGGCTCGATCAAGGGCCCGAACGCAGTGCAAGAAAACCTAGTCCCGCGGCTGCAGGCCTTGCTCGCCGGCCGAGTGGTGGATTGAGGCTACTTCACCACGCTTGGCGTGAAGCAGGCGATGTTGGTCGTGATCTTGAAGTTTGAGCCGCGCATGTGCCGCTCGGCGTGAAAGACATCCATCGGGTAGCTGCCGCCCACGGTGATGCCGAGCGCTGCAGCCTGGGCGTCGAAATCAATCGTGCCCTCTTCTGGGCCGTGAACGCTGCCCAGGTCTAGTGCGAGCCTGCCGTTGACGAAGATCCACATGTCGTCGTCGCCGCGGAAGCTGAACTGTTGCGTCGCCAAGTACGTGAAAACGACGTGAATTTCAGTGGTAAACAGGAAATTCATGCCCAAATCGTTGCCCTTGGGCGTGATGCCGAAACCCTCGGTCGGCGCGAGCGGGAAGAAGGCGCTGCTGTCGACGCCCCACAGGCCCGAGCCGGCCGCGGTCTCTTCGAGCTTCATGGTCTTCAGTAACTCGATGTTGATGCCTGGCGTGGTGTTGTACCACTGCGCAAAAGTCGCCGCGCTTTGGATCACCGGTTGCGTGGTCGACCAAGTCGGGTCGACTTCGGTGGGGCTGCCCTTCAACGGTGGGCCACCCACGCTGTCCTTGAACACCGGCTTCTGATCGGGGCCGAGCTTGTCTTGCAGCAAGCCGCGCCGCACGACGTCCCCCGCGAAGGGCATCTCGAAGTCAGGGTGCGCTTCACTGAAGTCGCGATAGGTGACGTCCAGCGTTTTGCCGCAGTCAGCCCCCGCGTCACTCATTTCACCGGAAGAGGTGTTGAGCATGGTGGGATCAACGATGATGCTCCCCGAGCCGCCGCTGCCGCTCGGCATTACCCCGTTGCCCGGGTCGGGATCGCGGCCGGCGTGGCTTCCGACCGGCGCGGCGCCCGCGGAGCACGCAAAACAAGCCAGTGCCGAAAACCCAACCGCCCACAGACCGCGCGCCGTTCGCATACCGCAACTAGTACCAGATGCCAGCCCGCGCGCCAGCGCCTCACCACGCTAAGCACAATTAGATCCGACGTTAAACTGCGCTCGCGGATTCTACGCTGCCAACTCCGGCAAATGCGAAGCTAGCCAAGCTGCGCCGAAACCACTTTGCCCGAGCTGATCTGTGCGTCAATGGTGGAGGGGGCGACGCCCAACGCGGCGAGCAACGTCTTGCCGTACGACGCCAGGCTATCGCCTGCAGAAATATCGCCGTTCGTGCTCGCAGCGCCGCTCTTCGAGTCGATTCCCGCTGCACCGTAGTCCTTGGCGACCGCCGTCAAGCCGCCGACAACGCCGCCTCGGATCGGTTTGCCGATGGTGAGCGACACTTGATGATTCTCGTTGTGTTGTCGACCGTCCGTGTTGCCGGGCCCGAGCGTGCGTCCGAATACGTTCAGGGTGGCGAACAGCACGCGATCGCTGAGGCCAGCGCTGTCCAGCGCTGCCATGAGGGCGGCAATCGTAGCCACGCCGTCGACCGTTTGCGAGCTCTCGGTCGCGAGCCCCACGTCACGGTGGTTGTCACCGCCGAAGGGAATGTGAATCGAGATCACTGGGCTGACCTTCATTTGGATTAGCGTGACTGCCGCAGTGACTTGCGAAGCAGGGCTGTTGTCTTGGATGGATGACAGCGAATCCAGCAACGTTTGATCCAAGTTGCGCACTTCACGCTGCGAGCGAACGAGCGAGTCGATGTACGCTTGCTGCGCTGGTGTTGCGCCATTTTTGTACAGGTCGTACAGCTGATTTAGCGTGTCGTCGCGCAGTGGCTGCAAGTCAGTGAGCGGGCCGGCGGCGCTCGTCAGCGTGGCTTTCAGGGCCAACGCGGGGATGATGGGCAACGCCGAACCACCGAAACTCAGCCCCTCCGCGGGCGTGGTTGCGCCCAAACAAAGCGGCTGCGCCTGAATCGTCCCCAGGCAGGTTGAGAGTTGTTTGGCGAGCAGCGACGGCAGCATTTCACCGGCTGCGGTCGCGCCCATTAGCTTCAGCACATCCGGTTCCTTCGGATGCACGGGGGTGTTGGTCATGAGGTGCCAGAAGCAGGTGCGGTCCAGCACTGCCTGGGGCAACGCCGCCCAGGGAGCGGCGGCGGTGTACGTCTTGTCACCGATCTTGAGTGACGTGGCGACCATCGTTGGGTCGGCGCTGTGCACCACCTTCGCATCGTCATAAGTGCCCGGCACATTGGCGTTGATCGGATCACCCTGGCCGGAGGTATTGAAGATGATGAACTGCGCTTTGCTGGTATCCGGGCAATCAGCAGGCGGCATTTCCGCGAACGCCTGCCGGGGGTTGAGCAGGAACGAAGCAGGCAAGCCGGTAGCCAACGCGCGCAGGCCCACCATGCCGGTGCCGAATAGAGTCGAAAGTAAAGCTTGGCGACGAGTAAACATGTACAGCTCCTTTCACAGCCCGATCGAAACCGAGGAGGGCGCGAGGCACGCCGTAACGAACGTGGATTTGAGGGCGTTTGCAGCCGTTGCGCCGGCTTTCGTGGCCTTACTGAAATGCGCTTTGAGTAACTCCGTAGCTGGACTGCTACGCGGGTCGCTTGGCGCCAGCGCCATCACGACGCTGACGAAGTCCGCAATGGCGGCGTCCGGGCTCTTGCTCGACCATTGCGTGACGTCGGGCAGCTGCTTGGCCGCGGGTACGTCAATCGTTTGCGCAGCAACAGCCTCACAAATGTTCTCCAACCCCGCGCGATAAAATAGCGTGGGCTGGTTGGGCAATACTGGGGCGGTCGAGCCGCGACCGTAACCGTCTGAGGGCAAACCGGCGGCAATCGAAGGCACTACAGCGCGCGCCGCCGCGGGCGTGACCGCGTGCAGCCCGCACACATCCGTGAAACCCAGGCGATTGTCGAGCGCTGCACACAGGTGATCACGCCGCGCTACGGCGACCACTTCACCGTTTGCGTCGAACGTTGCGGTGTGCGTGGCATTCGTGATGAGCGCAGAGGAAAACAGCATGGCAATCAGCCCGTTCCAGTCGAATTTCGAATCTTGGAAGGCTTGCACGATGCGCAAAAACTCTGGATCCCGGTCCGAGCACGGCGCGGAGTTGGCGTAATAGCAAAGCTTCTGCACCCAAGCTTTGGCGAACAGCGGATGCGCGGCGAGCACGCCGCCGAAGTCTGCCATGCTGGTCACTGGCTGCTGAACGCCGTGGAATGAAAACACGCCGGGCTGGCTCGACCAGGTACTGTCGAGCTGGTTGTGATAATTCCAAGAATACGTGGCGGAGAAGATCGAGCGCAACGGGTCGAGAGTTTGATGGCAAGCCCGGCACGCGCCCGCGCCCGCGTGCTCGGTGTCCAGACCAGGGGGCGGGTTGCCCGCGGTGGTGGTCGGGTCAGAACCGTCAACCTGAGCACCCAGCGCGACAATTAAGGTTTGGTTCAAGGTGACGCGCATCTGGTTACTGGTGTTGGTTTGCCAGTTCGCGAAAAACGCAGGGGTGGTGAAGAAGCCGAGCCGCGGCAGCGAGATCACGAGCTCTTTCGCGGCCCGCAGCGCAGGCAAGTCGTAAAAAATGCTGCTCGCTTCACCGGCTTTCGGCGCTCGCAGCTCGGTCAGCTGCCAGTCCGTGAAGTCTGCCTGCGTGAGTTGCGAGGCGGTGGCGCTGCCGCCAATCGGCGGGCAGGCGATGCCGCCCGGGCCCTTCCAACCATCGAGCGACCCGTACAGCAGGCGGTGAATCGCGAAGGAGCTGCTCGGAAATTCGATCGGATCGACTTGGCAGGCAGGCACTTTGCCGGGGCCGGAAAGATCCGGATCGTACCAGTGCATGTAGTTCGGGCTGGTTGGATCCAAGGTTTCCGCGATCGGGATTGGGCCTTGGGCGGCTTCGGCGACGACGGCAACTTTGGGATGCTCGGATCGAAAACCATCGCTCACTTTTCCCTCATTGTTCACTTCGTATTGGTCGAGGAACGCGTACAGTTCTTTTAGCGCCGTGGTCATCATCAACTTCGGCGTCGTCACGCTGTCAGTGAACGGGCGGCCCTGGCCGTTCAGCTCGAGCATGGTGCGCGCGAAGCTTTGCTCGATGTTCTGCAGGAGCAGCGGAGCCGTCGCGACGTTGGTCACGAGCTGCTTTGGGTACGATTGGTCGGCCAGATCCGTGATTGAGATTTGGGTCTGCTGAAACGCGAGCTCGAAAAAGCGCTCTAATTTGCGCTGGTATTCGGGCAGCTTTTGCCAATCGGCAATCAGACCGGGCAGCGCATCCGCATCCGCCGTAACGGCGCTGATTTCGGCGTCGGTCGCTGGCAAACCGACCAGCAGGTTCTTTACCTTTGCCACGTATGCCGCGGGCAAGACCGCGTTGAACGGCGGCGGGGAGGCGGCGCCCGCGCCAGCCATGGATGCGCCTCCGTCACCCGCTGAAGCGCCCCCGCTACTAGTCGCCTCCGCGGCGTGCTTGCCGGACGACGAGCAAGAGAGCGCCAAGCTCAGCGCGGCCAGCACCGACCAGGACGCATAGCGGCGACGCTGAGGCGAACGAAGAACGGAAATTGGTTTGCGCACCGAGCAGCTCCTGACTGTTCCCACCTTGCGGAAACCATGCCGCGCCGAGCGCGCTCCGCACACCCCATTCAGCCGAGATGCAGGCGATTCAGTATACAGGCGGAATACACAGGGCAATTTCGCGCACAAACCGCGTACCCGAAGTAGCCGCGCGCCTCGAGCGCGGGGCAGCGCACGCTGGGCGCCTCACACGCTCGCGTTAGCTGTCGAAGACGGACCATCGTTTCCGGGGGGTTGCCGGCTCGCTGCGGCTTCGTTCGAACGGCGAAC
>JBDTYJ010000097.1:0-16527 GCA_040005755.1 Pseudomonadota bacterium
TCGGCCAATCGAAGCTGAACAGGATGATGCCGCCGATGTCGAAGAAGAAGAAGTCAGCAATGGCGTCGGTGTTGTAACCAACCACCCCTTTGTTCTCGAGTGTTTCGTTGAGAAACGCCGAGGCGAGCAGCGTGCCGGCGGAAAATGCGCGCGGCGCAGGGACGTCGTGCTGCCGAAAATACTCGGTCAACGCCGTGTATGTGGTGCCGCCGCCAATCAGGTGCAGGGTGTAGTTCGGGACCCAGCGTGCCGATCCTTGGGTGTAGCTGAGCGGAAAGATTTCTTCTCGAAAGAAGCGGCCGTAGCCGCGATGCGCAAGCGCCGGAAATGGGTTCAGCAGATTCTTGCCGACCGTTTCCCCATTCTGCCGGTACTCCTGCTGCAGCGGGCTGCGACTTCCGGCCCGATCTTGCAGTACGTCGTAGCCGCGATTCAAGAACACCCAGAGCGGGCTGTACAGGGCTTGCGAGCCGTAGTCGTAGCCCTTGTAGAAATAGGGCTCCTGAGCTCCTGCGCTGTCGTCACCGGCAGCCACGGCGTTCGGCGCGGTGAGCGACCCGCCCAGCGCAATGAGCACGCACGCGAGCAGCGGAAATAGCGACCGGGGCGAGATCATGGCTACGGCGAAGACGCGGCACGTGCTTAACAGAGCGAGCCAAAATGGCCAACCGCCTCCAAAACCTGCGCTTGTTGAGCCGGTTCCGAGGCCCGCCCGCGGGAGTCGGCGCGGCGGGCAGCGCCCGTTTCGGAGGGCATCGCCGCGGCGGCTTTCGTGTAAACTCGCGGTCGTGACTTTTCCGGTATTGCCCGGCGCAGAGCCGTGGTCCTCCCCAGGCGCAGGTGATCGCGCCCGCATTGGCGTGTTGTTGGTGCACGGCTTCACCGGCAGCCCAGCATCCTTGCGTCCCTTGGCAGAAATGCTCGCGCGCCGTGGCTTTACGGTGGAGCTCGTGCGCTTGCCTGGCCACGGCACGCACTTCCGAGACCTCATGGGCACCCGCTATGAAGACTGGCGCGGTGAGGTGACGCGCGGGCTAACCGGGCTGCGCTCGCATACGGAATGCGTGATCCCGCTCGGGCTCTCGATGGGCGGCACGCTGGTGTTGGATGCCCTATTGCAGACGCCCAAGCTCGCTACGGCGGCGGCCACGATCAACGCGCCCGTGCTGGATCGCGAGGGGCTCTTGGTCAAGCTCGCGCCGTACCTGGAACACATCCTGCCGCTTGCACCCGCGAGCGCGGCCGGCCTGGCCCGCAATGACATTGCCAAGCCTGGCGTGAACGAGCTGGCGTATGATTGGGTGCCCACCAAAGCCGGCAACTCCCTGGTTCGGGAATTCCCGCGCGTGCGTGCCGGGCTTGCCAGCATCACCTGCCCGATGTTCGTCGCCTATTCTCGCGCGGATCACAGCGTGCCGCCCGAGAATTCCAAGGCTATTTTGCGAATGTTGGGCAGCAAAGACATCACCGAGCTGGTCCTCGAACGCTCCTATCACGTAGCAACGCTAGACTACGATCTGGAGCTGATAGAAGAGCGCTTCACGGCCTTTGCGGATCGCGTGTCTCGCTGATCCTGCACTAGACTCCGCCCGCGATGAGGTTTCGAGCGATCGCCATGGCCAGCGAACGGAGCAATGCGGTGGGAACCGTGGAGCTTTCGTGCGAGCCGGGCGCGCTGTCGTTACTTTACTTGCAGGTCGGGGGCTTCAGCGAGGGGTACGTTTCCGCCAACCAGGCTCAGAGTGAGAAGCTGCTCGTGCCATGGCCGCAGCTCCTCGAGGCTTCGGTTGATGGCGAGCAGGTGTTCCTGGCGCTGGATCCGAAGTTATGTCCACTGAACCGGCTGTGCCTGGTGAATTTCTCTACCGGCAACACCGCGCATCATCACCAACTGTATCGGCGGCGGCTGCTCGTGCGCTTGGCAACGGTGGGCGCTGCACTGAGCGGCGCCCTGATCGCGAGCGCAGCGGCATTTCGCTTGGCACCCGGTACGAGCGCGGTGAGCGCGTTGGGCATCGCCGTGGTTACTGCGGTCGCGCTCTGCGTTCTGGGATTCTTTGCGGACCAGCTGCTCAAGAGCGGTGGCTTGGAGGGGGCGATGGCGCGTGAAGCGTTCGTCGCGGAGTTGTCCGGCTTCGTGCCGAACTTGGTGCGCTCCCCGCTATCGCCACGGCCGGGGCCCTCGAAAACGCCGCCGATCGCGGTGTTTCAGGGCTTCCTGCCGCGCACCACTGCGGCCATCGTGATGAGCCTCACGGCGCTCACGCTCGCGTTCGTGCTCATGGTGCGCTGGCTCTTGACGTCGGATCCGGCTCATGAGCTCGCGGCGCGTGTGCCGCGTTTCGTCGAACCCACCGCTGCACAAGCGGCAGCGAACGCGCGCCCAGCCACAGAGCCCGCCGCCGCGGCCGAAGCCCATGCAGGGCCGCGACCAAGCGCGCCCGTTGCATCAAGCTCCGCCAAACCCCCAGTCGCAGCAGCAGCAGCGGCGTGCCGTTGCCGACGCTCGGATTCGCTGCTCTGGCAAAACCCGATCCCCGTGCTCAGCGTGATGACGCTGTCCAAGCATGCACGCCGTGGCCGCGAGGAAGACGAGCGCAAAGACAAGAATTACCTGGAGCTCGACATCGGCGTCGTCAACAACTCCAACCAACCGCTCAAGAACGTGGCGCTATTGGTGGAGTTCTTCGAGCGCGATCCGCCGCCCTCCAGCAAGCGTTATTCAACCGCTACGCGGCCGCTGTTCTTCGAGGGCCCGCTCAATCCCGGGCAGGCCATCAAGTGGGACGTCGAGGCGCGCGGCACGGATTACGAAGTACACAATGCACTCAGCGCTGATGTGGGCGTGGAGGGCGAAAGTGCGGCTCCGACGAACCTGCTGGCAGAGTTGCTGCACGCGCACAACCGTCCGGTGCGGATGCACGGCGCCATGCTGCTCACGTTCTTCGGGGATCCGCGGGCGAAGGATGCGATCATGGAGCTGCGCGAGGCGCTGCGCGAGGACGAAGCGCCGTACTTGGACCGTTTGCTGCAAGCGGCCGGTGATGTGCGCGTGTGCGCGCTAAAGGTCGCGGAATACGGCGACGCGCGCTCCGTTCACGCCTGCGTATTCAATGGCAGCAAAGAGCCCAAGCAAACGCTCGGCGTGCGCGTCCGCGGGCTGGACGGCTCGGATTTGAGCGACAACCCCTCCGGCGCGCCGCCGAACGTGATCGCGGAAGCCACCATTGCCGTGCCCGGCGAACTCGCGCCGGATACGGGCGTCAGCGTTGCGGGTGACTTCGACTTGGGCGGAACGAAGCCAGTGGCGTTTGAAGCCTTCGCCGATCGGATTGACTTGCTGCCTCGCTGAGCGACTTGCCCGTGCCAAGCAACGCACGCACGCGAACCATCAACACGGCAGAACCGACCGTTGTCCGTTTAGCGCTTTCGAGGCGGCTTCAAAGGTCCGCCTTGGCCGCTGGCATCGCGATGTTCGCCTGCTGATACATTTGCAGCAGGCCAGGTTTGTCGTTGGCTTTGGCTAGGGCTTCTTCCGGCGCAACGATGCCGTCTTTTACCAGCTTGAACAGGCTGTCGTTCATCAATGCCATGCCAAGCTTGCGCCCGGTTTGCATGATGGACGGGATCTGAAAGATCTTTTGCTCGCGAATCAGATTCGAAATTGAGGGCACTCCGAACATGATTTCCCAGGCCGCGGCGCGCCCGCCGCCGATCTTTTTGCAGAGCATTTGGGCCATTACGCCCTTCAGACTGTTGGCGAGCATGACGCGGATTTGCGCCTGCTGCTCGGGCGGATACTGATCGATGATGCGGTCGATGGTGGCCGGCGCGGAGGAAGTGTGGAGCGTGCCGAAGACCAAATGACCCGTTTCCGCCGTCTCCAGCGCGATGGCAATGGTCTCCAAATCACGCATTTCACCCAGGAGCACGATGTCCGGATCTTCACGCAGCGCGGCGCGTAGTGCCTTCTTGAAGGAGTCCGTATGTTCGCCGACTTGACGTTGGTTGATCAGACACTTCTTGTTCGGGTGCACGAACTCCACCGGATCTTCGATGGTAATGATGTGATCGCTGCGCGTGCGATTGATGTAGTCGATGAGCGCTGCCAGCGTGGTGCTCTTGCCGGAGCCGGTGGGGCCGGTGACGAGCACCAGGCCTTTCGGCAAGTGGCACAGCGCGAGCACTTCTTTCGGGATCCCCAAATCATCCACAGACAAAATTTTGCTGGGAATGACACGAAAAACCGCGCCCATGCCCTTCAGATCCACGAACAAGTTGGCGCGGAAGCGGCAGATACCCGGAAGCTCGTATGCAAAGTCGGTGTCGTGTGTGCGCGCGAACTCTTCCCGGTTTCGATCCGGCACGATCGGCATGACCATGCGCTCCATGCTCTCAGTCGTCAGCACGGCCTGACCTTGTAGCTGCTGCATTTCGCCGTCTTTGCGGATCATCGGCGGAGCGCCGATGGACATGTGCAAATCAGAGCCTTTGCTATCGACGAGGTGTTTCAGCAAGCGATCCACCTCCGTGGTCGCGGCGCCGCTGACTGGCATGCTCGGACGGCGTTCCGAAAACGGGGAGCGGCCCGAGCTCGGGCTAGGGCTAGGCATCGTCATTGGACGGTCGATATCCGCCTCGATGATGTTCGGAGCGCTGTGCGCGCTGGGCGCAATCATGCCGAGGCCCGCCGGAGCAGGTGCAGGCGCCGGCGGGCGCGCCGCGGCCTTGCCGCCATTGCTGTCGCACAGGTCGAGGAAAAAATACACTGCTAGCTGGCCGCTTTTCATTTCGGCGCGGGCGCGGACAGGGCCCTTGTCTTCGAGAGGGAATTCCCACTCTGCGTAACCGGAGCTCAGGCTGCGCCGCGCCTCCGGCGGCATCACCGGGTCGATCATGGCTTGCACGCGCTCGCTGGTTTGCGGTTCCCCGCGCACTTCGCTCTCGCCCTGCGGCATTACCACCACGGTGCGGCGGCCCGGAATCAAGCGCACCTCACTGCCGCCCACGGACAGCGTCCGCCTCAATAAATCGATGATCGGTGAAGCCATTGCCCTACTCAAACGATGCCCGGTTCGGGCACCCCTTAGCAAGACGGCCTGGCCGGCTTCTGGCTTTAGGGGACGTTTGTGCAGCGCGCTTCCGTCGCAGGGCGCACAAACGTCGCAATACTGCGGCTCGCTTGGTTCACGGCCCGGGGATTGGAAGCCCGGCGCCCCATGCCGGCCGGGCTACCCGTGAATGTACACCACAGTGCCGCGCTCTTTGTTGACCGCGCCGTGCCAGTCAGCCGGGACCGAGGGATCGGTCCATTCGAACAGCCATGCCGCGTCGATCGGCGCCAGATTCACGCAGCCGTGGCTGCGGACTTTGCCGAAATCATCGTGCCAATACGTGCCGTGCAGCGCGAACCCCTTGTGGAAATATTGCACGAAAGGCACGTCTCGTAGGTTGAAGGAGTCACTGCGGTCTTCATCGCCATCCATCGTGGAGCTGACCTCCTTCTGATAGATCATGAAGGTGCCGCGCACGGTGGCGTTCTGCGTTTCCGGATCACCCATGCCGCCGCGGCCGGTGCTGACCAGCGTGGCGTACACGGGGCGCTTACCCACGTAAGCGACGAGGGTTTGATGCAGGATCGAGATGTCCACCCACTTACGATCGCCGGTCGCGAAGCTGGGGAAGGAATCTCGCGCGGGCAGGATGCGCAGGCTAACTTCGGCTGCGAACGAACCATCCCGCATTTGCATGAGACCACCCAGCATGCGTTTGCCGGTCGCAAGCTTCAGCCCTTCACGATAGCCAAAAGAGCCGCGACTCACCGGGTTACCGTTGGCATCCGGCGCGTACTTGGGTACCGAGCGATCTTTTACGAACGCGACCGGCAAGGCTTCGCCCTCGAGCAATTCCACGCCGCGGAACTCGCTCGGTTCAACTAGCTTCACGCGATCCAGCGCGATGATGTCGAGCTCCGTGGTCAAGCCGAACGCGCGCTCTTGCCAGAGGAACGTCTTTGAAATCGCAAAGCCGCTGTCCGCGCTCGCGGGCCCGGCGTGTGCGAGATAACGCAGCGGGGATTTCACGCCGTACGGCTTGTTCAGGGTTTGCCCCTGGCTCAGAAAATCTGGCGGGGGCCCGAGCTCACCCAACAGACTCTGTTTGCCCGTGGTGCGCATTCGTTCGCGAAAATTCGCGGCGCGCACGGACACGTCGTAGCCTTCGCCATCTTTCATTTGCGCCTTGCTGGGCAACTTGAAATAAAGCAACGGCGGAGTTTCGTTGGACAGCGCGTACAGATACGGCGCGCCCTGGCCGCGCACTGGGCGGTTCACGGATGCAACCGCTACCGGGTCGTCCAACTTCAGGCTGGCGCCCAGGCCCACGCACACGAAGCCGCGCGGATTCACGCGGTACCAGCCGCCCTGACAGCCGTCGTTCACGATGGCCGGCCCGCGCGCGTCCACGACGGCACCGGCGCGCAGGTAGCCGTAGCGCGAGCGTTGCTTACCGGTATCCGTGTACACCCAGGTGCGCCAGGCCACGCTTGCGATGCGCGTGCCGTCCGGCGTGAAAGGCAGGTTATCGTCGACCGAACCGGGCGCGGGGCCGCCATTCGGCGCCTGTGCCGGTGCACTGTCGACCGCGGTCGCCGCGCCCTTCCGCCGCGCCGCTTTGCCGCTGACTGCGGCCGCTGGCGCCGGAGTTGGGGTACCTACTTCCGAGACTCCGGTTGCTGAGCCGCCAAGCTCCATGGCCGCGCCGGGCGGCGCCGCGCGCTTGCCGCATGCGAAGCCGAGCAAAGCTAGGAATAGAACGGGCCTCCGCATCATCGGCGAGGGCCGGGCGTAGCACGATTTGAAGGCGACACGCACACGGGAAGGGGGCATGCTGCGCGGCGTGCGGATTCCGAGTGGTCTGTGGAAGCTCACCAAAGAAGTGGCTCGCCACGTGCTGCGCCGCCCGGTCGTCGGCATTGCCGCCGTGGCGCGCACCCCGGATGGCCGCTACGTCCTGATTCGCCGCGCGGATTCGGGAGATTGGGCCATCCCCGGCGGCACCCTGGAGTGGGGGGAAACGTTGCGCGTGGCCATCGAGCGTGAGCTGCGCGAAGAAACAGGCACGCGCTTGATCTCGCTGGGCGACATCTTGGGCGTGTACTCCAACCCGGATCGCGATCCGCGTTTTCACGCAGTGACCTTCTTAGTGGAGGCGACCGTCGCGCCCCCCTCTCAACCGCCGGACAACCCGCTCGAGATTTTGGAAGTGCGCGCCTTCGCGGACGCGGAGCTCCCCAGCGTGCTTTCTCACGGGATGACCGAAATGCTGAGCAACGCCCGCTCGGGGCGGCGGTATTGGGAGTGACTCAATAAGGTGACGCGCCCGCCCGAAATCGTCACGGTGATCGATGAAGAGCGCATCGTGGAACGCGGCACGGGTCAGGTAAATTGGTTCGTACGCGACAACGACGCTTGGGTGCACGTGTCCACCTGGCCCGGCGCGCGCGCGGAACGGCTAGACGCCGGCGCGGGTACCGTCTGGCAGTCGCGCACGGAGCTGGCGTTGCCGCTGGGCGCTCGCTTGATGCGCGTCGAATCACGCCCGCAAACATACGCGCGCGAGTCGCCGCTCGAATATTTGACGCGCGGGGCGCCGAGCAAGAGTCGCAAAGTGCGCCGCACCTACTACGCCGTCGGCCGCGCCGGCGAGCTCACGCCGGTGCGCGACGAGTTCTAAGCTCAACAGAAATGCCCACTAAACCCCGCTCGCGAGTCTCGATCTGAGATTGCCGCGGGCGCTAGAGTCAGGCCTCGGCGTCGTTGTGTGGGTATTTCCACTGACGGGCGGTTCCTTCCCGGCAGCGAAGCGCGCTCACCCCCTTTAGCCCCTCCCTGAGCGGCCGTTGTGTTGGCCATGGTCGTGTCGCTGACGCAAGCCGGGTCGGCGCAGCCCTCGGGAGCCCCGCCCAGTAGCTCTCTGCGGGATGTGTCGTCTGCGGTCATGCCGGTAAGCTCAGCGGAGCCGGGATCAGGAGAGCGGTCGGACGGCTTGAAAGCCTCCGTACTCGTCGTCGATGACGATCCAGATGTGCTGCGCGGGGTAGTGCGCTTGCTAAGGAGCAAGGGCTACAGCGTCACGGCCACGAATAATGGTGCGGACGCCGCGCGCGCCTTGCTTGGTCGATCGTTCGACGTAATTGTCAGCGACATCAAGATGCCGGGGATGGACGGCATTCAGCTGCTGCGTGAAGTGCGCGAGCATGACCTACATGTGCCCGTCGTGCTGGTCACCGGTGAGCCGGCTGTTAGCACGGCCGTGCAAGCGCTCGAATACGGCGCATTCCAGTACCTGACCAAGCCGGTCGACAGCGAAGCGTTGGCGCGTGCCGTGGCCAAAGCCGTGAGCATGCACCGCATGGCCCGCGTGAAGCAGCAGGCTGCCGAGCTGCTCGGTCACGCAGGCGCCCTCGGCGCCGATCGCGCGGGGCTCGAGGCTAGCTTCGACCGCGCCATGCAGTCTTTGTGGATGGCGTACCATCCGATCGTCGATTTCCGGCGCAAGCAAATTTACGGGTACGAAGCGCTGCTACGCAGCAACGAGCCGAGCCTGCCGCATCCCGGCGCCGTGTTGGATGCCGCAACGCGCCTCGGGCGCCTGGATTCACTCGGTCGCTCGATTCGTGATTTGGCCGCCGCGCCGATGATGAACAACAGCAGCACCGAGATGCTGTTCGTGAATTTGCACGTGACTGATTTGGTCGACCCGTGGCTGAGCGCGCCTGATTCGCCGCTCTCGAAAATTGCTCATCGCGTGGTGTTGGAAGTCACCGAGCGCTCGTCCCTCGACGAGGTGAAGGACGTGCGCGCTCGCGTTGCCGCCTTGCGCGAGATGGGCTTTCGCATCGCGGTGGACGATCTGGGCGCGGGCTACGCTGGCCTGACCAGCTTCACGCTGCTCGAGCCGGAAATCGTGAAGCTCGATATGTCGCTCGTGCGCGATGTGCACAAGAATTCCACCAAGCAAAAGGTAATTCGTTCGATGACCGCGTTGTCCCAAGATATGGGCATGACCGTAGTCGCCGAAGGCGTGGAAACGATTGAAGAGCGCGACACCTTAGTCGAGCTGGACTGCGATCTTTTGCAGGGCTTCTTGTTTGCCAAACCGGGCAGGCCCTTTCCGGAGGTCGTATGGTGAAATACGCGGGGCTTCCCAGCGATCAACCCGCGCCTCCGACCCCCCGCCCGCGCTACAGCGATCCCGCCTTGGGTAGCGATGGCTTCGGGTCTGCGCCGCGCATGCGCTTGGCGTCCATCTCGGACGACGCGGACGGCGACAACCCGTTCCAAGAAGCGCGCACGATGGATATTTCGGCGCGAAGCACGGATTTCGGCGTGTCCCCGGTCACGCAGCCCGCGCGTCGCGATCGCGCCATGCTGCTGCGCATGGACGGCGTGGGGGCAGGCCAAGTGGTGAGCGTGGAGTCGACGCCTTACACCATCGGCCGGCATGCGACGAATCGCTTGCCCATCGACGACGACAGCATCAGCCGCTTTCACGCGCGCTTCGTGTGCGAAAATGGTGAGTACTACGTCGAAGATCTGGGCTCGCGCAACGGCACGTTCATTCAAGGCAAGCGCGTCGTTCGCTCGGTGATCAAAGACGATGATTGGGTGCAGCTTGGTGCGCGCGTCGCCTTCCGCTTCACGCTGACGGATTCGCGCCAAGAGGGGCTGTTGCGCAAGCTCTATGAATCCAGCACGCGGGACGCCCTGACCGGCGCTTACAACCGCCGTCACTTCGAAGACCGGCTGCGCTCGGAGATCGCCTTCGCGGTGCGTCACGCCACCGACTGCGCGCTGATTTTGCTCGACTTGGACCACTTCAAGCGCGTCAACGATACGTATGGCCACCCGGCCGGGGACGAGGTACTGAAACACCTCGGAGCGGTCGCCACGCGGATGCTGCGCGCGGAGGACGTGTTCGCGCGCTTCGGCGGCGAGGAATTCGCGGTCATCTTGCGGGGATCATCAACGCGCGGAGCCGGTCGGCTTGCCGAACGCTTGATGGACGCCCTGCGCACCCAGCACGCCGAGTATGACGGCCGGCAAATCCCGGTAACCCTGAGCGCCGGCTGCGCCGCGCTCAGCTGCTGCCAGACGCCTTCACCGGAGGAAGTGGTGGCCGTGGCCGACAAGCGGCTGTACGCCGCCAAGCAGGGCGGGCGCAACCGGGTAGTCGCGAGCGACTGACTCTGCTAACTCCTTGGCTCCAGTTTCATTGGAGGCAAGCACCGTGGCGATCGATCTCGAAGTATTGAAGTCCGAGCGCGACAAGCTCAAAGATGGCTTGCGCGAGGTCGAGGGCGAGCTGCGTAAGCTCGAGGCTCAGCTCAAGGTCTTGCGTCAGCGCGAGATTCAAACCAAGCGCGAGATTGAAGCCGTGTCGACCTTGATTGATATCAAGGACTCACGTGAGCCGAAACCCGCCGAATCGAAGGTCGAGTAGCAGTCGCGAGACTCGGCGATGAGTGGGGGTAGGGATTCCTCGAGAGCGGCGCGCTGGCTTGGGACCGCCGCCGTTGACGGAGCTCGCGTTGGGCCGTTCAGGCTTGCCTGCGCAGAGAGCGTTGGCGACGCCGAGAGTGCGAGGAATGCCCCGTTCGATGTGTACTTGGACGGGTTCGCAACGCCGCTCGCGATGGGCTTATCCGCGTCTGACGCGGATGCGCTCACGCGGCGCTTCATGTCCTCCATTGCGGATTGGGACACCAAGCTGCGAGCGATGCAGCGCTCGTCGAGCCCGCCGGCTTCCTCTCGCCGGTCGTCCTCGAAGCGGCCCTCCAAGCGCCCGAGCTCGCCCCCTACGCGGCGCTCATCGCGCACGACGGTGCTGATGCTATTTCTGGGCGCGGTCGCCGTGCTTTCCAGCCTCGCGTATTACTTCGGAACGACGAGCCCGCCGGACACAACCGAGCCACCTCCAGTGCGGGATTGAGCGGCGGCGGAGCTTGCGCGATGCGCGCTCAAAGCTTCGTTTTCCCGAGCTCCAGCACGCGCGCGAACTCTTCCGGCGTCGCGGGTACCACGGAAATGCGGGATTTTTTCACGAGCGCGAACTCCGCAAGCTGCTTGTCGGCTTTGGCTTGGGCGAGCGTCACGGGTTGCGAGAGCGCCTTCTTGGGCGTGATCTCCACGACTGACCAATCACCCTCGGTCGCAGTGGGATCAGCGTAAGCCTCTTTGGCCACGCTGGCGATACCGACGACCTCTTTGCCTTCGTTCGAGTGATAGAAGAGCACGAGGTCACCTTTCTTCATCGCTCGCAGGTTATTGCGTGCTTCGAAGTTGCGCACGCCATCCCACACCGCCTTCTTTTCGCTCGTGAACTTTTGCCAGGAGTATTTGTCTGGTTCACTTTTTACGAGCCAGTGCCGAATTGCCATGGCCCATTCCCGCACGAGGGCGGGCGGCCCGGCAATAGGCAACAGCCAGGGGCAGCAAGCACTGGCCGCAGCAGCAAGTATGACGCCCAGGCACACGCCGAGCCCAACCTGAAAGGCGATGCCTCGACGCCGCGTCGGGGTCGCGCTAGCGTGGCTGCTTTCGTGCACCAAACATGACTTCGGCGCCTGCCAGTACCGCTGACGAGCACCCGCTCATCGGCGAGACGTTGAGGGGGACCTACCGGATCCTCTCCGTACTGGACCAGGGCGGGATGGGCTTGGTCTTCGAGGCTGAGCACATTCGCTTGCGACGCAAGGTGGCAGTGAAGGTGCTGGCTCGGCACCTGGTTTCGCACGAGCAGGCTTTGGCGCGCTTCAACCGCGAGGCTGAAATAATCAGCCAGCTCGTGCACCCGAACATTGTGCAGATTCTAGATTTCGACACTACGGATGAGGGTGAGCCGTACATCGTGATGGAGCTGCTCAAGGGGGAGAGCTTGTCTGGGCGTCTGGAGCGGGAAGGGTGCTTACCCCTCGCGGAAGCTTCCCGCATCGTGCAGCAGGTAGCCTCCGGTCTGTTCGCGGCCCATCAGGCGTCGATCGTGCATCGCGACCTGAAGCCCGCCAATATTTTCCTCACCGAGCTTCCGGGCCAAGGCCTCTTGGTCAAGCTGCTGGATTTCGGGATCTCCAAGCGTATGGAGGTGGGCCGTAGCTTGACCGGTGAGTTCGACGTGCTGGGCACGCCGGATTACATGGCGCCCGAGCAAGCCTTGGGCAAAGCCGCGAGCGTTGATCATCGCGGCGATCAATACGCGCTCGCGGTGATCGCCTTCGAGATGTTGTCCGGGCAAACGCCATTCTCCGGAGCTGATTTACTGGACGTGCTGCAAAAGGTGGCAGGCACGGAGGCGCCGCCCGTGGAGCGCTTTGCTCCGTACGTGCCGGGCTCGGCCAGCGCGGTGCTGAAGCGCGGTCTGTCCAAGCAGCCCGCACAGCGTTTCGATGACGTGCTGGCGTTTGCCAGCGCGTTCGTGGCGGCGTGTGAGTCTTCGCTCCCCCCGCCAGTAGATCTCAGTGCAGTGGGCAGCGCGCGCACCTTGCCGGCTGCCGCTCCCGGGCCAGAGCCAGTGTCGGAGCGGATGCCGAGCGCTCAGGCCGAAGCGCCCGCCTCCGCACCGGCCAGCGCGCGTTTGGAACCTGCTTCCCGGAAGCGCGCCGCCAAGCTCGGTACCGCCTCCACGTTGAACGGTAACGCCCACCTGCATGATATTCCCGACGCGCTAGAACGCGCGCGCCAAGCACTTGGCCTGGGCGACCTGAACCTCGCGGTTTCGTATGCAGAATCCGCCCTGCGCGTGGCGGAAGCGTTCGACAACGTGCAGGCGCGTCACTTCGTGGATGCAGAAGAGATGCTCATCGATCACATCTTCGAGACGCGCATTGGTTCGCTCGCGCAGCGCGTGTCCGTAATTGGCGTGCCCTCGAGCGCGGATTCACGGGTCTCACCGGAGCAAGCATTCTTGCTCTCGCGCTTGGACGGCGGGGTAACTATTGAAGAGGTGTTGGATCTGTCGCCGCTGCCGCGCCGCGACACCCTGCGCCTGCTGCTGGCCATGCTGCGTGAGAATCTGATCGCGGTCGGCGAGCAACGGCACAGTGACAAGCTAAAGCCGGAATAAACGCCAGAAGCATTGCTCCTGGTGCACATCTAGGGGCGTTATCGGCGTGCGCTGCCGGCCCGCGCCATAAATTTCTCCATTTTTGCCGAGAGTACGCTGACGATACCGAGCCAAAATCTGAAGGATCTGGGCCAAGCAACGGCAATTCCGGTCACTGGCAGGGGCGCGGTCGCTAGCTACTTCTACGGGAGCAACATCTCGGCTACACGCATCTCGTGCGTTTTCGATGGCATCGCCCCGGGGGGCTTCTACATCGCGGTCAACGAGCTGAGCTGCGGCTACGCGCTGAACACGCCGGTTGTCACCAACAAGCCCGTGCAGTCGCGCGCACGAGCGTCGTGAGCTTCTCATTTCAGCGCCAGTGCTAGAGCCTCCTCGGGCGGCGTCGGTCGAGGGCGAGCCTCAGGCTCTGCTGACTCGCCCGTTCTTGCTCATGCTGAGCATTCAGTTCTGCTTTGGGCTGTCGTACTCGAGCTTCTTTTTGTTGCCCAAGTACCTGACGCGGCAGTTTCACGCGGGTGCCGCCGTGATTGGCGCGGTTGCGGCGACGGCGCTCTTGGCCGGTGTGCTGGCCGTGCCGTTGATCGGCGCGCTGATCGATCGCGGTTCGCGGCGGCGCATCATTGGTTTGGGTGCAATCGTCAATGCGCTCAGCGCGTGTGGCTTCGCGCTCGTGCCCTCGATCTCGTTCTCTTTGTACGCGCTGCGCGCCATCCACGGCGTTTCGTATGCGCTGGTTTTCAATGCGATCGTGACCTGGGCGGCCGATCTTTCCCCGCCCAAAAAGCTCAGCCAAGCCATTGGTCTGGCGGGCGCTGCGAGCCTACTGGCCAATGCGGTGGCGCCCGCTGGCGGCGAATACATCGCGGATCACTACGGTTGGGCGGGGGTATTCCTGGCTGGCGGGGGAGCGGCGCTGGTGGCGGCCGTGCTCGCGCTCGGCATTCGTGAGCCGCGCGCGGTGGGTGGGGCGCGTGCAGCGGCGCAACTAACGCCGCTGCATGTTGAGCATGGCAGGCGCGCGGAGGATGGTAAGCACGCGGGGCCGCCTGCGCTGCGCATCGTGCTTGCGCCGGTTCGCGCGGGCGCTTTCGTGTGCAGCTTTGCCGTTGGCTCGGCGTTCGGCGTGATGTTCACGTTCACCCAGCCGTACGCGCTGTTGCTCGGGGCCGACAAGGTCAGCAACTTCTTCGTTGGCTACACCGCGTGCGCCATGGGCGTTCGTTTGCTCTTGGGGTCAGTCGCAGACCGGGTCGGGCGGCGACCGATCGTTTTCGTGGCACTTGGGCTGTACGGTTTGGTGGCTTGTGTGACCAGCCAGCTGCACCCGCACTTGTTGTTCCCGATCGGCGCTCTGCTTGGCTGCGCGCACGGGCTGATCTATCCGGCGCTCAATGCGCTTGCGGTGGAAGGCGTCACGCGCGCCCGCCGCGGCGCGGTTATGACCTATTTTCTTGGCTGTTTTAACGCCGGTTTCGCGTTTTGGGTGCTGGCCATGGGCGTTATCGCGAAGGCCTACGGCTATCCCGTGTTGTTCGTTGCCACGGGCTTGCTCGTTTGGCTCTCCATGTCATTTGTGCCCAAGCCAGGAAAGCTCGCTACTTGATGGATAAGCGCCGCATCCTCCTCAGCGTCTTCATGGCAAGCTTTGCTTCCACGCTGCTGCAGCGAGGGATCTACTTCTTCATGCACGACGTGCTCGGCTTCAGCCAAGCGCAAAACCTATGGGTCGCGCTGCTGGTGGGCATCACGTACATCTTCGGCGCGACTTCCAGCCACAAGCTCACGGTGCGCTTTGGAGAGCGCAAGATCTTGCTCACCGTGCTGGTCGTGCTGGCCACTGCGCACGCCGCCTTGGCATGCTTCCCCCGGAACAGCGCGCTGCTCGTGCCCTTGTTCGCTCTCATTGTCACCGTGCAGGGCACCATGTGGCCCATCTTCGAGAGCTACATGAGCGCGGGCGAAACGCCCAAAACCCTCGGGCGAGCGCTCGGCCGCTACAACATCAGCTGGGCGCTCTCAGTGCCCGTTTCCCTGGCCGTGGCCGGCCCCCTCATCGCCTCTGGGCAGCCCGCGTCCCTGTTTGCGGCCGCGGCCGCGCTGAACGCCTTAGTCGCGCTCTCGTGCGTGACGTACCCAGCGCAACCGAGCCATTTGGACGCCGGCCACGCAGAGCGCCCTGACGCACAAAAGCTCGGTCGTTATCGCTCGCTGCTCGCCGCGGCGCGCTTCGCCATGCTCGGCAGCTACGCGCTCATGTACGTCATTGCGCCGCTGATGCCAGAAATCATGAAGAGCATCGGCTTCAACGTGGCAGCCGCCGCACGCGCGTCCAGCCTGCTGGATGTGGCGCGCCTGGCGGCCTTCATCGCGCTCTTCACCTACAGCGGCTGGCATGGTCGCGCCACCCCCGTGCTGCTCGCCATCTGCGCCCTACCGGCTGGCTTCGCGCTCGTGCTCTTCGGCTCGAGCGTCGCCACCGTAGTGCCCGGTGAATTGCTCTTCGGCGCAGCCGCCGGCTTCCTGTACACCGCCGCCCTCTACTACGCACAAGTCGTGGAAAACGCTTCTGTAGATGCCGGTGGCGCGCACGAAGCACTGATCGGCCTCGGCTACGCCGTAGGCCCCGCCGCAGGGTTGATTGGCTCGGCCATCGCCAGCGGCGCAGGGCCCGGCAGCGCTGCTTACGTGCACGGCATGTCCATCGCCACCCTGCCCGTGGTTCTCGGATCTACGCTCGCTGCCCTCTGGCCGTTGCTTAAATCGCGCAAGTCCATGTCCTCTTAACGGAGCGCCGCCGCTCCTGCGCCCACATGCGCTCGCCGCGTTGCTGCGCGCCGGAGCGCGGGATGCGCGCCCGACGCCGCTCGCCGCGTTGGCTCTGAGCGCCCGGGAGCGCCTTCAAAATCAAAAATCAATGTTCGAACTCAAACCCTGATTTCGCGCGTGCGCGGGCTCCCGCCGAGCGCACGCCTGTCTGGTCGCGTTAAGAAAAACCGCGTTGGGATCCGCTCTCGGTTTCGGCCCGGGCGGCCCGCCCGTCCGGCGGACTTGTCTGCCGCGCAGCGCGCACGGCTAGCGAAATGAGAGCCAGCGCAGCACGGCCCAAACCAAGAGTGCCGGCCCCCGCCCGCCGCCGCTGCGCTCGCTCATCGGACTCCTATACGCACCCACCACCACTTCACTCCCTCAGCCGCAAAAATTCCCTCCCCCAAGTCACGTCCACCGCTCACCCCGACCACCGCACCGCAGAAATCCCGCTCGCCGCCACACCACCTACCGCGCCCCAAAAAACCAACCACAAGCGCTTGAGCACCGCCCCCAACCATGACAGCCTCCGCCGCACTTCCGCCCGCCCCCGTAGCTCAGTTGGATAGAGCAGGGCTTTCCTAAAGCCAAGGTCGC
>JBDTYJ010000098.1:0-16525 GCA_040005755.1 Pseudomonadota bacterium
CGCGCGGCAGCGCCGGTTGCCCGCGGGTCATGGGTCATGGGTCATGGGTCATGGGTCATGGGGCGATCGCGATCCAGCGACGCACCTCGCGGGCTCCGGAGTTCCCCGGTTGGAACGCCCGTGGGCAAGTTCGCCAGGCCGTGGTCCGCGAGCGACACGGCTTTGCTTGTCCTAGCCCCCGACGATGACCGGGCCCATGCCTTCGAGCATGGTGGAGCCGGGTCCGTGAACCTCGACGAACCGGAACACTTTCATTTGGGCTGCGGGCCACAACCTGGATTGCAGGACCAGTGCTGACTGGGCTGATCGAAATTGCAGGTGTTTGCAGTTGCCACGCCACTAGCGCAGTCCGCGTCGTCGATACAGGTGTCGCCCGGCGTGTGGCATGCGTGGAAGGTACCGCACCACTGCATGAACTGACTCGGTGAACAAAAGCCTCCTTCTCCACAATCTGCGTCGGCGCTACAGTTGCTGCGAGTGCAGCGGTTCGGCGCCGCTTCCCCATCTCCCGTTCTGCATTCGCATCTTTCCCCGTTGGGACAGTCGCCGTCGCCGGTGCACTCGTCAAACGTGCAAGCCGCCCCAACTCCCTCGTTCCTGATCCCGCAGCGTCCGTTTTGGCCTTGAGTGCAATCCGCATCCTGCGTACACGCGAAGAAACCGCACAGATTGCCGCAATTGAGGGGTGTCGGACTAACCGCGGGCCGGGTCATGGGGCAAGTCGCGGCAGACTCCAGATGATGCGCCGGTATACGCGGTTCGTGCGCGCCAGCGCCAGATGATTGCGCGACCTTGCCAGCGCATGCAGTCGCGAGCATCGCACCTAATGAGAGCCACACGTTTACGTGCCGCACGGCTAGCGATGCCTCGCAGCAAGATCTTCCGGTCGATTGGACTTGGATCGCCCTGGGCTTGCGCTGGACTCTGATGCGACACCCACCAAGCAGAAAACGTCGCAATCCTCCCGAACTTCGAGCGCTTTGGAAATTGCCACGCCAAAATGTAGCGCCTAAGCTCCTTGAACGCTGCGCTGTGGCCAATGCGGGTGCTTTTCATCGTTTTGCTGCTCCTTCTTCGAGGAGCAGGCGCCGTCTACACCACCCCTTAGCTGCTGGTTCGGGTTTTTGAAACCTCTTCATTATGTGTCTGAAATGATGCCTCCTGCAGCGCGAATTTTCTGTGCTTCCGTCTTGCTTGCCGCGCTCGGTAGCAACGCCGCATGCAGCTCCCCCAGCAGTGACGGTGCGGCGAGCGCCGGCACCAGTGGTATGATCGGGGACGACTGCGTGTTCGGTTGCAGGAAGCTGGACGCGCTGAATTGTTCAAAGATGGTGCCAGGAGTCTGCGAGACGAAGTGCTCGAGTGTCGACGCAGCATCGCCATGCAAAGCTGAATGGGATGCCGCTTGGGCGTGTGCGCGCACAGCGGATGCGGCGTGTGAAGAAGCCTCCGGGCTTTCCGTCGTTCAGGGCTGCAACTCTCAAACAAAAGCCTATGCGGTGTGCGCGAAAGGCGTAGGCGGCGCCGGCAACTGATTTCACTCCGCGGCGATCACATATTCCGGCGCAGTCTGGTAGTGGAGTAATTCTTTGAGCAGGCGTCGCAGGCGCGGACGGCACACGTAATCGACCGCAGTGCGTGGACCAGGCTGCGAGAATGATCGCCTAGTCCCCTCACAAATAAGCGCTTTCGACGCTCTCACGACCGGCTTTCGGGGAGGACCGCGTCGCGCACTTGGATACCGCGCGGGTGACGCACACTTGAGTACCGCGCGGGCGACACGCTGAGCGTGCTCGCCCGCTGCTAGGGGCTGGCTGCAGCACGCGCACAGCGAGGGCTGTCTAACACGATGGTCACGCCGCGGTTGCTGGGCACCAAGGAGTTCCAAAGGGCGGTAATTTCGTGGTGGCCGGTGAAGATGTCGACGTGTTCCCCTTTGACGCGCACGCCGCGGTCTTGAGCGATGAAGCAGCCGTCATGGACAGACGTGCGCGATGGGTCACGTGGGACGCCGTCGAACTCCGGAATGTAAACAGGTGTGTCCAAGGGCACGAGATCGCTGTCCACGGCGATGGTGAGCAGCGGCGTGATGGCGCGCCCGGTGGCGCCGCGGCCCCAGGGGAAGGCTTTCGCCTCTAGCTCGTCGAAGCAGATGTGTTGATTGCTGCGCGGGCACAGCTCCGCGCACTCGCAGTCACGCCTGGCGAAGCTGACCGTGCTGCCGCTGGCTAGCGTGCCGCTGCCTTGCACGCACACCGCTTCGTAAAACGAGCGCGCGACCGTCTTGATCGTTTTGCACTTCCCGTTCTTCAATGCCACGGTTTCGCCGCTGAAATCCGCCTCGTTTGGGAAGTCATAGTAGGTGTTGCGGTACGTGCCGAGCACGCGCCCAGAAAGCGTGCCGCCAACTGCCGGCGGCAGCGCACTGCCCTGCGACGGGGTTACGAAGCGATCGTCCGTATTCACCGCATCACGGATGACTCGCGCTTGGACGCCCTGCGGCAGCGCAGCCCTGGGATCCGCGTCCGTTGGGCTCACCGACGACGCTGCTGGCGCCGCGTCATCGTCGCGCCACGCATGCGTCTCGAGCGGCTCATTCAGCCAAGTGTTGCCGGCCGTGGCACAGGAGCAGGTAATGACCAAAGCCAAGGGCCAGAGCGCTCTCTGCCCGCTCATTCGGGCGCCTTGAGCGAGCGATTGGTGTGCGCAGGGTCGCATTGATCCAGCGCGTTGTCGGTGATGTCGGTCTGGAGCGACAGGGTGTGTTGAACCCAGTGCTCAGCTACCGCACTCGGTACGTGAAATTCAGCCAGGGTGTCCTTCAAAATCTGTAACCGACGCATGAATTGGCCCCCGGTGATGCGGTGCGCGCGGTGTGCTTCGGGCAGCGGTCGACCCGAGTACTCGGCCGCTGCGCCCAAGTGGCGCGCCGCAAATTCGTATTCTTTGGCCTTCACCCGCGTGCGGTCCGCGGCGCGAAACAGGTAGCCGATCATCAAATCAGCGAACAGGCGATCGACGAAGCGGTCGATCAGCGAGCGGAGCACGGGCTCGCCCCCGAGTGCTTCGAAATGCGATGCCTGCGCCATGCCCCTGCTGTTTAGCGCGGTTGTCGTGCGCCGTCACGCGCACGCACAGCTGGCGGTCGCGCAGGCCCGCTGGGCGCGCCCGCGCGGGTGAGAGTCCGTTGTGACAGACTGGGACTTAGCGCGTGTTGTTCAGCTTATTGATGCGCAGCTTGGCAGGGAAGTTCGCCGGGTCTTGCTGCAGCGCTTCTCGCCACTCCGCCTCTGCGCCGCTGCGATCGCCTTGCTGAAACAATACGTCGCCCACGAGCACGAGCGCGGCGGGATCGCGCGGCGTCATGGCGACTGCGCGGTTCGCCCAACGCAAGGCAGATGCGGTGTCGCCGAGCCTGAGCAGGGCGCTGGCCAAGCCGTTGCCGGCCAGCGCGTTGTCCTCATCGAGGACGACGGCGCGGCGGAAAAAGCGCTCCGCGCGCGCGAAGTCATGACGCTGCATCGACGCCCGCGCTTCACGCGCGCTACTGAACGACAATGACTGGACCTGCTCGGGCGAGGCGCCCTCGAGGCGTAGCGATTTTAGCCACGCGCTCTTAGCGCCATCGTAGTCGCCGAGGCGCGCCAAGCCGTCACCCAAAATGCCTTGTGCGCGCAGGTCAGCCGCGTCGCGATCGAGGCCCTGGTGTGCCCATTCGACCGCGCTTGCGCCGTCACGGCGAAGCAGCATCAGCTGAGCAAGCTCGAGCGGAAGGGCTGGGTTTTTTTGGTCCCAGAGCACGGCTTTGCACAGGCTGCGCTCCGCCGCGTCCAGATCACCGCGCACCAAGGCCTGATTCGCTGCGCGCACCTGCGCGAACGCGGCGCCGGGATAAGCACGCTTGTTTACGCCAGTCGGGCCGAGTAGCGCGCTGCAGTCAGGGGCGCGCACGCCGGTTTCGTCGTGCGTTACGCGAGCCTCCGGGGGCGCGTTGGGCGCTGCCGCGGTGGGCTGGGGGATGGACAGGCTCGCCGCGGGGGCTGCACCCAAGATCCCCGAGGCAACGGGTGTGACGATCGGTACGGCGCGACTGGCGGGCGCAGTGAGCGCAGGGGGCAGGCTTGCGTTCCGGGTCACGTTCGGCGTGCGGCTGCCAGAGTGATGCGGTCTGAGCAGGATGCTTAGCGCGAGGACAACGAGTAGGCCGTGTAGCGCCGCGAGCGCAATCAAGAAGGCGGCGGCGGGCTTGCTTATCCCGGTGCGCGTGCGGACCGCGCGTCCGAGAGGAACGCGGATTTCTGAATGGATTCCAGGTCGAGAGGCGGCGGCCTGGGCGGGCGTGGGCGCCGCTGCGGCTGGGTCGGCACGCGGATACACGCTGGCTGCGCTGAGGTTCGGCACCGAGGGGCTAATCGGCGACGGCTCCGAGTCCGCCATGTTCAGGGCGACGTCGACAGTGGCCATGATGTTGGTCGTCGCCGGCTGATTGACGGGCGTGATCTGAACGCGCCCCGAGCTCAGCACCATGAACGCGGACAGCGCGAGCGCGCCGTCCCAGTGTTGACTCGCGTCGACGCGAGACTCCGCCATCGCGCCCACGATCAACCCGTCGGAAATATCGACGTTGATGGTGACGCGCGGGTTGTGCACGCTCATGCGTAGCGGTCGCGTGCTCGTTGCGAGTGCGCGCAAACAGCGCGCGGGCCCAGTGATTTCCAGGCGCGCATCGAAGGCCTCGCCGGTTTCCGCCCAAGCTTGCAGGGTGCGGTCTGCTTCGGCGAGCGCAGCAATCGCCGTTTCCAAGCGATCGAGACTCGGAACAGAGAGCGCGTCGGTCCAAATTTCATCCCAGCGTACGACGAGCAAGGAGGCCCAACGCAGGCGCGTGTCTCGGCGCATGCGGCGCAAGAGCTCATAGCCGTTACCTTTGAGCTGGGCCTCGCCGATCAGCAATATTTGCGGGTCGGCTTGGCGCAATTTGGCGAAACGCAGCTCGGTTGGCGCGAGGTCGGTGACGACGACGGACACGCCGCGCGCGCGCAGCTCCTGCGCTACGGCATCAGCCCGGCCGGTGTCGTCATCCGCAAGCGCGACGCGCACGCCTTTGACGTTCGCGCGTTCCTGCTCTTTTGGTTCAGTTTCGCCATCGAGCAGGGCGACCGTGCCGCCCGCATGCTCGGTAAACTCGTAATGCAACGGCTCGGCGTGTACGACGTGCGACTTTACTTGGCGCACGAAATCATCGATGAACGCCGCCAGCGGGCGACCGCTGCCGAGCACGAGCCGCACCGCCCCCGCCTCGCCCGCGCTGCCCGTGTGCACCGACAAAATGCCGGAACGGAGCTCGCTGCTCAGCGCACCCACGAATTCACTCAGCGTGGCTTCGCCGATTACGCCCAAGGACTCCCGGCCGCGCTCCGGGATCTCGCGCGCGAGCTTGGCGACTTGTTCGGCAATCGCATCGATGCTCGCAGACGGCGGAATTACCGCGGCCGCCCCGTGGCGAAACGCCCGTAAGCGCATGTCGAGCGCCGCGTTGTCCTCCAAGATGGCGACCGGGACCACTGAGCTCACCGGCGAGCTCATCAACCGGGTAAGCACGGCGCTTCCGCCATCGCGCGCGGCGGCTCCCGCAAGCAGCACCAAATCCGGCGCGGCGGCGACGACCGTTTCAGCGACGTTGTCGGCGGACGTGGTTTCGACGTACACGCGGTGACGCGCCAGCGCGGCGCGCAGTGCTGGCTCGAACGCGGCGTCTGCGCCGACCAGCAGGATTGTCGGCTCGAGCGAAGCTGCGGCTGCAGCGCGGCGCGGGACTGCCGCCCGCACTGGCTTCTTGGGCGGTACGGGTCGCGGCGCAAAGGCGGCAGCCGCACCCGGACGCGCAGAGCGCTCGTTCATTCTCGCTCATCATCCTCCAGGCGCGCGCGAGGGACTAGCCTGCACTTTTGTGATGTAGGGTCGGGTCGCGGCGCCGGTCGCGAACGCGCTGATGCGAACACGCTGCTGGCGAACGCCGCTCGCTGTAGTTAAGTAAGCAGCTTCAGCAGCGGCGCGTGAATACGGCCGTTAGATGCCAAAATCTGCCCGACCGACAAGTCGGGCTCACTGCCATCCAGAGCGCTGAGCATGCCGCCGGCCGCGAGAACGATGGCAGCACCCGCCACTACGTCCCAAGAGTTCAAACGCCGCTCCCAGTAGGCGTCGTACGTACCGTCTGCTACCAGGCTCAGGTCGAGGGCCGCCGAGCCACAACGACGGACACCGCGCACCAACGGCTTCACCTGGGTAAATGTGGCTAAATTGTTGGTTTCCGGGTTGCTGCGATCGGTGGGAAAGCCGGTCGCCAACAGGCAGTGCTCGAGACTCGCGCTCTCGCTCACGCGGCATGGCTCGCCATTGCGAAACGCGCCACCGCCCTCCCAGCCGACCCAGTGGGTTGCCAAGGCCGGCGCGACGACCGCTCCGGCAATCGCGCGACCTGCGCGCGCCACACCAATGCTCACGCAGAAAAAGAAATGCCCGTGCACGAAGTTGGTCGTGCCGTCGAGCGGATCGCAATGCCAGGTCAGCCCATCACCGGCCGCGGCCGTGCCGCCTTGCTCCTCAGCGACGATCGCGAGCTCGGGCGTGCGCTCGGCCAGCCGCTGCCGAATCAAGCGCTCACTCGCAAGATCGTATTCAGTGACGAGGTCAGCGCGGCCCTTCTCGGTCACCGCGGGATGTTTGCGAAAGCCGCCCAACAAGATCTGAGCGGCTTCTGCAGCGACCTCCAGCGCGACGTGCGCGAGCTCTTCGGGTGAACGGGCCATCGGTTAAACGCGAGCCGTGCTCAAGCGTCGACGCCGTGGCACTTCTTGTATTTCTTCCCGCTACCGCAGGGGCAGGCATCGTTCCGTCCCACGCGTGGCTCGCTGCGCTTGATGGGCGGGCCTTTGAGCTCGACACCGTCGATGAAGTACCACTTGCCGTCTTCCTTCTTGAAGGTGGCGCGCTCGCGGTGGTCGAGCTTCATCTTGTTCAGCTTGTAGCTGGCGACGAACTCAACCGTGCCCTCGGTATCGTTGGCGGTGCCGCCCTCAGTGCCGAGGATCTGCAGGCCGAGCCACTCCGAGTTCTTCGCCCAGGCTTCCGTGTTGCCGCGGTCGACTTCACTGGAGGTTTTTGGATCATGAGAAGAGATGACGAAGTCGATGTCGTGCGTGGCGTACGCCGAGTAGCGCGCGCGCATCAGCTCTTCGGCCGTTTCCGCTTGGCGCTTGCCGCTGATCACCGGCCCGCAACAGGTCTCGATTGATTCGCCTTTTCCGCAGGGACACGTCACTGTTTGCCTCTTTTTCCAAGTGTTTCGGAGGGCCCGCGTCTAGCATCCTTCGCGCGCGATCGCACGGGGCTTTGTTCAGCGGCTCAGGCGCTCTAGCAATTTGGCGTGAATGCCGCCGAACGCGCCGTTCGAAAGCAGCGCCACGACGCTGCCCGGCGTCACGTTCAGCGCCAGGTAATCCACGATGGCGTCCACGCTGGGCAAGGCTCGGGCGGTCTTGCCGCGTGCCTGCAGATCGGAGGTCAACAGCGAAAGGTCCAGCGCTTCGGATGCGGGTAAGTTCGAGCGGCCGAGCGGCGCCAAGATTACTTCATCGGCAGCGTCGAAGGCGTGGGTGTACTCTTCCTGATGCATGCGCCGACAGGCAGTCGCGCTGCGTGGTTCGAACACGGCAAACAGTTTGCCGTTTGGGTGCCTGCTGCGCAGCGCGGCGAGCGTTTCATGCACGGCGGTGGGATGGTGCGCGAAGTCGTCGTAGACGAAGCTTTGGCGGGGGGTGCCGATCAAATCTTGCCGGCGCCGAACGCCCTCGAAGCGGGCCAGGGCGGGGCCAAGGTCAGCGATGCGCGCGCCGTAGCCCTGGGCGGCCGCGCCGACCGCGGCCAGCGCATTTTTCAGGTTGTGACGGCCGGGTACGGTGAGCGCCAAGCGCCCGCAGGCCACGCCACCCGCGTACAGGTCGAAGCGCGTTCCTTGTTCGTCGAACTGCGACGGCGCGGCCAGCCAATGCGGTGGCTTACCGTGGGTGTCTTCACCTTCGAGCGCGAACCACGCGACCTCTGCGCGCGCGTGCTCGCTCACCACGCGCACCACGTGCGCGTCCGCCGCGTTGGCGACGATGAGACCGTGCTCAGGCACGAGCGCTACGAATTTTTCAAACGCCTCGAGGTAGCTCTCCAGGTTCGGATAGATATCGACATGGTCGTGTTCGATCGAGGTGAGGATCGCGACTTCGGGACGATAGTGCAGAAACTTCGCTGACTTTTCGAAGAACGCGGTGTCGTACTCGTCGCCTTCGATCACGAAAGGTGGTTTGCGCAGTGGCCGGTCGCCCATCGCCAAGCGTGGCTTCCCGGCCTGTGGCGCGCGGAAGCTGCGCGGGAAATTCTTGGGCAAGCCGCCAACCAGAAAACCCGGCGCAAACCCGCACGAGTCGAGCAAATGCGCGGCCATGGCCGTGGTCGTGGTTTTGCCGTGCGTGCCAGCGACGACCAAGGGTGAGCACGCGCCCAGCACGAAGTCACTCAAGGCGCCCGCAATGTGCGTGTAGCGCAGGCCGCGCTCGATTACCGCCACGACCTCTGGGTTGTCCTTGCGGCACACGTTCCCGATGATGGTCAGGTCGGGTGCTGGTTCGAGGTGCTTCGGGTCGTAGCCATGCAGACAACGCACACCCCAACTTTCGAGCGCAGGTCCCATGGGCGGATCGAATGCCACGTCACTGCCCGAGACCTGATGGCCAAGCTCAGTGAGCAGGCCTGCCAGCGCGCCCATGCCGGTGCCCGCGACCGCTACGATGTGAATATGCATGAGCTCTCGTGAGTGTCTGAGTTTTTCGATGCGGGAGCGAATGAAGACCGCGTGTTGCGTTCATCCGCCTTGGTAGATGGATGAGCGGCGGCGCTGCGCCCTATTGGCATGGGCCGGCGCGCGCTGCTAGCTTGCCGGTTCGTCCTGTTCAGCGCTTCAGACCTATGAAAATCACCGCCACGCTTGCCGCGAAAACTCCGGCGTTTTCCTTTGAATTTTTCCCGCCAAAGGACGAAGCGGGCGTCGACCGCTTGTTCGAAACGATAGCCAGGCTCCAACCTTACGATCCGGCGTACGTGTCGGTGACGTACGGCGCTGGCGGTAGCACCCGTCGGCTCACGGTTGATCTGGTCACGCGCATCAAGCGCGAGGTCGGGCTGGAAGCAATGGCGCACCTCACGTGCGCTGGCGCAACCCGCTCGGAACTCGAGAGCGTGCTCGAACAGCTGAAAGAGGGCGGCATCGACAACGTGCTCGCGCTGCGCGGCGACCCACCCAAAGGCGAAACCTCGTTCGTGAAGGCGGACGGGGGGTTCGGCTACGCCTCGGAGCTGACCGAGTTCATCCGTTCCAGTTACGATTTTTGTTTGGCTGGCGCGTGCTACCCCGAAGCGCACCCTGAAGCGCCCTCGGCCGAGGTCGACCTGCAGAACCTTAAACGCAAAGTGGATGCGGGCGTGCAGGTGCTGGTCACGCAGTTGTTCTTCGACAGTAAAGACTACTTTTCGTTCGTAGCTCGCGCACGGGCTGCCGGCATAACCGTGCCGATCATCGCCGGGATCATGCCGATTACGAACGTTTCGCAGATAAAGCGCTTCACCGCGATGTGCGGCGCATCGATTCAGGGGCCGCTCTTGGCGCGCCTGGACGCAGCCGGTTCTGACCCGGTTGCCGTACAGGCCGTCGGCGTCGAGCACGCGACGGCGCAATGCCGGGAGCTGCTCGCGGGCGGCGCGCCGGGCATTCATTTCTACACCTTGAATCGCTCGCCCGCGACGGTTGAAGTACTGGACCGGTTACGCAGCGGCTGAGAGCTCGTGCGAAAACCGTGGGCCGAGCACGCGCAAGCGGATCGGAAGGCACGCGGTCGGAGCGGTTTCGGAACGCGCTCCAAGGTCATTTCCGGATCACGACGCGCGTTTTGTCTGGGTTGCTGACGAGCGGCGCGACCAAGCCGTGCCAGCCCTCGGGGAGCTCGGGCGTGACCCAGCTGTAAACGCGTTCGGCATCTGCGGGCGACAGCTCGACAGCTCCTGCGCCGTGATCGACTCCGAAGCGATCGTGCCAGTAAGCACCGAACAAGAGCATCCCGGACGAGAGCGTGAGGCCCCAGGGCGCGTCGAACAGCTCGAAGTTTTCACCGAATGCGTTCGGATCACGGGTCGCGAGGGTGATCTCTTTGCCGGTCACCTCGAACGTGCCGAGCCATTTGTCTCCATCATTTTGGTGTGCGTCGCGGTTTACGCTCGCCAAAGTTACGAAGATGGGGCGTTTGCCCTCATACATGGTGAGCGCGCCGGTCACGACGCTCAAGTCGAGCCAGCGCTGCGTGCCCTGGGCAAAGTCTGGAAAGGCGCTCCGCTGTTGCACCACGAGCACATCGCGGTGCCGCACCCAGCGGGCGTCGCTCGTTGCCCAGTACTTCACGCCACCAATGTTGTGGAAACGGCCGCTCAGATGCACCACCTCGTGCACGTTCAGCGAGTCCGCCTTGGTGGTCTCTTCGCCGTCGATTTTGAAGGAGTGCACGCCTCGCTTCACGACGAAAGCGAGCGGTAGGCCCTCTTTCTTCGTGAGCTCTACGCCTTGGAACGCGGAGGCCTCCGCCGCTTCCAAGTCGCTCGCCCGAACGAAGCGACCACTGGTGAGCAGTGCCAGGCGTTGCAACGTGCCTTCTGGGTCTTTCGCGGACCACGAGCCAACCACGGCCATCCCGGCCTTGTGCTTGAGGCTGCCGACCTGCCGCACGGCGTCGTCGCGGCTCGGATCGCGCTCGAACAACGGCGTGTCGACCCGCGTGCGCGCGTACGTATAAGGCAACGGCTTGTCGAGATTGGGCGCCACTGCCATCGCAGTGAGCGTGGGGTGCGCCATGTCGACCGTGGCGCTTTCGGTGGCGCACACGAAGCCGCGCGGACGCACGGGGTACCAACCTCCGCCGCAACCGCGCCGGGAATACGGCTCTTGGGCTCGCGCGACGCGCGCGCCCGCGTGCAAATAGCCGAGCTGCCGCGCACCGGTCGCAGGGCGTTCCAAGATCGGGGTCACATTGGCGACCGCTCCGAGCTTTGGGCCGTTCGCCGGCGGTTCAGGCACGTTCGGGATGCTGTCGTCTTCCGACAGCTTGGAGAGGCCCGGGTTTGCTTCGCCATCGCCATGGTGCGAGCCGCAGCCGGCGCTGCTCGCGAGCAGCGAGCAGAGGCCTAGTAACGACACGCGAAAGCCGCACGCGCGGCGCGCGGCGGGCGGAGCGAGCAGCGGGGACATACCGAAGCGGGTGCCATGCCCGCCCCATTTAGGCCAAATTTTAGGCGTCTTCTGGGCGCTGGCGTAGCGCGCCGAGCACGCCTGCCAAAGCCATTTGTAAGAGTGCTCCGGGCCGCTGGTTAGGATTTTGCGGCGCGCCGCCTTCGAGTGCGTGCAAACGCTGCTCGAGCCCCGCACTGTACGCTGCCGGGTCAGCGGTGAAGTAGCCGCCCTGCGCGAGAGCCTGCGCGAAACCTGCCGGGTTGCCCGCACATGCGGCTTCGAGCGCAGCTGGAAAGCGGCTAGCGAGCAAGTGGACATAGTCCCGCGCGCCCGCTTCGGCGCTGTCGTAAACTCGGAAGCGCGCCGTCACCTCGCGCCGCGCCGGGCCGTAACCCTCCACGGTTTGCAGCTCCGCGCCGCGTGCCGCTGCAGCTGCCTTGATGCCCGCGAAGTTGTGCCCGGGCATGGCGCGGCCCCCGTCGGTTTCAAGCGCCCAGTGAGCGGTCAGGATCGCTATGGCTCGCGGGGGAGCCGGCGAGCGGACCACGACGGACCACGCGCTGTTCAGCTGGGCATAAGCGTGCTCGGCGCGCGTTCGCGGAGCCGTATGCTCGGAATGCAGGCGAAATAAGGTCTTGGAAGTCGGCGCAGCGGAGCGCGTTGGGCTGACGGCGCTGGGGCAGTACTCAATGCGCATCCGGTCGAATCGGTCGCATAGGGCTTGGGTTGTGTGACTTTTGTCACCGACAGCGTCGACGTAACGATCCGACCGGGCGGCTGAAGTAACTGCCATGCGTCGCTCGCGTGGGCCGTATGCGCTGCAGGTTTCGCAAACTGTCACGGCGCGGCGCGATCCGTATATCATCGTGTTGAAACATCAACACTATCAGTGGTTCATGTCTGTCCCCGGAGTGAGAAGAAATCGCCTTCCTTTGCCCACCATCTTCGGAAGGGAAGTGCGCCGGCGTCGTGTCGCGCTCGGGCTCACGCTCGAGCAACTAGCGGAACGCTCCGGTCTCACTCCTAACTATATCGGGACCGTCGAAAACGGTCGGCGTGATCCGTCGTTGAGCACCGTGCTGTCTCTCGCTAACGGTCTCGGTGTGCCCGCGGGTGAGCTGGTGGGCGGAGTGGCGGAGCTTAGCCCCGTCGCGATGGAGACCGCGCGCTTGATGGAGAGCGCACCGCCGGAATTGCAAGACGCCATTTTGGAGTTGGCGCGCGCGATCGCCAAGCGGCGCCGCTGAATTCCCAGCGGATATACGCGACCCTTGTGCGCGGGGTTGACCCCGAGGCCTGAGTGTCCGAGATCGGATGAGCCTATGAAGCGACTGCTCTTTTTGTGTGTCTTGATCGGGGTTGGTTCAGCGTCGGCGCGCGCACGCGCCGAATCCTCGGACCACGATTGGGACGGCGGTTACAAGCAAGTCGCGACGCGGCGCTCCGGCTTGGTGCTCGGCATCAGCGCTGGCCCCGTCGTTGGTCGCGCGTATGGCTACCCGAACGAGCTCGCGAAGCTGGATAATCCCCTGTACAAACGCAACACGGCGTTCTCGCTCGGCGGCACGAACCGCCTCTGGTTCGGCGGAGCCTTGACGGACTGGTTCGTGTTCGGCGTTGGCTTCGAGGGCCTCAGCCTCAAGCATGACCAGATCAAGGCCGTGGGCAGTGCCTTCCTCTTCCACGTCGAAGGCTACCCGTTGTTCTATCGCGGCGGCGTGTTTCGTGATCTCTCGCTCTTCGGCGACTTCGGCGCCGGCGGCATGAAGATCAGCGGTAACGATCGCAATCAGGCGGACGGCGGTCTGATGAGCGTAATTGGGCTCGGCGCGGGTTGGGAGGCAGTGCGCTTCTGGCGTTTCAAGTTCGGGCCGGCCGCGGAGTACACGCACCTCTGGAGTCAGACGCTCACGGCTGACGCGTTCTCGCTCGAAGCGCGTCTGACATTCATCGGCGGCCCGTAACCACGCGTTCGATGCCCGCGAGATCCTTCGCGCGCGTGATCTCCGTGTAGCCGGCGCTGGCGAGCAATTCGGCCACGGCGGGGGCTTGGTCGAAGCCGCCTTCGAGAGCCAAGAGGCCGCCCGGGCTCAAGTACTGCGGGGCTTCGGCGATGATTCGGCGGGTGATTTCCAGGCCATCAAGGCCGCCGTCCAGCGCCAGGCGCGGTTCGAAATCACGCACGTCTGCGGCGAGTCCCGCGATGTCCGCGCTCGGGATATAGGGCGGGTTTGCCGTGATCAGCTCGAAGCGTGCGCCTTCGGCGAGCGGAGCGAACAAGTCGCCCTCGAGCACGGCCAAGTGGTGGGCTACGCCCGCGCGGCGCACATTCTCGCGCGCGACGCTGGCGGCATCCGGCGAGACATCCACTGCGGTGACGCGCCAGGTGGGCCGCGCCTTCGCGAACGCAATCGCAACGCACCCCGAGCCCGTGCACAAGTCCAGCATGCGGCCATACAAGTGTTGGGCAAGCGTCCCGTTGAGCGCGCTCTCGACCAAGATTTCGGTGTCAGGGCGCGGAATGAGCACGCGTCGATCCACGACCATGGGCAGCGCGAAAAACTCGCGTCGGCCCAAGATATACGCAATCGGTTCGCCGACGCGGCGACGCTTGATCAATTCCCGGTAACGGCCGAGCTCCCCTTCAGCCAGCGGGCGCTCGGCCTGGACGATCAGCTGGATGCGATCGAAGCCGAGCGCCTCGCCCAAGAGCAGCTCCGCGTCGAGCCGCGCTGTTTGGTTGCCACGGCGTTTGAAGTCGTCCGTCGCCCACGCGAGCACGCGCTTGATTGACCAGGGGTCTTGGTTCGAATCGGACACTGTCTTCACGGGGCGTCGGTGCTGGCACTAGCGGCGGGCGGAATGCACGCAATTTCCTGGCACGCTTTGGCGATGTTGAGGCTCGAGGGGGCGGGCGCGTCGGCCGCGTCTGGGTACCACGCTGGCCGGTAAAACGAGAGCGAATCCGTGGTCCACTCGAGTTTCGCCTCGGCGAAATGGCAGTGTGGGGGCGGCAGTACCGCGCGTCCCGCTTGCCACTCCCAGCGTCGGCCGGTCCAATCCCAAAATCCGTCCCGCCACACGCATCCGTTGGCTGAGCGGCGCGAAATCGGAATCTCTTCGATTTTGGCGGGTGGTGGGGGAAAATCAACCCTGACCGGTTGCGCTTTCGAGGGTTGCGGTCCGCTGGGCACGGTCACCAAACGGTTTCCTGCGCACGACATCAGGCACACGAGCCAGCCAACCCTGCTCGCCCACCATGCACCCGCCGTCATGGAAAAATGGCCTGCAAAATTACGTCTCCGAACAACATGTATTCGAGCGTGGCCAAGGCCAAGAACGGTCCAAATGCCAAACGCGCCTTGCCCAAGCCGGCTTCGGGCTCGAATGCCAGGGGGTCGCGTGCCATCTCGCGCTCGAGCTCCGCGCGCTCCTCGCCCTCCGTGCTGTCCAGGAGCGCGCGCAACTCTTCGCGCTCGCGCAGTACGGACTCCGGCTCCTCCAAGCGGCCGCGCGCCAAGTATACCGCCAGCGCCGTAAAGCTCGCTTGCACGGCGCCACCGAGCAGCGCAAACAACGCGCCCTGCCAACCAAACCAAGCGCCCGCCAGCATCGTAAGCTTCGCGTCGCCGAGACCCATGCCGGGCATGCCACGCAGCTTGCTGTATAAAAAATCGAACGGCAGCCACACCACCAAGAACCCGACTAACGCACCGAGCAGTGCGTCTTTTAGGTTCACGTCGCGCAGCGGAATGCTCGCGAACCCCAGCGCCGCGCCCCCCAGCGTGATCTCGTCGGGCAAGTACATGTGGTCGAGGTCGATGAACGATGCGGCCAACAAACCTAGCGCCAGCGCAAGGTACGCCGCAAAAATCAGGACCACCTTCCACCACACGGTTTCGTCCGGAAGCTCGAAAATGACGACGCGTACGATGGCCCATGCCAGAAGGCCACCCAGCGCCTCGATCAGCGGATAACGGACCGAAATCCGAATCTTGCAGCAGCGAGCGCGCCCCCTCAGCAAGAGCCAACCGAGCACCGGAATATTGTCGTAAACCCGAATCGGCTTTCCGCATCCCGGACAGCGCGAAGGCGGATGCGACAAACTCTCCCCCCGCGGTAACCTGTAAATTACCACATTCAAGAAGCTGCCGAACACGAGCCCAAGCGCGACGGCCACCGCCGTCACGAAGGGGCCAGGAAGGTCTGCGAGCGTAACCAAGCTGGCTCTGTCTAGCACAGCAGCCCCCGCTCATCGTCGCCCGTGCAGCGCGTCCTGGCGCCCGCCGCCGACCCGTCGGCGCTGGCTACCGTCCAAGGCCTGCTTTTGCGGCCAACGCTTCCTGGCCTGGCAAGTGCGTCACTGCCCGGCATGAACGAGGATCCGGACGCCGTCATCACGATTCTGCTCCGTGCCGCTCGCGTGCGTCGCGCGGTGGAGGCGGAGCTGCGCCCGTACGGCATCTCGTTCGCGCTGTGGCGGGTTCTATACGCGACCCGCCAGCTCGGCCAGCAAGCGCATGACGCCGTCAGTCAGCAAGAAATTGCCCTCGCCACGGACCTCGACAAGAGCACGGTCTCGTACCTCATGCGCCTCCTGTCAGATCGCGGCCTCGTCGATCGCGGTCCCGACGGTTTCGCGTGGGCGTACCGAATCCGGCTCACGAGAAAAGGCGCCGCCCTCCTCGAAGCGTCGAAGGCCGCCCCCGCCCGCGGGCTTGCCCGCGCTCTCGCGACGCCCTGGAACCCCTCCGCCGCCCTGGCGCATTGCCTCGCAAAATCCGCAATCGACGTTTGAGCTCCAACCTCAGCCCAGCGGCGCCCGTCACCCAACTTAACGCGCAACGCACGCCTGCCGGCGATCGCGATCCAGCACTGCACCTCCCACCTCGACCCCGTTCCCCGAATCAACGAGCTGCGCTGCACGTCATCGGCGCGCCGCCGCCCTCGAGAACTCAAAATCGACGTTTGAGCTCTGTTTGAGCGCCAACATTGCGCGGAACCCAGAAAGCGGCGCCGACCGCGTCGTTTCGGGTCGAGCCGCACGTGCGGCGCACTTATGCGCAGCCTCCCCGCGCGTTCCAAAGGTGGAGTTTGAGTTCCAAGGTGGAGTTTGAGTTCCAAGGTGGAGTTCTTCAGGGCGAGGTCTGAAGTGGACCCGATCGTCCGGACCAGAAGCGAGGCGGCGTAAGCTTTAGCCTG
>JBDTYJ010000099.1:0-16519 GCA_040005755.1 Pseudomonadota bacterium
CCGCGTCCGCGCCCGAGTCGGCCCCAACGCCTGAGCTTGCGCCGCCCGCCGCCGAACCTGCTGCCGCCGCGCCTCCGCCCGCGTCTCCATCGCCCGCGTCCGGCGCTGCTCCGGTAAGCGCCGGACCGGAAGAGCCGGCGACAGTTGCTGGCGGCTCGCTACCGGAGCTCTCCTCAAGTGCGCCACCCGTCGCAAGCGCCGATGAAGCGCCCGCCAACGACGAGGATTGGTATGACGCCTTCGACGTGCGCCTGTTTGCGGACGCGTACTTTGGCTGGAACTTCAATGCTCCCAAAGCCAGCGCGGGTCAGGCCCTGACGAACGGCAATGACGTGCTCCGGGCGTTCGATTCCGCGAACGGTTTCTCGCTAGCGTGGGCAGGGCTGGACATCTCGCACGCCGCAGAACCGATTGGCGGCGCGCTCTCGCTCCGCTTTGGTCCCGCGGCGCGCCGCTACAATTCGAGTTGCCCGGGCACGTGCGACGCGGCCTACAGTCTCGAGAACGTGAAGCAAGCGTATGCCTCGTGGCGCCCCGCTGGCGCGGGCAGCAAATTGAGCATCGATTTCGGCAAATTCGATACCATTTACGGTGCTGAGGTAGCGGAGAGTCAGGACAACATCAACTACACACGCGGCGTGCTGTATTGGCTCGGGCAACCGGCTTTTCACACCGGCTTCCGCGTAAACGCCGAGCTGAGCCGGAACTTGACGCTGCGCGCCCTAGCCGTGAACGGCTGGAATAACACGGTCGACAACAACACCGGCAAAACCTTCGGCTTGCAGGCGACCGTGCATGCGGCTCGTGAGGAAACTCACGATTGGATCGCCGCCTCGCTCGGATACCTGGGCGGACCGGAGCAAAACGACGTCGGTCAGATCACGTGCGCCGCCGGTAGCGTGTTCGATGCTAGTAGCGCCTCAGGGTGTTCCGCGGCGCCTGCGAGCGGGCCGTCGAACACGAGCGGCACGGTCGACCGCCCCAGTAACAACAGCAAGGGCTGGCGTCACTTCATCGATTTCGTCGTCACCGCCGATCCACTCGATGCGCTGCACTTGGTGTTGAATGCCGACTTGGGCATCGAGGCACGGCGGGACGCGGTGCTCTCCACGCATTTCTCGTCTCACCGCTGGCTAGGCGGCATGCTCGGCGCTCGATACCTGGTCGTGCCGGCGTTCGCCGTGGCTGCGCGCGGTGAGCTGTATTGGGACAAGGATGGAATCACGACCGGCTCCGTCAACAATACCCCGATCCAGGATGCTACGATCAGCACCGCCACGCTGACGCTCGACTATTTGCCGGGCAAAAATTTGCTCGTGCGTTTGGACAATCGCCTCGATCACGCCACCCGGGAAATCTTCCCCCATGGCCTTCACTCGTTGGAGGGCGATCAATTCACGACCACGCTCGGAGTCGTCGTTACGACGAACTGAGGGGTCGGGTCGCCGCACAAACCGTTACTTCTCATCCTTCATTTTGGCGCTAGGCTCGTCCCATGTCTTCCCCGCTCCGCACTCGTGACTTGGAGGATGTCATCGACGCGGTCGTCGAAAGCTACGACGGCCCCGAGGAAATCAACAATCTGGAGAGCGCTGCGCTGCCCAACAAGCGCGCGGTTGTGCAGGCGTACAATCACCTGAAGCCCGTCATTTACATGGGCTTCTACAGCCAGCGTTCGCTGACGCGCAGCAATCTGCGCTACGCCCTGAGCGAGCACTTGTACCCCGCCTGTGAAATCCTGGTCGATCAGATCGGGCGTGCGCTCGCCTACGAAGAGCGTAGAGGCCATGCGCCCTGGCCTGCCGGCTGGAGTGAGGAGGTGGTGCTGAGGTTGCTGCGCCGCATTCCAGAGCTGCGCCGCACTCTCAACGCGGACATCACCGCGGCGTTCGAGGGCGACCCCGCCGCCAAGAGCGTCGAGGAAATCGTATTCAGTTACCCAGTGGTGGAAGCGATCACCGCTCACCGTATCGCTCACGTGCTGTATCTGGAACAGGTGCCCATCGTGCCGCGCATCATCACTGAACACGCGCATGGTCTCACCGGCGTTGACATTCATCCGGGCGCTCAAATTGGCGAAGGTTTCTTTCTGGATCACGGCACTGGCGTCGTGATTGGGGAAACCTCGGTCATTGGCCGCGCGGTAAAAATGTACCAGGGCGTAACGCTGGGAGCGCTCAGCACGCGGCGCTCCGAGTGTGAGCTCGATCCGAAGCACCAAAAGCGCCACCCGACCATCGAAGACAACGTGACCATTTACGCCGGCGCGACCATTCTCGGTGGCGATACCGTGATTGGTGAGGGCTCGGTCATCGGCGGCAACGTGTGGCTGGTTCGGTCCGTTGCCCCGCACTCCAAAATTTTCGGCAAAGCAAAGGAGTAACGTGCTGCGGTTTGCTTGGGTCGCGGTGCTCGGGATCGCGGGATTCGCAACGGGGTGCAAAAAAAATCCGCCTCAGCCGCTGCGCGTGGCGGCGGCCGCGGATTTGGCGCGCGCCTTTAGCGAGGTGACGCCTGCGTTCAGCGCTCGCTACCCGTTCGAACTGAAACTAACGCTAGGTTCAACGGGCCTCTTGGCGCGGCAAATCGCGGAGGGCGCTCCTTTCGATCTGTTCTTGGCGGCGGACCGCGCTTACGCGGACCAAGTCGTGAAATCAGGGGCGTGTGACGGCGCGACCGAGGATGGCTACGCGCGCGGCCGAATCGTGATCTGGGTCAAGGGCGACGGCGGCGGCGCGCTCAGTTTGGCCTCGCTGGCTGACGCTCGCTTCAAGCACATCGCGATCGCCACGCCGGAGCACGCCCCGTATGGCGCCGCCGCCAAAGAAGCGCTCAGCAAGGCAGGCGTGTGGGCGCAAGTTTCGCAGCGCATGGTGTACGGCGAGAACGTCCAGCAGACCCTCGAGCTCGCCCAGAGCGGCAATGCAGACGCGGCGATTGTCGGGCTGTCGCTCGCTATCGGGTCTGTTGGCGGCTCATGGGCCATGATCGATGAAGCGACCTACTCGCCAATCGAACAGTCCCTGGTGGTGTGCAGGCACGGTACCAACCGAGTTGGCGGGCAAAAGCTGGCTGATTTTCTGAAGTCTCCCGCTGGCCAGGTGGTTCTCCGCAAATATGGCTTCTTGCTGCCGGGTGAAGAGCCGCTGAAGGCGCCTTGATCGATCTCTCGCCGCTGCTGTTGTCCTTCGAGGTGGCCACGATTGCCACCTGCGCGGCGACGGCATTGGGCGTCGCTCTGGCTGGCGCGCTCGCCGCGCCACGCCTTTGGGGCCGGGAGGTGTGGGATGCGGCGATCACTGCACCGATGGTACTGCCCCCCACGGTGCTTGGTTATTACTTGCTCGTGCTGCTCGGGCGCGGGAGCAGTATCGGGCGCGCGTTCGAAGCACTATTCGGCTCGCCGATTGTCTTCACCCGTGGTGGCGCTGTCATTGCAGCGAGCGTTGGCGCGCTGCCGCTGATAACCAAGGCCGCGCGCGCAGCGCTCGAGGCCGTCGACCCGCGCTTCGTGGGCGCTGCTCGTACGCTCGGCGCGGGTCGCCTGCGCGCTTTTTTCAGTATTAGCCTGCCCCTGGCGCAACGTGGGATTTTGGCGGGGGTGCTGCTCGGTTACGCGCGCGCACTGGGCGACTTTGGTGTCACGTTGATGGTCGCGGGGAACATCCCGGGAGAAACTCGCACCGCCTCCCTTGCCATTTACGACGCCGTCTTGTCAGGGCGCGACGCTGACGCGCGGTCCTTGTGTTTGATCATGACGGCGCTGGCGATGACCGTGCTCATCAGCGCGAGCTACCTCACGCGGCAAAAACGCGATGGCTTCTGAATCGCATTTGCAAGCCCGCGTGGCGTTGCGGCGAATTGCGGCAGAGCCGAGCTTCTCACTCGATGTGGCGGTCGATTTCGGCCCTGGGCTGAGCGTGCTGTTCGGGCCGTCGGGGTCGGGTAAAACGACGCTCTTGTCCGCTCTTGCCGGCCTGCTTCGGCCTGACGCGGGGCACGTGCGGCTCGCGGGGCGCGTGCTGTTCGATGCCGATGCTAAGCTCGATCTTCCGCCCAATGAACGACGCATTGCGCTCGTCTTTCAGTCGTTGGCCTTGTTTCCACACCTTGATGCACTAGAAAACGTTGCCTATGGCGTACCGCGTGACTCCGTGAAGAAGGAGCGGCGGGCGCTGGCGCACACCTGGCTCGAGCGCATGCAGGTCGCGCACTTGGCACGCCGATTCCCACACAGCTATTCAGGTGGAGAGGCACAACGCGTGGCGTTGGCTCGGGCGCTGGCCAGTGAGCCGAGCGCGCTGCTGCTCGACGAACCCTTTTCGGCGCTCGACCGCCATTTGGCGAGCGAGCTCAGCGCGCAGCTGTCCGAATACGTCAGCTCGGTCCGTTTACCCGTCGTGCTCGTGACCCACGACCGCGGTTTGGCGCGCGCGCTCGGCGCTGAGCTCACCTTGTTGAATGGCGGTCGCGTCGAGCGCACTGGCTTGGCCCGGGAAATGCTGGCCGAACCGGAGAACCCTGCTTGACCGCTGCAAATGGCGCCTGCGCTTTCGAGGGCGGCCGTTGCTGTGCCCGAGCCGCGTGCGCTAAGAAGCGCCGTGGCTGAACGATACGACGCTTGGTTGGTCGACCTCGACGGCACGCTGTACACCCAGCATTGGGTGCGCCTCGTGATGGCGGCGGAGCTCTTGTTGCTCGGTTGGTCCGCGCTGCCAACACTGCGCCGCTTCCGCCATGTGCAGGAGGCTCAGCGCGCAGAGCTGATGGCCGGCGAAGCCCTGCCCATTACGCACGCAAACCCGTTCGCGGCGCAACTCGCGCGGACCGCCGACGCGCTCGGGCGGCCCGTCGCAGAGGTGGAGCTCATCGTTCAAGATTGGATGTTTGCGCGGCCCGGGAAATGGATTCGGCGCTTCCCCAACACCAAGCTATTGGCCGAGATTCGCGCCTTCCGCGCGCAGGGCGGGAAAACGGCCTTGGTCAGCGACTACCCGGCACAGCGCAAAGTCGATGCCCTCGGCGTGCGCGAGCTGTTCGATGTCGTCGTGGCCAGTGGCGAAGAGCATGGGCCCCAACGCTTGAAGCCCGATCCGGCGGGCTTTATGCGCGCAGCCGAGTTGCTCGGCGTGCCGCCTGACAAATGCCTGGTCATCGGCGACCGTGACGACGCGGATGGCGCAGCCGCCCGCGCGGCCAAGATGAGCTTTCGCTTGGTGCGCGCTGGTCGCTGAGCGCGGTGCGATGCGGCGGGCGGCGTTACGCCGCACAGCCTTGCAGCTTGGGTGACCAGAGCGTGACGCGGTTTCGGCCGCCGCGTTTGGAAGCGTACAGCGCTTCGTCGGTGGACTTGAACAACTGCTCCCAGGTTTGACCGGCCGCTGGAAACAGCGAAGCGCCGACCGAACAGGTGACTTTGAGCGGACCCAGCTCAGTATGAAACGCGGTGGCTTCGAGCTCGCTGCGAATGCGTTCGGCTAGCAGCGTCGCCCCGCGCTCGTCGGTTTCTTCGCAAACGATCACGAATTCCTCCCCGCCGAAACGGCCGACGGCGTCTGTGTCGCGCTTCACGCGCTTGAGCACATCGGCAAAGCCCTTGATGACCAAGTCGCCCATATCGTGACCGTAGGTGTCGTTGACCCGCTTGAAGTGGTCGATGTCGCAGACCAAGAGTGACAGCGGCTTCTTGAAGCGCTGCGCGCTCTTGATCTTCTGCACCGCGACCTCTTGCAGAGCGCGTTTGTTGAACAGGCCGGTGAGACCGTCCATGGTGGCGAGCTCCTCCAAACGCTTGAGCATGCGCGCGTTGGCGAGCGAGACGGCAACGTGGCTTGCCAGCACTTCCAGCGTCGGTCGGACCGAATCACCGAAAGCGCCACGGCGGTTCGACCCGAGCACCAGAGTGCCGAGCGCGCGCTCGTGGACGAGCAGCGGTAGCACCAACAAAGAGGGCATCGAGGGCGGATTCAAGCGGCGCGTGAACACCGTTTGACGCGAAGGATCGTAGTCGCCGCGGTACGGCAACGCATGACGATTGGCGACCACCATGGAGACCAAGCCCGAGTTGTGCTTGAAACGCTGACCGACCAGGGCTTCAGCGCCCTCGCCGCTGACCGCACAGATTTCGTGCTCACTCGTGTTCTTGTCGAACAACGTCACGACTGCGAAGTCGAAGGCCGCAAACTCGCGCGCGCCACTCACTCCGGCTTCGATTACTTGGGCTTCGGTCGTGGCCGCCGCCAGTGCGTTGGCCGCGCGGTACAGCTTGCCCTGCTCGACCTTCGCGCGATCTAACTGCACGAACACGCGCTCGTTCTCGATGGCACGCAGCACGAAGTGCGCCGCGGAACGCAGGGTTTCCTCCTCCTCGGCGGAGAACGGCTCGCTCGATTCGCGGTCTACGACCAATAGGCCGCGCGCGTTGCCGTGGTCGAGCAGCGGCGTTGCGCAGACCGCGCCGATGCTCGGCTTGCGTGTGTAGTACGGGACATGTGCGCCGGCTTTCGGCCCGGCAATGGCTAGCAGCGACCCCTTAGCGAGGCTCGCTCCGAAAATTCCGTCGCGCGCGCTGAACGGACCGGTCGAGATCGCGTCTTCGGTGCTGGACAGCTCTTGGATGTGCAGTTGGCTGCCTGTTGCGTCGAGGCCAAGCAGCAATGCGGTGCGCAAACCCAGCGTACGGCACAGTAAGATCAGAGCGAATTCGACCGCTTGGTGGATCTCGTCTACGCCGGAGCGCAGTAAACGCTCCTCGGCGTCCGGGCTGGACAGCGTGGCGCGTTCACCTGCGGTCGCAGGCGCACCCAAGAGCCGGTAGGAGCGTGCCGCGTCCTTCATTTTGCGCAGCTCGGTCTCGATGCGCTGCCGCGAAAGCGTGCGAATACGCGCGATTTCGGCGCGGAAGACCAGCATGTTGAGGAACGCGAACACGCCCAGCAACACAGCGTGCGGCACGAGGCGGTCGGTATCGCGGCTGCCCCAAGCGATGAAGTTCAGCGCGGCCTCGACCAACACGGCAAACGCGATCGTGCCGCACGCGGCGAGCGGCTTGGCGAAGCTCGCGCAGATCATCACCAGCGCATACACGGCTGGGTAGTACGGCCCATCCAGTCCGCCGGGCGTGCGCAAAATGACGCCATACGCGAGCACGACTAGGTGCGTGAACAGCTCCAGATCGAGGCGCGTGGTCTCGCCGGAGGACAGACTGCGCAGTCGCTTCAATAAGCGATAGCCGAGGGAGCCGCTGAGCAGTAGCCCCGCGACCACGTTCCACAGCAGCGGCCTTGGTTCGACCGCCCAATACACGAGGTAACCGCTCAGCGCGAAGCTCAACGCCAGGCCGGAGCTTCGAGTGACTACCTGCTGCACCCAGAGGGCGGAGCGCACGAGCGGGTCCATGGCTTTCCGGGGTAGCAAACCGGGCCCGAAAGGGCCTACTTTTTCGGGAAGTTTTGGGGAGATCGCGAGAAATCGGGACTGTGTGAAAAGGTCGGATACCGTAGCGTTCGTGCGCGCCGGTTTGCGACTCCAGATCCTGCTCCTGCTGGGCGCGCTATTCGTGCTCGCGTTCGTGCCGCTGTTCTTGGCTGTCGCCACTTATGCAAGTTTCACCCTACGCCAGGTTCGCGAAGCCCACGCGCAGGCGCTTGGCCGGGCAGTGGCAGGGCACGTTTCCGAGGCCCGCGCGCACCGCTCCGCCGAGGAGCTGCTCAGCTTGTTGGGCGCCGAAATCGGCTCGCAGGGCGTGGCCGCAATTGGGGTTTACGGGCCAGACGGACAGCCGGTCGCGCGCGCTGGAGAGCCTTACATCATCGATCAATTGCCCAGTCGGATCAGCGCTGGGCGCGAAGCAATCGTGGAGCTCGAGCGACACGCGGCGCTCGAGGTGGTGGTGCCGAGTAGCGAGGGCGCCGTGGCGGCGATCTTGCGCACCGACGACACCGCGGCCCGAGCTGGCCCGTTGGTGCGTTTGCTCGGACTGTACTCGCTGCTGGTCGGTACGTTGCTGCTCGGGGTGGCCTATTTTGCGCTGACGCGCCTGATTGTGCGTCCGCTAGACGGGCTGGCGCGCGCCGCGGAGCGCGTGGCTCTCGGGGCGCGGCGCTTTTCGGTGCCGCAGGGCGGCGCGCGTGAGCTGTTGGATCTGGGGCGCAACTTGCACACCATGACCGAACACTTGATTCGCGAGGAAGAGGCGCTGCGCGCGAAAGTTGCTGAGGTGGAGCGCGCGACGGTCCGCTTGAAGGAGGCGCAGGATCGCCTGATCCGCTCCGAACGTCTGGCGTCGGTGGGCCGCCTGGCAGCTGGTTTGGCACACGAGGTGGGCAATCCAATCGCTGCGTTACTCGGCTTGGAGGAGCTACTCTTGGAGGGCGGCCTGAGCCCCAGTGAACAGCAAGATTTCCTGCAGCGCATGCGCAAGGAGACCGAACGTATTCACCGCATCCTGCGAGATTTGCTGCAATTTGCCCGTGCGGGTGAGCTAGCTGCCGTGGGCAGCGCGCAGGGGGACGTCAGCGCAGCGGTTCTAGACACCGCGGCCCTGATTGCGCCGCAAAAGGAGATGCGCAACATCGAGCTCGAGCTGGAGGTGCCGCAAGGTTTGCCGTCCGTCGCGCTGAGTGACGAGCAACTGATGCAGCTCGTACTGAATTTGATGCTGAATGCAGTGGACGCGCTCGATGGTGGCGGTCGGGTGCGCGTAGTGGCTCGTACGAGCGAATTGGGGGTTGAGCTGGTAGTCGAAGACAATGGACCGGGCGTGGCGGAGGGCGTGCGCGACCGCTTGTTTGAGCCCTTCGTGACGACCAAGGAAGTGGGCAAAGGCACTGGCCTCGGCCTCGCAGTATGTCGAGGGCTGGTGGAGGCAGTGGGCGGGAGCATCAGCCTGGAGACGACCTTCCAAGGCGGGGCTCGCTTCATCGTGGAGCTGCCGCGATCAGTCGCGAGTGCGCCGCCCAGCTGAGCGGCACGCAAATTGTCGGGTAATTCTGGGCATTTCTGGGCGGTGCCCCGGTCTGTGTCCGAAAAAGATGCGGCTCCCGGCGCGCTTCGCTTGTCCATTGCTCGAGAAGCGGCGCAAAATGCCTTTGCTCATGCGCCTCGGTATCGACTTTGGGACGACGCGAACCGTGATCGCTGCGGTCGATCAGGGCCGCTATCCGATCGCGCAGTTCGAAACGGCACAAGGTTATTCGGACTTCGTGCCTGGGCTTGCCGCGAACACGCACGGCAAGCTCGAGCTGGGCTGGGAGGCCGCAGCGCGCTTCAACCAAAATCCCGATGGCGCTTTGCGGTCAATCAAGCGCGCGGTGAGTCGCGTTTCGCCGGATGAAGTTTTCGCCGAGCTCGGTTTGGCCCAAACCAGCGCGGTCGAGCTCGTCGCCGCGTACCTGACTCGAATTCGCAGCCTGCTCGTCGAACAAAGCAACCTCGACATTTCGCCCGACGAACCGCTGGAAGCCATGGTTGCTGTGCCGGCCAACGCCAGCACACGCCAACGCTACCTGACCATCGAGGCCTTTCGTCGTGCCGGCTTCGAAGTCTTGGGTATGGTCAACGAGCCGACGGCGGCCGCGATTGAATTCGCTCATCGGAACCTCGGTACCATCGGCAAGCGCAGCCCGAAACGCTACGTGGTGGTGTACGATCTGGGCGGCGGTACGTTCGACACGTCTGCCGTTTCACTCGAACATCGGCGCTTCGAGCTCATCGCGAGTGAAGGCATTGGTGAGCTGGGCGGTGATGACTTCGATCAGATCATTTTCGACTTTGCATTGCGGGCGGCCAAGCTCGATCCGAACGCTTTGAGTTATGTGGAGCGGGCGCGCCTGTTGGAGTTGTGCCGCGAGGCCAAAGAGGGTCTCACCAACTCTTCCCGCAAGATGCTCATCGATCTGGGTCGTATCTTGCCGAGCGCGGAGTCCATCACGTTGGATTTGACCGAGCTTTACGAAGCGACCCGACCCTTGATCGAGCGTTCCTTGGCGTTATTGGAGCGAGTGTTCGAGCGCCTCACCGCGCGTGGTATCGACCCGAACAATGCGCGCGAGCTGGGCGCCGTGTATCTGGTCGGCGGTGCGACGGCTTTCCCGATGGTCGGGAAAATGTTGCGCGAACGCTACAAGCGCAAAGTGCAATTGGCGCCGCAGCCGCACGCGGCTACCGCCGTGGGGCTGGCGATCGCGGCCGATCCGGATGCGGGAGTGTTCGTACGAGAAGCGATCACTCGTCACTTTGGGGTCTGGCGCGAGGGTGAGGCCGGTCGTGAGAAGGTGTTCGATCCGATTCTGGACAAAGGCACGGTCAGTGAGTCCGGGGATTTCTTGATCGAGCGCAGTTATCGACCAGTGCATGCGGTGGGGCACTTGCGTTTCCTGGAGTGCAGCGAGCTCGGCGGCGATGGTCGGCCGGAGGGAGATCTCACGCCCTGGGGCGATATCTATTTCCCCTATGACCCGCGTTTCCTCGGCGAGCATGATCTGAAGCACCGCTCGGCCGAGCGCTGCGACGGGCTTTCCGAGCAGATCGTCGAGCAGTACCGCTACGCCCGGGACGGCACCGTGACCGTCACGATTCAGAATCAGACGCGCGGCTATCAGAAGCGCTTCGTGCTCGGCGCGTCGGGCGAGCTCGCCCCGGGCTAAAAGCGTCCGCGAACCTTGAGCCGAGCCGAAAAAGCGGGGCGGTCGTCGGCACCGGCAGAGGTCGCCGGACCTGCGCTCAACCGAGCAATTCTTCCACTCCGACTGCGCGATACGCGCGCTCCCGCACCGCGTCCAAGATTTGCGGCAACGCGCTGATGGATGCGGGCGTGAAGTCATCGCGCTCAGCGGCATCATGCAGCAGGATAATCGCACCGTCTTCGAGGTGGGCGAGCACGCGCTGAGCGACGCGGGCAGAGCGTGCGCTACGCAGGCCATCCAAGCTGCGCACACTCCAGGCGATGACCCGCACCGACGCGCGCTCGGCGCCGCGAAATGTTAGGTGACTTGCGAAGCCGATCGGCGGCCGAAACAGCGTGGGTGTGACGCCGCAGGCCCGCTCGATGGCGCGCTGCGTGCGCTGAATTTGCGCGAGCGCATAGCGCGCTGGGCGTAGGCAGAACAGATGGTCGTGCTGAAAGCCATGAATACCTAGCGTGTGGCCAGCCGCCTGAATTTCCCGCACAACTTCCGGGTGGGCCTCTACTTTATGCCCCAATAAGAAGAACGTGGCGCGCACGTCATATGCCTTCAAGATCTGGAGCACGGCGCGCGTGGTGACCGGGTGCGGGCCGTCATCGAAGGTCAGCGCCACTGCGCGCGAGTCCGAGCGGCCGCGCGCGTAAGCGTCCCCATACATGCCGCAATGTGGCCAGAGGACTCCGAGCGTCGCGTACATGAACAGTCCGGCGAACGCCAACCCGAGCTCGAGCGGGCTCGGTAACGGATGGTGCAATGACAACGCGCACCATACGAGCGCGCTCACGCTGACCAGCCACAGCAACAGCCGCGCGACAGGCACGTTAGCGCTTGCCGCGTTGTTCGGAGTCTTTCGCTTCGTCTTGCTCGAGCTCGGCAAACTCGGCCGTTCGAGCCTTAGGCGAGGGCAAGCGCTGCTTGCTCGACGCTGGCGCGATTCGCTTCGCGGGGCGACCGGGGCCGTCGTCATCTAGTTCGAAGAACAGCGCCAAGACGGTCGCAATCAGCGGTAAGATCGCGCTGGGTAGCCGACCTGCCGGCCCGGCGCCGAGCCGAAACGCGCTCAGATCCACTCCGACGTGGAGCCGATGTGCAGCAGCGAACGCCAGGCCGGCGCCCGCAAGAGCGCCAGCGCCCGCCTTGAGTAAGGCTTCGGTCTTTCCATCGCGAGCCCACACAGGTCGCCCGGCAACGAGCCCGACCACCCAACCTGCGACCGCGCCGAGCAGGCAGACCGCGCCGATCCCGGGCGCGCTGAGGCCTAAGCCTCGCGTCGCGGCTACGCCCAGCACGAGGCCGATCACGAGCCCCTCAATGAGCCCCATTGCCAGGCATCGCAGCATTCGGTCCCCGAGTTCTTGCGTCAATTTTCGAGCCTCGCCAAGGCTTAAACTACTCGGGCGGCTGATTTCGAGTGCGGCGTTCGTGTACCCTGCCACGTCCCGTGCTGTTCACGACGCTCGCGTACGCCAAGTTTTTCGCTCTGGCATTTGTCGTCACCTGGCTGTGTGCCCGCGCTCGCCGCCTGCGCCTCCTGTTCCTGCTCGGTGCCAGCTATTTCTTCTACGCTCAATCAGGCGTGCGTTTCTTGAGCTTGATTTGGGCTTGTTCAAGCGCGGATTGGCTACTCAGCCATGCCATTGGTCGCGCCCACACCGAGGCCCGCAAGAAGGCCTGGCTGGCCTTGACCGTGGTCATGAATCTCGGCGTGTTGGGCTACTTCAAGTATGCGAATTTCGGGCTCGAGAACGCGGCCGCGGCCTTAGCCGGGTTGGGCATCACCGTGCCGCGCGTGGCGCTGTCGGTCACGTTGCCCGTGGGCATCAGCTTCTTCACGTTCGAGTCGATGAGCTACGTGATCGACGTGTATCGCGGAGAGCTCAAGCCGCATGCTAGCTACCTCGAATACCTGACCTTCGTGGCGTTCTTTCCCCACTTGGTGGCAGGCCCTATCGTGCGCCCTCGCGATCTCTTGCCTCAGCTCGCAAACCCGCCGCGTTGGGACGGAGGGCAGGCAAGCGACGCGTTACTCATGATCGCGCTTGGCTTGCTGAAAAAGCTCGCGATTGCGGACTACCTCGGATTGAACTTGGTGGACCGCGTGTTCGACGCACCCACGCAGTACTCAGCGCTCGAGTGCTACGTGGCAATCGTTGCCTATGCGGTGCAAATCTATACGGATTTCTCCGGCTACACGGACATCGCGATTGGCTCCGCCGCGCTATTGGGCGTGCGCTTTCCAGCGAACTTCTCCGCGCCCTACCAAGCCCATGATCTCGTGGACTTTTGGCGGCGCTGGCACATCTCCCTGTCCACCTGGCTGCGGGATTACTTGTACATCCCGCTCGGCGGCAATCGACGCGGGCGCGTCCGCACGTACTTGAATCTAATTGCCACGATGCTGCTCGGTGGCTTGTGGCATGGGCCCAAGTGGACGTTTGTGATCTGGGGCGGGCTTCACGGCGCAGGGCTCGCCTTCAACCGAGCGTGCCGCGAACGCTTCGGCGAACGGCTCACGAGCACGCCACTGCTGAGAGCGCTATCCACGCTGGCCACGTTTCACTTCGTGCTTCTGGCTTGGGTGTTCTTTCGGGCCGACAGCTTTCGCGGTGCGCGCGCAGTGTTCGGTGAGCTCTCGACCCTGACCACGTACCACCCGAATCTAGATCCGCGTATTTTGGGGGTGTTGGCGTTCGGCTTGGGCATGCACTTCTTGCCGCAACGCGTAGAGAACGGCCTGCGCGCCCGTTTCAGCGCATTGCCCGGGGTGGCGCAGGGGTTGGCGCTGTTTGGCGTGCTCTTGTTGGTGCGGCGGATGGCCAGCGCGGAAGCAGTTCCGTTCGTATACTTCCAATTCTAGGCGCCGGTTCTGCTCGTGCCAGTTCGTAGCCACTTCAATGCTGGCTTTTCTGAGCCTGCCAAACAGGCCGAGTGGTAGTAGCAATGACCTCGATGACAGAACCCGATCCCGCGCTCACGCCCCCCGACCGCGCGCTCACCGCGGACGGCCGCGAGCGGCCGCGCTTCTTGTTGGCGTTTCCAGACGACCCAGAGTTGCAGCGCTTGGTGCGCGCCTTTGAAGCTGGGAACTATGAGGCGGTCCGAGTTGGCGCGAGCAAGCTCGCGGAAGACACGCCCGATCCAATCGTGCGCGAAGCCGCGCGCGAGCTGCGGCGCCGCATCGATCCGGATCCGCTCATGAAGTATCTGCTGGCGGTGGCCCTGGCGCTATTCGTGTTCGTCGTTTGGTACACGTACCAGAGTCAGCCTTGATGCCGACTCATGTGTGTTCAACGTGTGCCTTGGCGTTGTTGACGCTCCTGTTGGGCAACGCATGCGCGGCTCCCCAGCCGCGCGTCGCCGCTGCTCCCACGGAAGCCGCCGTGTCCGAGCTGACTCGCTACTTACCGCTGCAAAACAACACAGTGTTTTCGTACGAGAGCTACGTCGAAGACACCCATGAGCACGGGTTGGTGGTCTTTGAAATTGCTCGCCCGCGGCCTGAGCTTGCCGAGCTCAGCATCGCCGGCCGCGTGCGCAAGCGCTACTACTTCGAGCCGGCTGGCATTCGCAGCGGCCAGGGCGGCTATCTCCTGAAGAGCCCGCTCGCGCTGAATTCGGAGTGGACCGGCGACGATGGTAAAGTCCGCGTTACCGCCCTAGGTGAGAGCGTGGACGTACCAGCTGGGAAATTCTCCGGCTGCATCGAGACCGTTGAGCGAGCACAGTTGGGCGCCGCTACGCGCACGACAACCACCGTGTTTTGTCCGGGTGTCGGCATCACCACGCTGCAAATCGAAGGCGAACAGGAGGGCATGAGCGTGCTGCAGCGCCTGCGACTCAAAGCCTTTGGACCACGTTTTCCTGGCATTTAATGCCACCTCGCTTCCCGCGTTGCTCTTTTCGCGATAGGACGAGCGGCGTGTTTCGAGTACTGGCAGGGACGATCGCTGGGGTGGTGCTGCTCGGTTGCGGCCCGGATCGCCCGAAGTGCATGGGCTCGAATGCTGACTTCGTTGTCACGCTCAAGCTGAGTGACCGCGCGCTTCCGAGCGATACTGTCGTGCACGTGTTGTACGGCGGCACCGGCACGGAGGACTACGTACTCGCGCAGCCGACAACACCCGAGGTCGTGTTTTGCTATCCCGCGGACGAGAACGGCACACGGATCGAGACGCCCGCCGACAGCGAAGTGGAGACTGCTGGAGCAGCCGGTGCTGCGGGAGCCTCCGGCGTGGAGGCGCCGGTCTATCAACTCGTTTGCTCACTGTGGACGGGCGGCTACAGCAAGCTACAAGTGAGCGGCACCGGTTTGGACGAAGGCACCAGCTACGATCTCGCGCCCACCGACAACACGTGCGTGGTGAAGCGCACGATTGTGCTCGATAGCCCCGACGGTGGTTGATCCCGCGCCGTCTCAACGCGCACCACGAGGACTCACGGCTGCAGCGCTCGTGCCCCCGAGCGCCTTCACAAAAACGAAACGGCGGACCCCTTTCGGGATCCGCCGCTTTCATGACTGAGCCGAGCGCGCTCGGTCAGTGACTATCAGAAGTCGCCGCCCATGCCGCCGCCGTGGTTGTGACCACCGCCGCCGCCGGCTGCCGGCTTCTCGTCCTTCGGAGCGTCCGCAACCAACGCCTCAGTGGTGAGCATCAGGCCCGAGACGCTGGCAGCGTTCTGGAGCGCCGAGCGCACGACCTTGACCGGATCGATGACGCCGTCGGCGACCAGATCGCCGTACTTGCCGGTGCCGGCGTTGAAGCCGAAGTTGCCGGTGCCTTCCTTGACCTTCTGCACGACGATCGAGCCTTCTTCGCCCGCGTTCGCCACGATTTGGCGGAGCGGTTCTTCGATGGCGCGACGGATGATGCGCACGCCGACCTGTTGCTCATCGCTGAGCTTCAGGTTGTCGAGCACCTTCTGAGCGCGGATCAGAGCGACGCCGCCGCCGGGGACGATGCCTTCTTCGACCGCCGCACGGGTGGCGTGAAGGGCGTCCTCGACGCGCGCCTTCTTCTCTTTCATCTCCATCTCGCTGGCCGCGCCGACCTTGATCACGGCAACGCCGCCAACGAGCTTGGCGAGACGCTCTTGGAGCTTCTCGCGGTCGTAGTCGCTGGTGGTGTTTTCGATCTGATTGCGGATCTCCTGCTGGCGACCCTTGATCTTCTCTTTGTTGCCGGCGCCGTCGACGATCGTGGTGTTGTCCTTGTCGATCTTGACGCGCTTGGCCTGGCCGAGGTCCGTGATGGTCACGTTCTCGAGCTTGAGGCCGAGCTCTTCCGCGATCACCTGGCCGCCCGTGAGGACAGCGATGTCCTTGAGCATTTCCTTGCGGCGATCACCGAAGCCCGGCGCCTTGACGGCGGCGCAGTTCAGTGTGCCACGGAGCTTGTTCACGACGAGGGTCGCCAGGGCTTCGCCCTCGATGTCCTCGGCGATGATCAGCAGCGGCTTCTGCTGACGCGCAATGGCTTCCAAAACAGGAAGGAGATCCTTCATGTTCGAGATCTTCTTCTCGCTGAGCAGAATGTACGGATCCTCAAGCGAGGATTCCATGCGCTCCGGGTCAGTCACGAAGTACGGGCTGAGGTAGCCGCGGTCGAACTGCATGCCTTCGACGACGTCCAGCGTGGTCTCGGCGCTCTTCGCCTCTTCCACGGTGATGACGCCTTCTTTGCCGACCTTTTCCATCGCTTCGCTGAGCAGCTTACCGATGGTGGTGTCGCCGTTGGCGCTGACGGTGCCGATCTGCGCAATTTCCGTCGGATCCTTGGTGGACTTGGCGCTCTTCTTGAGCTCCTCGACGATCACTTCCACGGCCTTGTCGATGC
>JBDTYJ010000100.1:0-16424 GCA_040005755.1 Pseudomonadota bacterium
GCCCCGGCACGACCGGGCACGCCTCCCCGCAGCCCATCGTGATTAGGATTGTGGCTGTGGCCGCAAGCTCATCGGTCAGCTTTTGTGGCGCAATGCCCTCGAGCTCGATGTTCACCTCGCGCATCGCGGTCAATACTTCAGGGTGGACGCGCGTGCCCGGCGCCGTGCCGGCGGAGATGGCGCGTGCCTTGGCCTTGTCAGCCAGAGCGTTGAACCAGGCAGCGGCCATCTGTGAGCGGCCCGCGTTGTGAATGCATGCAAATAGTACGGTTTTCATCAATATCCTCGTGCTGACCAAGAGGGAGTCGAAAACTCAGGCCCTTGTGGACGGCGCTCTTTCGGAGTCACTCACGCCATCAACCACGCGCCTCGCAGTTTGCGGAAGCGAGGGCACGAGCCAACGGAAGAGCGCGGTCGCCGCTGCCGCGCCCATGAGCTGAGCCACGATGAAGCCGGGCGCGTCAACAGGGCGGATGCCGGCGAACGTGTCACTCGCTGCGCGCGCCAAGGTCACCGCTGGGTTCGCAAACGAAGTGGATGACGTGAACCAATACGCCGCCGTGATGTACGCCCCAACCGCGAATGGTGTGTAGTGACCGTGGCGCCGCGATACGCCCCAAATCACCGACAACAGGCCAAACGTCGCGACGAATTCACTGACCAGCTGGGGCGGACCGCAGCGCACGTGGTGCGATGCCGAGAAGATGGCCTCACTGAACATCACGTGCGCCGTCGCCACGCCTGCAAACGCGCCGAACACCTGTGCCGCCAGGTACGCCGGTACGTCACGCCAGGCAAGGCCGCCCAGCGCCGCGTCCGCGAGCGTGACCGCCGGGTTGAAGTGGGCGCCGCTGACGGGCCCGAACGTGAGGATGAGCGCGACTAGGCCCGCGCCGGTTGCCACCGTGTTCGCGAGCAGCGCAATGGCGACATTCCCGCCCGCCAAGCGCTCCGCCATGATTCCGGAACCGACGACCGTCGCCAAAAGAAACGCGGTGCCGATAGCTTCAGATGCAAGGCGCCGCGTGAGCGATATCCCGTTCATCTAGTTGCTCAGCAACAACCCGACTTCTTCGCCGCTGAGTTCGCGGTGCTCGGCCCGCAGCAGCTCGCGCCGACAGCGGCCTTTCGAACGACCACGCCGGTCAGTGCGGCGAGCGTTTCCCGTGACGGATAGGCCCCTTCAACCGCAACTCGCTCGTCGACGAGCAGCAACGGCAAACAATCATTCCCTTTGGCGGCGAGCGCCTCCTGCACTCCCTTGTGCTGTACGAAGGCCCCGGGATCTTGGGCGAGGTTAAAGCGCCGAACTTCCACCCCTTGGGACTTCAGCCATTCAAGATCCCCACTGAAGCGGGCCAATTCCGGATCAACCGAAGGACCGCAAACACCGCTAGAACAACACATGGGCGGGTCGAATACTTGCAGCACGGGCATGGGGAGGCTCCTTCTTCAGCGTAAAATTACGGTCTATTACGGTCTAGATGCCACCGACGAGCGCTTTGAGGCGGCGCACGGCGCGTGGCTCGATGCAGTAGCAAACGCGCGGACCGTCCACGTCGCCCCGAATCAAGCCGCACTCTTTCAGCACCTTCAGGTGCTGCGAGACCGTGGACTGCGCCAGTGGCAGCTCTTCCACAATCTCACCGCAAATACAGCCACTCTTTCGCACCAGCAGCCTCAGGATCTGCACCCGCGTCGGGTGTCCGATCGCCTTAGCGAGCTCTGCCAGCTCCAGGTCAGCCTCAGGACCCTCGACGGGTCGCAGATCCGGTCCGTCGAGCGCGGGGGGACAACATTCGGCAGACTTAGAGGGTTTCATCGGTATGCGACGATTAGCTGGTCTATCGCACAGTGACGATAAAGCGTGATCGGCCGCCGGTCAAGGTCGTAGACGCCAGAGAATTGGGCGAACTCTAATTCGATTAGGTTGGGCCTGATTGGCGCGCTGACGGTGCGGCGTGTAAGTTATCGGTAAATAGCGATGGAGCGGCATCGCGTTTACGCGCTAGCGAGCTGACTTTCGTCGGCCAGGAGCTGCCATGTCCACGTTGATCCAGAATCCGACGCGCATCTTGTTCTTCACGGGTAAAGGCGGCGTGGGCAAAACCTCCTCCGCCTGCGCGCTGGCCATCAGTCTCGCCGATGCCGGCAAGCGCGTCCTGCTCGTCAGCACCGATCCGGCCTCGAACCTCGACGAGGTGCTCGGCGTTGAACTTTCCGCGACGCCATCGGCCGTGCCGGACGTGCCCGGTCTCTCGGCGCTCAACATTGATCCGGTGCAGGCCGCGGGGCAGTACCGCGAGCGTGTTGTTGCACCATATCGCGGCGTGCTGCCCGCAGCCGCCATTGCCAGCATAGAGGAGCAGCTCTCGGGCGCTTGCACCGTGGAAATCGCCGCATTCGACGAGTTCTCGAAGTTGCTCGGTGACAAGGCCGCCACGGCGCACTTCGACCATGTCATCTTCGACACGGCGCCGACTGGTCACACGTTGCGCTTGCTGGAACTGCCCGCGGCCTGGTCGACTTTCATTGACGCGAACGTGGGCGGCGCCTCCTGCCTCGGTCCGCTCTCGGGCTTGAACGCGCAGAAGACTCTGTATGCCGCCTCCAACGAAGCACTCCGTGATCCTGCGCAAACGACCCTGGTGCTCGTGGCCCGACCCGAGCGCTCGTCTTTTGCCGAGGCCGAGCGCACCAGGGCCGAGCTTGCGCAACTGGGCATTGCCAATGTTCGGCTCATTCTGAACGGCGTCTTCGAAGCGAGTGACGCGAGTGACGCGACGGCTGTGGCGATGGAGGCGCGAGGGCGCGCTGCGCTGGAAACATTGCCTGCCGGCTTGCGCCGCCTGCAGCGAGTCGACGTTCGCCTGCTCCCGTTCGGGCTCGTGGGAATACAGGCCCTCCGCGAGCTAAGCTCGGGCCGTGCGAGCGGCGCTGTGGCGGCGCCACCGCCCGAGACCAATCGCTTGCACGGGACGCGGCTCGATGAGCTCATCGCGGTGCTCGCCCAGCGAGGCAAAGGCGTCGTCATGACGATGGGGAAAGGTGGCGTCGGTAAGACGACCATTGCTGCGCGCGTCGCCAGTGAGCTTGCGCGTCAAGGCTTTCCCGTCACGCTGACGACCACGGATCCTGCGGCTCATGTGGAGCAGGCGGCTCGCGAGCTGAGCGCGGGCGCCTCTGGGCTACGCATCACGCGCATTGATCCCATACTGGAAACGCGGCGCTACACCGAAGAGGTGCTTTCGACCGCGGGAGCTGGCCTCGACGCCCAAGCCAGGGCCCTGCTCGAAGAAGACCTGCGGAGCCCCTGCACCGAAGAAGTCGCCGTGTTTCGGGCCTTTGCCGAGACGGTGGCGCAAGGGGCCGACCGCTTCGTGGTCATCGACACGGCTCCCACAGGCCACACCCTCCTGCTGCTCGATGCAGCGGAGTCGTACCACCGTGAGGTACTGAAGCGGCCGAGCGGCAGTCCCGAAGCCGTCAAGCAACTACTGCCGCGCTTGCGTGATAGCGAATTCACTCATGTGCTGATCGTGACCCTACCCGAGGCGACCCCGATTCACGAAGCCATGCATCTCGAGCGCGATCTCGCGCGCGCTGACATCAAGCCTTTCGCGTGGGTCGTCAATCAGAGCCTCACGCCGCTCGTCGTGACCGACCCAGTGCTGCGCGCGCGCCGCGCCCAAGAAGCAACCCACCTGAATCAGCTCGTGGGCCACGCCGCGCGCATCGTGCTCGAGCCGTGGAGTGCCGGGGTTTCCCCACGGGACCCGCGAACATCGGAACAGGCGGTCACCACGGTTACTCAAGCGAAGGCGTGAGCCGGGTTCTGTCTGACGGCGTATTCACAGGCAGATAGCGGCCGAAAGCGGCGCGCAGCTCGTTGTTGAATGCCTCTCGAACAAGCAAACTCGCTGTGAGTCGTCTGTTTCGCCTCTCGTCACGCGCAATTTTCAAGTGAGTCATTGGAACGTCACGTTGCGCGGCGAGAGTGCGTCCGGTCACTGATTCGTCTTATGGCTTCTGCGTCCCGACACGAAACGCGCGCTGCTGTGTCATCAAACGGCATGAAACGCAGCGCTGCCACCGAAACGGCACGGAATTACACCGCCGGCATCACGATGAGCATCTCAAAACGTTTCGGCCAAGTCATCGCGCCGCCACACACCGCGAATACGTTCCGCCCCGTTCCTCGCAAATATCCAATGAGGAGTGGAGTTAAAATGGGCAGACTAAACAAACTAACGAGCCGTGCACTCGCCTCTGGCGCGATGCTGGCCGGAGCTACTGTGCTGACACAGGGGCTCTTCATTCAGACGGCGAAAGCAGTCAATCCGGCATGTTCCACGCTGCCGAACGTGGTCTACATTTCGGGCTCTACGGCCGCTAAACCCGTGTTGGCGACGCTCGGCGCTTCGCTGTCCGGGTCCACCACGATTGCTTATTTCGGTGCTGGTTCGTGCGTTGGCGTGGCCGACGCGATGGGCACGGCCGAAGCCAACTTGAATTGGACGTACTGGGTTCCGAACGCGGATGCCGCGATGCCGCCCACCGCGCTCACGTGCACGACCGACGCTCCGCGTCAGGTCGACGTCGGCGTGTCGGACGTATTCGCGACGACGTGCCCCGCCGTTACGGCCGAGCAGGTGACCACGGCTGGCGTCACGGATCACGACACTTTTTTCAATCAAGTGATGGAGTTCATCGTTCCCATGTCTTCTGACGCGCACTCCATCAGCGCTGAAGCGGCGTACCTCACCTTTGGTTTGGGCAACGAGAGCGCCACCCGTTGGGACAACCAGGACCTGCTCCTGGTTCGCAACCAGAATTCGGGCACGCAGGCCATGTGGAGCAAGGTGCTGAAGTTGCCGGCGACCAAGTGGCTCGGCCACGACGAAGGCGGCGCCGGTACCGTGTTCAACGACATCGTGAACAAGAAGAACCCCGTGACCGCACAAGCGGGCGACCCTCAGAAGCTGATTGGCATCGTGTCGTCCGGTGAAGCGGACGCGAACACGGTCGACGTCAAGAAACTCTCCTTTCAGGATTACGGTCAAACCTGCGCTTTCTGGCCAGACTCCAGCATGAGTGCGAAGGACAAGAAGTACGTGCGTGACGGTCACTACCCGACGTGGGGACCGATTCACTTCTTCACCAAAGGCACGCTGAGCGAAGGCACGAAAGCGATGTTCGCTGCGTTCACCGCGCTAGACGAGTCGACCCTCAAGGCCGAAATCAACGCGCACGTCGTGCCGATCTGCGCCATGAACGTGACGCGTGACTCCGAAATCGGGCCGATGAGCTCGTTCCAACCCACGGGTAGCTGCGGTTGCTACTTCGACAAGGCGACCACGGGCGCCACGACCTGCACCACCTGCACCGGTACCGGCGCGGGCACCTGCACCGGCGGCAAGGTCTGCAACTACGGCTATTGCGAGGCGAAGTGATGTCTTCCTTTAAATTGAACAAACTCGGTTTCATGGTTGCCAGCGCAGCGCTGCTCGCGCTCGCCGCAGCTCAAGGTTGCAGCAGTGGCGACGATAGCCAAGCTGCTCCGAACGGCGGTGCCGCCGGCAAAGCGGGCAGCGGCAACGCTGGCAGCGGCAACGCCGGGAAGACCAATGGCGAAGGCGGCTCCGGCGACACCACCGGCGAAGGCGGCTCCGGCAACGTCGGCAACTCGTCAAACGGCGATGCGGGCAGCGGCAACACGGGCAATACCGGAAATACTGAAGCCGGCGCTGGCGGTGAAGCTGGCACCGGAAACACTGCGCAGTGCACGGGGGCAGACGGCTGCTACTCCTGCACGCCGGCGACCAGCATTCAATTCGAGAATGGTTGTGTGGCTGGTGGCTGCCCCGACACCTTCAAGGACACGTTGTCCAAGATTGATCTCGTCGGCAAGCTCTGAGCGTTTCGATTCTCCTCTGTAACAACCTAGTTCGAGCCATGCCGGGGTGCTCGCCCAGAGGGCGCCTCGGCATTGTCTCGCCCAGCATCAGTGATTCGGAGCATTCGTGAATAGGCATACTTCTGCGGTGTTTACGGCCGCAATTTTGGCGGCTCTGAGCAAGGCGGCGCTCGCGCAGACCCCGCCCACGCCGCAGCCTCCGCCCGCAGCTCCGGCGGCCGTAGCGCCCACAACACCGGCGCCAGCGGCAGACGCCGATCTCGACAAGCAAGTCGCCATGCAACGCGCTGACTTGGACGAACAAGACGCGCGCATCGCGGAGCTCGAGAAGGCGCTGAAGGAACTGAAGAAGGCGCAGGTTCAAAAGCTCGAGGCCAAACCAGAGCTCAAGAGGGATGACGTGACTGCAAAGCCCGTCACTCCTGCCGCGGCGCTAGAGCCCGGTTTCAAAGTTTCGGGTTACCTCCAGGCTCAGGTCGAAGGTCACCAAGACTCCGAAGATCAATTGCAGCAAGGCGGCGCGCTGCTCAACCAGAACCGTTTCCTGCTACGTCGCACGCGGCTCAAGATTGCACGTGATTGGCAGTACGGCGGCCTGATGGTGGAACTCGACGCGAACACCGTCAAAGGCGCTGCCATCGGTTTGCAGCACGCCGAAGCGTCGTTGGCGTATCGCAATACCGATCAAACGCCGCTGCTACAGTTTACGATGGGGCTTTTCGACAACCCATTTGGTCGTGAAGTGGTGGAGTCCCCGCGGGATCGCCCGTTCATGGAGCGTTCCTTGGCTTCGCGCGAGTACTTTCCGGCTGAGCCCGACCTTGGTTTGCGCCTTTCCGGCCAGGTCGCGTGGTTTCGTTATGCGGTGGCAGTGGTCAACGGTCAGCCGCTTGGCGATCGCTCCGGCTACATCTTGCAAGACCCGAATTCGCACAAGGACGTGCTGGGCCGAGTGGGTGTGGATGTGACTGCTCCGTCATCGCTCCGGGTGATCGGCGGCGTCTCCGTGCTCAACGGCAAAGGCTTTCACCCAGGCACGGACGCGACCAAAAATACGCTCGTCTGGAAGGATAACGTTGCCGAGGACGGCATTGTGCAATCGCCCGAAGTCATCGGTGTGCCGGGCCTCGCGGCGACGCCGTCGAAAAACTTCGATCGCTGGCTGCTCGGCGCCGATCTGGGTTTCGAGTTCACCTCCAGGCTGGGCTCCACGCACTTGTTTGGCGAGCTGACGGTCGCGTCCAACATGGACCGCAATCAGTTCATCGCTGACCCGACCACGGGCGGCTTCGATGAACGCGAGTTCGGCTGGTACGCGGCGCTGTATCAGGAGTTCGCTCACGGGCCGATCGCCGGCATTCGCTACGACCAATACCAACCGAACTCGGACTTCTTCGATTCGCGCGCTGGGAAGCTTGTCCCCACCACGCAAACGGTTTCTACGCTGTCGCCGTTGGTTGGCTTTCAGGTGCCGCACAAGGTGCGGTTAATCGCCCAGTACGACTTCATTCACGACGCCATGGCGCGCAACACGCTCGGTGTTCCCGTGGATAAGAAGAACAACGTGTGGACGATTCGCCTGCAAGGAGAGCTGTGATGCGCACGGCTTCACTGCCCTTGATTAGCGCCTTGTGCGCGGCTTCTGTCCTGCTTTCAGGTTGTGGTGACTCGCAAGCAACCCCGTCCGGGCTGACCGAGCCGCTGCGCGTTGCCAAAGCGCAGTTCATCGAGGGCGCTTTCCCGACCGCGCACGACTCCGGACCTGAGATTTCGCAAATCAGCTTGCGGAGCAATCAGTTCGTGGCTGGTACCACGGGCAAGCTCATCTCGGGCTTGGCGGCTGCGGGCTCCCAGTCCGTCGCGTTGGGGCTGGAGGGTTTCGGCTCGGGGTATTGGATCATGCCGGTCGGCTCTCCAGCGCTGCAGGACCCGGGCAGCTTCGAATGGAGCGCGACCTGTGATTTCTCCCACGATTTGCCGGCTGGCAAGGTGCCACTGCAAATCGCTGCTTCCGATTCGAATGGGCTCTTCGGGCCGATCAGCACGCAGCCGCTCAACGTTTTGTCGCTCGTGCCCACCGGTCACGTCGTGGCGTCCCTTACTTGGGGGGCAGACGCGGATCTGGATCTGCACCTGGTGGGTCCAAGTGGCAAAGAGCTGGACCCGAAACACCCGAATACTTCCGCGCTGGACAAAGAGGGCAAGGCGGTCGCCGGCTCCGGTCTGCTCGATCACGATTCGCTCGCTGCCTGCGTTCCGGACGGAGCGCGCACCGAGAACGTGGTCTGGGCAGACGGCCCAGAAGCGGGCACGTACACGGTGCGCGTGGACATGTTCAGCGCGTGCAGCAAACCCGCGGCCACATTCGTGTTCTCTCTGTATGTGGACGGCCAAGAAGTCCTGAAGAAAACGGGGCGGTTGTTGGATATCGACGCAGACGGCGGAGGCCCGGGCTCTGGTCTTTTCGTCACTGAGTTCTCTTGTGAAGGAACAGGCACATGCTCATAACAAGTCTCGAAAAATTCTCATTAATGGGCGCCACTTGGGTTCTTTACCTGCTGGTGGCGCTGTCCATGTTCTCGATCGCCATCATGTTCGAGCGCTTCATTTACTTTCGCTCGAACTCCTCCGCTGACGTCAACAACCTGGCTGACCGCTTGTTGAATTTGCTGAAAGCCGGGGACAGGCACGGCGCACGAAGCCTGCTCAAGAACGATAAATCGTTCGAGGCAGCGGTGGTCTTGCCGGTGCTGGGTTGGCTGGATGGCGGCCCGGACTCGGTGTCGGAGGCGTTGGACGCATCTTTGATGCGTAAGCGCCCGGAGCTGGAGCGCGGCCTCACCTGGTTGGGAACGCTCGGTAACAACGCGCCGTTCCTCGGTCTCTTCGGCACGGTGATCGGCGTGATTCAAGCGTTCCACATGCTGGGCAGCAGTGGTGCGGGTGGCAACCAGGCGGCCATGGGTAACGTCATCGTGGCCATCTCTGAAGCGTTGATCGCGACCGGCGTCGGTCTGATTGTCGCATTGCCCGCGGTGGTTGGTTACAACCTCACCCAGAAAAAGGTCGGCACGGTTGAAAACAACATCGCACTGATCGGCAAAAACCTGCTCGCGTTGCTCAAGGCCGACCCGAAGCTGATTTTCGAGTTCCGCGCTCAGGCCCAGGAGCAATCCGACGGCGAATCGAGCGCGAGCGAAGATTCTCTCGAGAGCGGCGTAGCCGCGGCCGAACAGGCTTTCTGAAAGGACTCGTGCCATGGCTGGAACTACGAGCTCAGGCGGCGGAAGACGAGCGCCAATCTCCGGCATCAACGTTACTCCCATGGTGGACGTGATGCTCGTGCTGTTGGTCATCATGATGGTTTCCGCGCAATACATCGTGTCGCAGAGCCTCAAGGTGGAGCTGCCCAAAGCAGCAAGCCAGACGGAGTCGGTGTCTTCGGTAGCGGCAGTCACGTTGACCAAAGACGGGAAGACGTACTGGAACCAGAAGCCGGTCAGTGACTCTGATTTGGTGAGTAACTTTCGCAGCGCGCTCGGCGCAAACAAAGACCTGAATCTGATCGTCACGGCCGATAAGGAAGTGCAACACGGCTCCGTCGTGCACATCATTGATCTGGCCAAGGTCGAGGGCATCACCAAGTTCGCGATCAACGTCGAGATTGCGAACTGAGTCATGGCTTGGGCTAAGTTCGCTTATATTGGCGGCGGAGCGCTGAGCGTGGCCGTGCACTTTGCCGCGTTCGGTGGCCTTGCGGTGATGAAGAAGGCCGCGCCGGAAACGCAGCGCGTGGCCGTGATGATGTCTGCTCCGAAGAAGAAGCAGAAAGCGAAGCCGCCCGAGCCGCCGAAGCCCATCGAAGCGCCGAAGGAAATGCTGCAGCACCCCATGGCGCCGCCGCGCGCGGCCGCGCCGCCCCCTCCTGCCGCGGCACCCCCGCCCGATCCGGTTGCCGCAGCTCACCCCGCGCTCGCTGCCATGCCGGATTTCGGCATCAACCTGTCGGGCGGCCCGGGCGGCCCGGGTGGCATTGCGGTGCCCATGGGCGGCGGCGCACAACCCGTTGCGCGAGCGGAGCCGATCAAAGAAAAAACGTTCGGAGCGGCCGCCGAACGCCCCGCGGTCACCGCGGATGAATGCACGGAAGATCTAGTCAAGGCCAAGCCGGGCGCGTTCGTGCAAGCCACCTACACGGATGACGCACGCGCTGCCGGTATCGAAGGCCGCGTGCGCGTCTCGGTTACGATTGACGCATCCGGCGCGATTAGCTCAGCGACCGTGGTCTCCGGGTTGGGTCACGGTTTGGATGAATCCACGATTGCCGCAGCAAAACGTATGAATTTCAGCCCCGCCACTCGTTGCGGGAAGCCCGTGCGGTCCACCTTCGTGGTTTCGATGCGCTTTGCACTTGGAGAGTAAGGTGGTCAAGAAGTTACTCGGGGCGGCGGTTCTGCTCGCCTCACTGTGCGCGCCGCAATTGCTGTACGCGCAGGCAAATTCGGCGGAAACGCCCGGCCACCAGCCGAAGCTGACCAAGCTGCCGAAGCTCGCTCACTTCGAGGAGGCGCCGTATCCCGAGTCGGAGAAGGCGGCGGGCAAAACTGCTTCGGTCGTGCTGCAAATCGCCATCGACGACAAGGGCCTGGTCGCGGACGCGGTGGTTCAGCAATCGGCGGGCGCGGCCTTCGATCAAGCCGCGCTCGAGGCTGTGAAGAAGTTTGTGTTCGACCCGGCCGAAATCGACAACAAGCCGGCGCCGGTGAAAATCACCTATCGCTACGACTTCGTCTTTACGGTCGAGCCGCCCACTCCGGTCATCAACTACGACGGCTACATCAAGAACCGCTTCAGCAAAGAGCCGATCGCGGGCGTGAAGATCTCGATTGAGGGCTTGGGTGACGCGACCACTGACGAGCTTGGCCACTTCGAGTTCAAAGAGGTCCCGCTCGGCAAGCACGTGATCTCCATCAGCGGTCCGAACCTGACCACGGTGACCACCGAAGAAGAGCTGGTCAAAGGCCAAAAGCTCTCCGTCAAATACTCACTCGAGCCGAAAGAAGACGTTCCGCCCGGCGAAGAGTCGGATCTCGAGATCGTGGTGGTGGCGCCAAAGATCCGCAAAGAAGTCGTCTCCACCGAGATCAAGGCGGAAGAGGGCCGGCGCGTTCCGGGGACGCAGGGTGACACGCTCAAAGTCGTACAGAACTTGCCCGGCGTGGCGCGCGCCTCGTTCGGATCAGGCCAGCTCGTGGTGTGGGGCGCGGCGCCGCAAGACACGCGCGTTTACGTGGACGGCATCCACATCCCGCTGCTCTATCATGGTGGCGGCCTGCGCTCCGTATTCGCGGGTGACTTGGTGCGTGCGATTAACCTTTCGCCCGGCGGTTATGGGTCGGAGTACGGTCGCGGTCTCGGCGGACTCGTGACCATTGACACGCGCGCGCTGCGCACGACGGGTGTGCACGGCTTCGTCGCCGCTGACGTGATTGACTCCGCGGCCATGGTCGAAGCGCCGCTGTCCGCTGCCACGCAAATTGCCATCGCGGCACGCAAGAGCTACCTGGACCGCTCTTTGTCCCTATTCACATCCAAGGATGTGGGGGATTTCGTGCCGATTCCGGACTACTACGACGGGCAAGTCAAACTCACCCATCAATTGGGCGAGAACGAAACCGTGGAAATACTCGCGCTTACCTCGCGCGATGCGCTCACGCGCACGCTCAGCAATCAGGACCCAGCGCAAGACAAGAGCGACTACACGCTGACCGCATTCAGCCGCGTGGGCATCTCATACAAGCGCCAGTTCGCCGACGGATCGAGCGTGCTTTTGTCGCCATGGGTGGGTGTGGATCACACGCAATCGCAAGAATCTTTCGGCGGCACGCCGACCAAGTTGGATACCCAGAGCAAGGTCTTCGGGGCGCGCACCGCTTGGCGGGGGCGCATGTCCGAGCACATCGTCACTACCGTCGGCGTAGACGTCGAAGGCAGCCGCTCCAGCTTGACGCGCCGTGGCTCGGTCACGCTGCCTTCGCGCGAGGGCGACTACACGGTGTTCGGGCAACCCCCGGGCGGCCAGGTCAACGGCGACCAATGGGATACGACCATCGTTTCCGTTGCTCCGTACGCGCAAGCGGACTTTGGTCTATTGGGCGACCGTTTGCACATCGTGCCCGGGCTGCGCGTGGAGCCGTACATCACCGGAGCAAGCGCGCGCTACCCCGCAGTGCGCGGCATTCCAACCACGGGCGTCACCAATCAGAGCACCGCAGTCGATCCCAGGCTGGCCGTGAACTACCAAATGCTGCCCCGCTTGGGCTTCAAGGCGGCTGTTGGCCTGTACCACCAGTCCCCGCAGCCGGCCGATTTGTCCGCCGTTTTCGGCAATCCGCTGCTGGGTATCGAGCACGGCTACAACGTGCTGGGCGGTAGCAACTTCAAATTCACCGATCAGCTCTCACTCGAAGAAGTGGTGTTCTACTCGAAATCGGCTGATCTGGTGACGCGTAGCGATTCGCCCACGCCGCTGCTTGCGACGTCGCTCGTCCAAGAAGGCCAGGGCCGCGCATACGGCACGCAGATCTTGCTGCGCCATGAGCTCACCGGGCGCTTCTTCGGTTGGGTCAGTTACACGTTGATGCGAAGCGAACGCAAAGACCATTCGGTCAGCAATTGGCGTCTCTTCGACTACGATCAAACGCACGTTGCCACCGTGGTCGGCTCTTATGACTTGGGCGCGGGCTTCGAGTTCGGCGCGCGCTTTCGCTATGCGACCGGGCTGCCGCGCACGCCTGTGGTTGGCGCCCACTACAGCTTGCGGCGCGACTTGTACGAGCCGAGCTTCGGCGCGCAGAACTCGCAGCGGATTCCGGCGTTCGTCCAGTTAGACGCCCGCATCGCCAAGCGCTTCACCGGCGCCTGGTGGAAAGCGGAGGTTTACCTCGACGTGCAGAACGTGACGGACCGCAGCAATCCGGAAGAGGTCGTGTACGACTACAACTACGGTAAGCGCAACTACATCACGGGTCTGCCGACTCTGCCGGTAGTGGGTGCGAGGTTCGAATGGTGAGCAGGTTGAACGCGTTTCCACTTCGTCTGGCGCTGCTGGCGCTGTTCGTGCCGTGCGCCGCGTGCACCCCCGCATTCGACGATCGCTCGTCGCAAGTCGTCGGACCGCGCGTGTTGGCCGTGCGGTCCATTCCGGCGGAAGCCCCGCCCAAGGCCGCGGTCGCCTACAGAATTCTCGTGGTCGACGAAAACGGGACCGTCGCCAAGCCGCAGCTGGATTGGCAGTATTGCACTCAGCCTAAAGCCAGCAACGAATTGAATGACGTTGCAGCAGCATGCTTCGAGGCTAGCCCGGACATCCTGCTGCCACTCGGCAGCGGCACCGCGCCCAGCGGCATGATGCCCATCAACGCGTGCGCACAGTTTGGCCCGGACGTGCCGCAACCTCAGTCGCACTCGGGCGGCACGGCCGGTGCGGGCGGTGGCAGCAACGCTCCGAGCTCGAGCTCGAGCTCGGCCACGGGAGCGCAGGGCAGGCCAACCGATCCGGATTCGACCGGCGGCTACTACCAGCCGGTGATCTTGCGCGTGAGCGCGGATCAAACCGTCGTCTCGGCGTTCGCGGAAACGCGCATCACGTGCAACCTCGCTGGTAGTACGAGCGAGCAGTTTGCGGCCTACACCTTGACCACCCGCTCGAATGAGAATCCGAAGCTGCTCGGCGTCAGCGTGCCCAGCGAAAATGACGCGGAATTGACTCCAGAAGCGGCTGACTCGCCGCTTGCTGTTGCCGGCACCAGCCTAGTCACATTGCGCGCCAATTGGCCGACCTGCCCGGCGGACCCGATCTGCGGCGATGAGACGTGCAGCCCGGGCGAAGACATCATGAGCTGTCCTGCTGACTGCACGCCGCCCGTCAAAGGCTGCGGCGGCCCCGAATCCTACTCCTACCTCGATCCGGCCGATCACGTGCTGCGCAACCGTCACGAATCGTTCCGCGTGTCGTGGTTCGCGACGGCGGGGTCCTTCGCGAGCGATCACACGGGCAGCACTGAGGCCGACTTCACCAGCACCAGCAGCGACAACACCTGGCGCGCTCCCAAAGAAGCTGGCCCGGTGTTCATGTGGGTCGTCTTGCGTGACGATCGCGGCGGAGTCGACTGGCAAAGTTTTCGCTTAGATGTTCAGTGAATGAACGGCGTGACGGCCGCGTGGTGAAAAGAGCGAACCTGCTACGGGCTCGTCACGCAGCGGTCACACCACTCCTGTAATCGCGAGGGTGATATGGCGCGAATTCTAGTCATCGAGGACGAGTCCGACATTCGCCAGGTGCTCGATTACAATTTGAAGAGCGCCGGGCACGAAGTCGTCGAGGCCGCACGCGGGGCTGACGGCCTGCGGCTAGTGCGTGAACGCGAGCCCGATCTCGTGCTCTTGGACCTCATGCTGCCGGATATGTCCGGCACCGAGGTGTGCCGCTCGATCAAAGACAATCCTGCGACGCGCGCGTTGCCGGTTGTGATGCTGACGGCCCGCGGTGAGGAGAGCGACCGCGTGGTCGGCTTCGAGATCGGCGCGGACGATTACATCACCAAGCCGTTCAGTGTGCGTGAATTAGTGCTGCGAATTCGCGCGGTTTTGCGGCGCAGAGAGCTCGCCGTGGCCGACGGCCCGAGCATCGAATTCGGCAACTTGCGCATGGATCGCGCGGCGCATCGCGTGTGGGTCGAGGGCGATGAGGTCGAGCTCACCGCGCTCGAGTTCAAGCTCCTGGTGACGCTCTACGAACGGCGCAATCGCGTGCAATCACGGGCCGCGCTACTCGACGAGGTGTGGGGTCTCGACACCAAAATCTCGACACGCACCGTGGACGCCCACGTGAAGCGGCTGCGCGAGAAGATGGGCGCAGCGCGCGACTACATCGAGACCGTGCGCGGCGTCGGTTATCGCTTCGCCGAGGTTCCTGTGGCGGAAGTGCTGGGCACCGGTTGAGCGTTTCTCCGTAACGTTTCCGAGCGTTTGCTCGCCTGCCACTTCGCGCCGGCACAGTCCTCAAAAGCGGAGGACTGGTGATGAGCACGACGCACTTCACGATCCAGAACCTTGGGCTCGCGCTGACGTTGCTTCTGGCGACCTTCTCGCTAGCAATGACGGTGGCCACGCACGTTTCGGTGCAACGGGTGCACGCGCGCGCGCCCAAGCAGGGGCCGATGCCGCCGGTTTCCGTGTTGAAACCGTTGTGCGGCGTTGATGAAGGCCTGTACGAAAACTTGGTCGCCCTCGCGCGCCAGGATTATCCGGATTTCGAGCTCGTACTGGGCGCCGAAGACCCGGGTGACCCCGCCTTGATCGTCGCGCGCGCGCTGCGCCGCGATTTTCCAGACGTAAACATACAGATTATATGGGGAATGCCCCGCCTGGGCATGAACCCCAAGGTGAGTAACCTGAGCGGGCTGAGCCAGCGCGCGCGCCACGACGTGCAGCTGATTTCCGACTCCAACGTGCGGCCGGATCCAGACTACTTGCGTGCGCTGGTTGCCGAGCTCGCCGATCCGCGCGTCGGCCTGGTCTCGAGCGTGCTCTCAGGGGCCGGCGGCAAGAGCTTGGGTGCTCGGCTCGAGAACTTGCACCTGGCAAGCTACGTCGCGCGCGCCATCTGCGGGGCAGAGGTGCTCGTCCAGCACCCTTGCGTGATTGGCAAATCCATGTTGTTCCGCAAATCAGTGCTGGACACAATCGGGGGCTTTGCGTTGGTTCGCGACGTCCTCGCGGAGGATTACGTGCTCGGCCACGCCTTCGAGGCGGCGGGGATGCGCGTCGCGCTCTCGGCGCACGTACTGCGTACGATCAACGTTCGCCGCAGCGTCGGCGAGTTTGCCGCGCGCCACTTGCGTTGGGCGCAGATGCGCCGCCGCTTGGCTACGCGTTTGTACTGGGCCGAGCCGCTGCTTTATCCGGGCCCGCTGCTGCTCCTCAGCCTCTTGTTCTTGGCGGCTGGTGCCCAGGTGCCGTTCGCCAGCCCGAATCGCCTTGCGGAGCTCTCCTTGCTTGCCCTCGTGGCAAAGTACTTGTCCGACGCCTGGCTAATTCGCCTGCTCAACGGCGCCTTCCCGCGCCCGAGCGAGCTCCCGCTGCTCCTGCTCAAGGATTTGGGCATGTGGGGGATTTGGGCCATTGCTGCGGTGCGGCGGCGCGTCCTGTGGCGGGGGCACGCCATGCGCATCGGCCCAGGCTCGCACTTGCACCCCGATCCGTCGGAAACCAGCCGCGAGCCCGCTGTGGCGCGCGCGTGACGGCGTTTTGCGCTAGAATCAGCCGCAAGTGACTAGCCCGAGCTCAGCCGGTGCACCGGCCTAGTCGTTTCACACATGAGTGCTACGCGGTCGCCATGCGATCGTCACACGTTCCCGGTACCCGGTTTCCTGGATGACACGCATTCTGATCGTCGAAGACGAGCCCGATCTGCAGCAGGTGCTGGAGTACAACCTTCGGCAGG
>JBDTYJ010000101.1:0-16395 GCA_040005755.1 Pseudomonadota bacterium
CAAGCACGCCCGCGCGCGGCGCGTCATCCGAAGCAAAGCCAACCAGAACCTCGCGCGGGCGGGCGCGGCTGAGCTCTGCCAAGGCGGACGGCACATCGGGCAGCTCGGCAGACAACAGCTCACCCGTCGAAAAATCGAACAGGGAAACGCCGACCACGTCTGAAGAAAGGTCGAGCGCAGCCAGAAAATTATTGGCGCTCGACTCGAGGTGCTCGCGCTCGGTAACCAAGCCCGGCGTGATGACCCGCACGACCTCGCGCGGCACGATGCCCTTTACTTTGGAGGGGTCCGCCATCTGTTCGCAGATCGCGACCTTGTGTCCGAGCGAAAGTAGGCGCGCGATGTAGCCGGCAGCCGCGTGGTGCGGCACGCCGGCCAACGGAATTTCGTCGACCTTGCCCTTATTTCGGGCCGTGAGCGTGAGCTCGAGCAACGGCGCGGCGAGCACGGCGTCGGCGCCGAACATCTCGTAGAAGTCCCCCAGGCGAAAGAAGATGATCGCATCCGGGTGGGCCTGCTTGGCCGCCGCATGCTGCTGCATCACTGGCGTGAGGCGAGCAGACATGGTCTAGAAGAAGGGGGACGGCGACACCACACCGAGCGAGTTCAGGTCGAAGAGCGAGAGCCCGACAGACGCGCTGTCAATCACCGCCAGGTAGCCCACCTCCGGCAGGTACGACAGGCTGGTCGGAAGCGGTGATTGCGTGCTCAGCGACATCGTCAGCGGCGTGAAACCGCCGGTCGTTTGCCAGCTGAACGACATGCCGCGCGTGCTCGCCCTCGCGCCGCGATACACCACGAAGCGCGCGGTCAGGTCTTCGAAGATGCACTGGCGAGCGACTCCTGCCGGGCTCACCGGGATGTCCGCGGCGCTCGCCACGCAGCTCACCGTCGGATCGGTCGCCCTGCAGGTGCCGTCTGGATCGGCATCTTTGTCGCTATTGCAGACTTCGAAGGCGCGCGCGTGGAAGAACTTCTTGCGCGGGTCGCAGGTGGCGGTGTGCACGCAGCGCCCACCCGCACCCGCGGCGATGTCGTGCGGAGCGGAACCGGTGCCGCTCGGCCCGCTCAGCAGCCACTGATGCGATGCGCGCACCGTGTACGCAGTTCCAGCGGGGAAACAGCAATGGATGTCTTGCAAGACGAGCGCAGGGTCACAAGCGGGATCGGGAGTGCCGTCGGCCTTCTGGCAGCGAGGCGTGACCACGAGCTGGGCGCCGGAGGCCTCCAGGATCGACAGATCACGACTGACGCTGAGGTCCGCTTGGTTGTCGAAGACACCAAATTCCGCGGCGCACAGGTCACGCGTGCAGGAGTTGGTCGCCCCTGCCAGGTCGGCCCAGTAAACGTCGTCGCTGTCCGGGAAATCACCGGTAATTTGTACGTAGTCCGCGTGCGCCTTGGCCCAGGCCGCGCGCCGACCGCCGCTCTCGGGGATCTCCAATGCGGCCGCTTCGGTCAAGATTGAATCGCTGTCCTCTACCCCCGCACTGCCGCAGAAGTTGGCGTCGGGATCGTGCAGGATCGCGCTGGGCGCGCCCTTGGTGACTTGGATGAAACCGCTGGTCCGCGAGGGGGTGAAGAGCGCCCCCTCATAGGTCAGCGTCGGCGATTCGTCCGCGGCGTACGAGCGCGGCTCGCTCAGCGGCAAGACCAACGAGTTCTGCGTGCTGGTTACCGGATCCACAGGCAGGGCTTGCGCAGTGCCGTCGCACGGCGCGGCGCCAATGGTCGCCGGGCAGTTCGCATACAACTGCGCGCTGATGTTCACCTGCGCGGGGATGGGCGTCTCGACCTTCGGATCCGGGTTTGGAAAGTCGACGGCGAGCAGGCGCGGGCGCTCATTACCCGCCAGCAGGGAGGCCGGGTCAGGGTTTTCGAACTGCGGGAAGGAGCGCAGCGTTGGCGCGCGCAAACCCACGGTGCTGTTCGACACCGACAGCGACGCGGCGCGCGGCCGGTTCGGCTCGATGATGTTGCACGTCGACTCGTTCGTGACCGTGGGCGCGCCATCGTTAACGAACGACGCGGGCAGCGTCGACTCACCGGGTGCGGGTTTGTCCGGGGCACAGCCGCGGAAGTCCTCGAACTGCGAAGAATTTACGCCAACCGGACGCCGGCACGAGGCGTCAAAATCTTCGACGTCGATGACCGCGATGTGGCCGTCACTGAGCAGCACGAACCCGAAAACGCCACGCAAATTCAGCGGGCGCGCCCCAGCGGAGTAGTCAACGCTGGGCCGATATTGAGTAGCTGGGCTCGTGCTATCCGGATACGGGTCGCACGCGAGACCGTACTGACCGACGCCAGTCGCCGGATCCGGCGCTGGGAAGTCACGTTGCACGAAGCTCACGTCCTTCACGTTCGGCCCGAAGCGCAAACGATCCGGCGGCAAGTAGGGCTGTTTCGGCCCATTCGGGAACACCAACGGCGTGCGAGTGCTGGAGCCGGGGCTGACATCGAACACCATCACGCTGGACGGCGCGTCGCTGCGGTCGACCGCATAAACGTATCGCTTGCCGCTCGGGGTGAGCGGACTCACCGCAACTCGCGAGGTCGTCACGACGCGATTGGGGGCTTCATAGGAATGAGGCAGCAGCGGTTCTTCTTCCGCCGCCGCACACGGGTCGGACACATCCAGCACGTGAACGACGGGCAGCGTGTTGTCGCCGACGTACAACGTCTGTCCCGAGAGCGCGAAACCGTCGGGCGTCGGCTGCTCTGAGCTGGTCAGCGCCGGGTACTCGGTCGCGACGCAAGCATCGGCGCCGGGCGTTGCCGGGTCGACCTGCAGATCGGGCGGCAAAACCGGCTGGATAGGCGTGCTTGGTACCGCGGCGCCCAACCCAAACGTCGCTTCGACGGCGCAGCCCGTGAACTCGCCGGGCGCCCGATCAAGCAAGCTTTGTGCGTCGAGGAGCACGAGCTTGTGCTCATCCGGCAAGGAGACGAGCAGCTTGCGTCGACCCGGCGCGCCGCCCTCAGCCGTCAAATCAGCCGGGCACTCACGCCCATCTTGATCCGGCTTGGCTTGCGCCGTGCCGTCACACGCACCGCGAATCGCGCCGCTTTTCCCCGGAGGATCGACGAGAACCGTGATCTCACCAGGCGCAGAGCTGAGAGAGCACGCAGACCAGCTGGTCAGATCACGACTGACCTGGCCCGCCGTCGGCGCGCTGAGGCACGTGGAGGGCAGCGCGAAGATACCGTTCTTCTGGAAGCCCGTGACGCCCACGAAGCTCGCCGAACCGCCTGGCGTGGTCACGATCGAGCCGGGGCTCGCGCCTACGCGCAGGAACGAATAACCCGGAGTGGTCGGGTCGACATCCACGACGCGGCCCGCGTACAGGTCCACAATGGCGACCTCGTTGGTCGCCGTTTGGGTGACGAGACCCAGTAAATGACGGGTCGCGTGCTCGTAGTCCGGGCACTCGTCCAGCTTGTGCCCGGCTGGGTCGCCGTCGTCGGCGCGGCACACGAAGGAGACTTTTCCGCTCGCTTGCAACGAGTGCAGATCGACGGTGACGGGGGTTTGCGAACAGGCGCCGAGCGAAAGCAGCGAGGCTCCGGTGGCAACCGCGGCAAGCCCGCGCGCGCACGCCAAAAGAGCCGAGAGATAGCCGGAGGACGGGAAAGACAAGTTCACTTGGAGGCCCGCGGTGGAGAATGAACGCCGATGTTCGCGACGATGCTCGCGTAAGACTTGGGAAAGCGCTGATCCAAACTGATGACTCCCAAATACGAATCGGTAAAGTGCGAGATGTAGCCGAGCCCACGGATATCGTCGATCGCGAGTGCGAAGGGCCCGCGCCCGGTGATTACCCGGGCCTCGACCACGCGACGTCCGGGGTCGTAGATGAAAACGCGGCGTGAATCGAAACAGACCACGAACACGCGTCGCTCGAGCTTGTACGGCGCGCCGTCGTCGGTGATCGCGTCCGGATCGGACGCTAGCGCCGCGACCCGAACCCGGCCGAGCACCACCCGAGACGGGCCAGCCGTCAGCGCGATGTTGTCGGTAAATGCGGGTAACTCGCTGCTCCCGGCGAGGAAATTCGGGTCCGGGGTGAGCGCGCCGACCAACAACGAAGACGGGGCTCGGTTCGCGACGAACAAGCCCGGCTGGCGGGCGCGCTTCGCGCAGTCGAGGTAGCCTGGGTCCTGCTCGCATTGATCCGGAGCCGCGCAGTTGGCACTCTTGGCGCATTCGGCATAATCGAGGCTGCGGGCATCGGTGTCGAACACGAGGCTTCGCGAATCGTAACCGAGCGCGTTGACGGTGATGGGCACCGAGCCCGCGTAGCCGAGCGCAGGGTGCCCCGCGTCCGAGCTGTCCTTGCCCCGCACGCGCAACAGATCGATCCGCGGCGCGTTGCGGTACGCGATCAAGAACGACGGCGTCAGGCTCAGCTTTTGGGCGGCGGAGAGCGCGGGGACCGGCACCGCGGCGATCGCTACCGGTGCCGTGGGCAGACCGGAGAGGATATTTTCCAACTTCGGGCCCTCACTCGTCAAACCGCCAGAGTACAAGGAGACGCTGCCCGTCGTCTGGTTGGTGACGGCAATGTATTCGCCGTCGGCCGTGGCATCCACGCCGTACGGCTCCGACGGCTGCCGGATCTGATTGACGTTTTCGAGCGGGTTATTGCCTGCGCGGTGAATGTCGTCGCAGCTCTGGTCGTCGGTGTTGTTCTGACCACAATTTAGATGGCCATCCGTGCCGACGTCGATCCAGTGCAACGTCGCATCCCCGCGCACGGGTAAGAACAAGCGCGCGACGGTTTCGGCAGTCTGCGGCCCGGCACGCAAGATCATGTCGGTGGCAAAAGCGCCGATGCCCACCCTGTCCACCAGTAAGGAGCTGCGGCCATCTTGCGGATGGTCAATGTCCACCGCGGCACAGCGCCCGGGGTACACCAGCTTCTGGCCCTCCGTCTGCGGAGCCGCGCCCGCGCATGGGTCCTGGTCGGCGGAGACGCAGAAAAAGCTGGGCACCCCGCCGTTCTGCGTCGTCGCCGTCATGTCGCACGTCGTGCCGTCTTGCGTGCAATCTGCGTTGCTGTTGCAATTCACCGGAACGACTTCGCGGATTCGGGCGAGGTCGAACGACACCAAGGACGACGAGCGGTACTGCAGGTCGAAATCACTGCTCGCGACGTACATGAACTTTGGCGCGCCACGCGCGTCCAAGTTCACCGAATCGAGCACGACCCCAGTGGGAAAATACAAGCGATTGAGCGGCGGCGCGACGCCGTCGCCCGGGGAAAAACACGAGCTCAGAGCCAACGCGGAAATTGCCGCGAGAAGTAACAGGGGTCGCATGCGCGGGCGGAGCCTAGTGGCGAGCGCCACAAGTCGCAATCACCGCGTCTTGGTTCTGAAAAGTACGGCGCGCGGCTCAGCGCGGCCCGGTCGCGCACGCTCGCCGCTGCCGACAACTGGCCGCCGACCGTGAACGCTTATTGCTGCCCAAGGCTAGGCCGATTTTCATGGGCCGCCCGCTGACGGCTGGGCGAGGCTCAGCCGAGGTCGAGGATGATCACACCGCGTTCGCCAACATCCTCTTCATTCGGCTTTTTCTCTGAGGCCGGATGGTACACGTCCAGGGGCAACTCTAGGCGAGGGCGATCGAGCTCCTGCCGACGCTGCACGTCTTCTTCCCGCCGCCGGATCTGATCGATAATGAACGGAGGAAGCATCGCTCGAGTCCTCGCTTTCTGTCGGGCTTGCGCCGGGAATACTCTTTAACTGTAGCCACGCCTGCACACAGGTCAAGCTCATGGGAAGCTTGAGCTTTTCTGGCGGACGCCGAACAGGCGTGTAATGGCCAAGGTTCACCCTTAGAGTACGGCTCAGATGGCGTTTTCGTTAGCGGCCGCGACCGCAAATCGGCCTTGGGGCAGGTTGGCGCGCCGGTTGTGGATTGGCCTAATTTCGGCTGGCGCTGGACTAACCGTTCTCGCTCTGGGAACGCGCGCTTTAGCGCGGGGCTTCGACGTCTCGGACTCCAGCTGGGAAGGCACGAGCGAGCTGTATGCGCTCGCCCAGCAGGAGCTCGGCAAAGCCCGAGTGGAGGTGCTGGCCGCGGTCGACTACGAGCGGCTGAGCAAGGATGATGGCCTGCTCGTGCTGCACCCTGAGGTGGAGCTGGATTACAACGAACTATCGGCGTTTCTGCGAGCTGGAGGCAGAATGGCCGTGCTGGATGACCGGGGGGAGGCGGCGCACTTCCTGGCGCGCTTTCAAATCCACCGTGTGGAAGCGCCAAGAAGGCCCGCACAATCCCTGCGCGACAACCCGGAATTGGCCATCGCCGTTCCCGCCGTAGAACAAGTCGCTGGGCAAGAGCAAAACCGGCACCCGGTAGTGGCAGGAGTTGAGCGCGTGGTGACCAATCACCCAACGGCACTGGTCCACCCGAACCTCACTCAAGTCTTGAAGATTCCGGCGCTCGGCGAGCCGGATGCAACGCTCGCCGTGACCGGGATCATCGCCAAGAGCGGGCGCCTGTTCGCGATGGGCGACCCCTCGGTCGTGATCAATGAAATGCTGCGCTACCCCGGGAACCGCACCTTCGCCAACGGGCTGCTCAAGTACCTGGTTGAAAACGACGCCGGCGCGAGTCGCGGGGGGAAGCTGTACATCGTCACCAATGATTTCGGTCAGCGCGGGCACTTTGGCGGCACCCGCGGAGTGCTGGGTGAGCTTACGAATGTATCCAATACGCTCGCAGAGTTTTCCGCGGACCTCGAAAAGAACGGACTCCCGGGGCCGCTCGCGCTGGCCCTCGCGGTGTTGTGCGCCGCCGGCGCCCTAGCGTGGGCGTCGAGCTACAGCTCGCGGCTCTATCGCCGGTCGATCCCGCGCTACGCAGTGGCGCCGCTCTTGCTCGCTCAAGGAGGCCTCGCCGGCCGCGCGGCCGTGCTATCCGCGCCGACAACGGACCCTGCTCTGGTACTGCTCGAGCTACGCGCGGCCTTGAGCGAAGCGCTGTGCAACGCGCTCGGGCTATCTCGGCTCAGCGCGCCTGAACAAATCCTAGCGGAACTGAGCCGAAAACGCGTGTTGGATGCCACGCGGATGGCGGAGGCGCAGAACTTGTTCCGGGAGCTTGGCGCGGCCCAGAACGCTTTGCTCTCCCGGCGCCGCCTAAAGTTGGCGCACGCACAGGTAGCAGCCCTCGGGCGAAAGGTGATGGAGATTCTTGCTGAAATCGAGCAGCGTACGTCCAATTGATGCAAGCGTTGAACGTCAGTGAGATCGAAGCCGCGCGGGAGCGGCTCTCGGAAGTGCGGCGCCAAGTGAGCCGCGTGTACATCGGGGACATGGCTGCCGTCGACCTGATGGTGGTCGCACTACTGGCGCGCGGGCATGTGCTCTTGGAGGGCGTGCCGGGCATCGCCAAGACGACGCTCGTGAAAGCATTCGCAACCACCCTTGGCTGTTCGATCCGCCGGGTGCAGTTCACTCCGGACTTGTTACCCGCGGATATCACCGGGACCTACGTGTTGAATCCGAAGGATGGCACCTTCTCGCTTCGAGCCGGGCCGATCTTCGCCAACGTGCTGCTCGCAGACGAGATCAACCGCGCGCCGGCAAAGACGCAGTCCGCGTTGCTGGAAGCCATGCAGGAACGGCAAGTGACCATCGAGGGGGATCGCTTCGAGCTGCCCGATCCATTCTTCGTCCTCGCCACGCAAAACCCGGTCGACTTGGAAGGGACGTATCCCCTGCCCGAAGCGCAAATCGACCGCTTCTTGGTGCGCGTGAACATGGGCTATCCGAACGAGCGCGACGAAGTTCAAATGCTGCGCGCACACGGCATCATCGCCCCCGAACCCTTCGTCGTGCTCTCGGGCGCCGACGTCCTACAACTGCAGTCGATCGCGGCGCGAGTCCACGTCGAAGATGACATCTACGACTACGCAGTCGCGCTCAGCACGTTCACCCGTAACCACCCGCGCGTGGTGCTCGGCGCATCCCCGCGCGCGTCGCTCGGCCTTTTGCGCGCCGCGAAATCGAACGCAGTGCTTTCCGGTCGGCCCTTCGTGACCCCGGATGACGTGCGCTTCGTCGCCGCGCCGGTGCTCGCGCACCGCCTAATCCTCGTGCCGGAGCTCGAGGGCGACGCGCGCGCGCGCGGCGTGCTAGTGGACGAAGCGTTGGCGAAGGTCAGCTACCGCCGCGCGGTGCGGCCCGTCTGAGCGCGGCCCCAGCGAGCTGTAGAACGGAATTCAGGCCGCCACTTCGAGTGCGCTCGCTCTCAAGCCACGGCGATAGGCACCGGGCGCGCTGCCCACTGCCCGCTTGAAGGCTTTACTGAACGCAGCTTCCGACTCGTAGCCAACTTGGGCGGCCACTTGGGCCAGCGTTTGCTTGCCTTCACGCAGCATTCCTGCGGCTTTTTGCATGCGCCAACGAGTGATGTAGGAAAGCGGGGGTTCACCGACCAAGCGCATGAAGCGCGAGGCGAACGCGGAACGGGACATAGCTACCTTGGAGGCGAGCGATTGCACCGTCCAGTCTTGTTCGGGGTTTTGGTGAATGAAGCCGAGCGCCGCCCCGATCTGCCCGTCGGCCAACGCGCCCAGCCAGCCGCTGCCATTCGCGGGCAAGCTCGCCAAGTGCCCGCGCACGATCTGAATGAAGAGTACGTCCGCCAAGCGCGCGATCACGGTTTGCGAACCAGGGCGTCCGGAGGCAGCCTCGCAAGCAATGAACTTGAGCGTGGGCTCGAGCCAGCGCACTGATTTGCCCATCTCACCGCGCAGCGTGATCACCGGGGGCAGCACGGACAAGAGCGGGTTGTTCTTGCGATCCTCGAAGCGGAAGCGACCGCTGACGATGGTCGAAGCCTGCCCCCCACCACCCACGCGCAAAATTCCGCCCTCCCCGCGCGCTCTGCACACCAGCAGCTCTTCCAGCGGCTGGGCAACGATGTTCGGATCGTCGATCAACGAATGCGCATGGCCGTGTGGCAGCGCAACGATGTCGCCCTCGCGGAGCTCGATGGGGTCCTCCGTGCCGTCGACCACGAGCCGTGCCTCCCCGGAAAGCACGACGTGGAATTTTGCGTCTTCACTGGCGCGAACGCGGATGCCCCAGGGCGCGCTGGCCTCTAGGCGGCCGTAGCAAGCCGCCACCACGCGAACGGTCTCGAGCACATCAGTAAGGACATCCATGAATTGCCTCGTGCGGGGAACGCTCAGACAAGCCAGAGCAGCGAAACCACTATGACCGTCCAGTCAGACGACCACACACGCAGGGTAGCTAGAACCCGCCTGACCGTCCAGTCAGATTCTAGCGGACGATAAACAACGGCATCTTTGGTGCGCAACCCCAGTGCCGGCAAACCGGCCCAGCGAGCGCTGCCCCATGCTCGTCCCCTTAGGCGGCCAACCGGGCCAAGTAGCGCAACCCAGACGCGATCGGTTCCCGATGCGAGAAGCGCAGCTCCAGCGCGAGCAACTCATGCTCGAGAGTACGCGCAAGCCCGCGCCCCTCCGATAACTTACACAGACATTCCAGCAGGTTCCAACGCAGGAGCCACTCGTCGGGGAACGCCTGCTGAAGTTCGCGGTGCACGGCCTCGAAGGCCTGCACCGAGGCGCTGCCTACGTGATCCCGAAACGCGTTGATGGATCGCTCGTACAAACAAAGGAGCGCGCGCTCACGCTCGCCGCGCGCGCGCGGCTTGGGGACCGTAGTGCTAAGCGCCTCGACATTCGGGAAAAACTCGGGGTCGCTTGCGCCAGCGTGCGCCGTCAGTAGGTCGGGCGCCGCGAACAAGACGTACTCCGCGCCTTGCTCGTGGAAGCCCGGGTCGACGGAACTGAACCGGTAGTCCGCGAGGCGTGCGCTCAGGACGTTCCCAGCCGCATCCAACGTGCGCGCGACCAATTCGCCCGCGAGCTCGGCGCCACAAGCAAAGCGAAGCGCCACGCGGCGCCCGGTTTGGCCAAGCTGCGCGGAGAAATCGCGACCGTTCGCGAGCGCGCCAAACGGCAAGTGGTAGCCCCGCGGCCCCGCTTCGAACACACATGGCTCGCTGCCGTCAGCGCTGAAGCCCACCCGCCCGGTGAAGGTGAGCACGCCCTGCTCCGCGGTGCCGGACGCGGAACTCAGTTGCCCGATGGCCGAGCGACCACCGCGAAAACAAAACGTCGACACTTCTCCGCTGCGCAAAGCGGCGGCGAGCGCTCGGTCACCGCCCGCGCGATACGCGAGCGCGCCATCCACCTCGCCCAGCACGTCGAAGAGTTGCTCGAAGTCGCGAGCGACGAACAGTTGAGGCTGCGTGCGCGTGATGTCGTAGCCCTGCTCGACGCACGCCGCGCTGAGCGGTAGCTTGCGTACGGCAGCGTCGTGACAAGCGTGGCTCTCCCACAGCGAGGACAACAGGCCGGCGCCATACAGGCGGTATTCCGCGGGCGTACCGATCAAGCCGTATTCCGCGGTCCACCAATACAGGCGGGACAATCGACTCGCCTCACTGGTGAAGGTGACGTCGGCAAGTGCGGCCTGGAGGCGCTGTTCGGCCGCGGTCACCAGCTCCGGACGCACGCCCCGAGTTTCCTTCACCTCAGATAGGTCGAAAATGGCGGCGTACACTCGGGCATCTTCGGGCGAAGAAAAGGCTTTCTTTCCAACTTCACCGATCGCACGCAAGTACGCCGCATAGCGCGGGTCTGGCAAAATCGGCGCGTGTCCGGCCGCCTCGTGGATGATGTCCGGCGCGGGCGTGTACACCAGGTGGTCTTTGGAGCGAACATCGGCCGCGATCGGCAAAATGCTCGCTGCTTGAAATTCTTGGAAAGCGCGCGGCGGAATGAAGCCATCCACGCACACGGCACGCCAGCCGAAGCGGCCCAAACAGGCATTCATCTCGGCGACACGAGGGATGCGCTCGACCGAGATCCCGGTTTGCGCGAGGCCCTGGCGATACGCTGGGTGTGCGGTGTGCTGAAGCCGCTCGTAGGTTTGCAACAGCACGAAGCGCCACACGGCTTGGTCGACCTCCGTGTACTGCGCGTAATCCTGCTCGACAACGTAACGCCGAAGGTGGTGTGGGACGCGCGCGCTATCGCTCACCCTGAGAGGATAGCGCGGGTCGAGGGCCGAAGCCCGCGAACGCTAGAGAACGACATGCGGGCCCGGCCGCAGCAGCGCTTGCGGCGCGCGCGCCGCTTTTCATAGGGTTTCGGTCAGAACGCTCGGCGCCACAACGTGGGGCATCGCGAATGCTTGCGCAAACGACAGGAAGAACGCCCCCGGAAAGGTCTGGTACCCTGGGCTGAGCGGAAAGCCCCAATCCGCGCGAAAAACGATGCGATCGAACTCGGGAAACAGGATACGCAGGCCGAAGCCAGCGCCCTGTTTGAGCCGCAACTTGCGCAGCGCGTCGGCCGCATCCCCCACGTCGTAGAAGGCGGCAGCACCCACCTGCGCGGACAGGAGGTCTACTGACGTCGTGCGCAACTCGGCGTTCGCGACGACCAAGTTGGCGCCCTGCGCCACGCCCGCCTCGTAGCCACGCAAGCGATTGTCCCCTCCGAGTAGCACCTTGCCGTTCGCGTAGTTGAGCGCATGGTCGAGTACCTCTGCGTCGAACACGAGGCGACCGAAGCCCAAGCGCGGCGACACGAAGCGCAAACCGCCTTCAAACAGGGCCTCGTTGCGAGCTCCGGACGCATACTCCAGGCGCGACCCGAGCAGCGGGCGCAGCAAGCCATCAGCCACCGGGAACGTATACGAAAGTTGCGCAATAGAACCGAGCAAGCTGCGGGTGGAACCGAGCGAGCTACTGGCCGGGAACACGCGCAACAGCAAATCATGGCCACGGCGGTAATCTTCTTGCAGCCCGAGGGTTTCGACCTCGATCAAGGAGCTGAAGTCGGTACGGTGCGCATGCAGCTGCACGAACGGGCTGACGCGTTGGTCGGACGTCGGCAATTGGTCACGCACGAACAAAGCGGCCGCGCGTGGGTCGTACGACGATAGGTTGGCCGTGCCGTACGCACTTCGTGACGCCTCCAGACCCAGTGACAGGTCGTACTTGAAGCGCCTGCCGAACGAACGCACCAGCTGATAGCCGCCGTACAGCCGGTCGCGGCTGTATTGCTCGGGAATGTGTTCCACCTCCGAGCCGACCCTCACGTCGAACGTTCGTACGGTCACGCCCCTAAAAACGCGCGCAATGTCGTGGCGCCAGAGCACGGACGTGCCCCACGACCACTCGGTATCGAGCGAATACAGCGGCTGCCCGTAACGGAATTCCCCGAAGCTGCCCTCGGCCTCTCCGCTCTCGCGGTTGCGAATGAAATTCGCCCCGAGCACGGCTTGCTCGTGCGAGCCGAACAATCGGCGATGGGACAGCGAAAGGCCCATCGAGTAGGTCGCTGGATCAAGCACGAACAACCCGCCAACGACGGCATGCGTGCCGAATAGGTTTTCTTCGCTGGGGTTTAGCACCAGGTAATTAATGTGCGCGTTCTGCGATTGGAGCAGCCAGTTGAGGCGCAAGCTCCAGACATCCTTGGTGATGACCAGCACGCGCACGCGGTCCGGGGCGCTGCCACGTGTGGGCACGATCAACACAATCGATAGCTGCACGAGCTCGCGCAGGTTGCGCGCAGTCTCAGCCGCGAGCACTTCCCGGTAGGGCGTCCCCGGCTCGAACAACAGCTCGCGCCGAATCACGCGTTCGCGTGTCGTGACATGAAGTAAATTCACGAAATCGGGCATCGGATCGCGCTCGTCGAACACGTCGATGCGTGCGATGTCGATTGCCTCGATGCGCTTGCCCTCGGGGGCCGGCTCAAGCGTGAGGCGGCGCTCGGCGAGCTTCTGCCGGATCACGCTCTGCTCCAGGGCAGAATAGCCGCTCGGCTGCGCGTGAACCGGGCGGAGACCGCCCCAGAACGCGGCCCAAACCCCGAACATCCACGAAAAAAGCCGGTGCCCGCGGTTCAAGTCTACCTCCGGCTAGGATAGTCTCGGGCCTCCGTGCAGGTCCACCCGACTCGCACCAGCATCGATTTAGCAGCGACCGCCCTGGTCGCAGTCGGGGCTGGGCTTCTCCTTCAAAGCGGCCCAGTCATCGCCTGGGCCGGGTCGCTGTTGGTCGGCTTGGCGCTGGCGCGCGCAGTGACCGAGGTCAGCGTGCACCGCATTCGCGGCGCGGGTTTCGAGATGCTGTGGCGCGGCGAGGCGCGCAGCAGGACCGTGGCCCGCGGAGACGTGCTCGAGATCGAAGCCGAGGTGCGCAACCGCGATTCTCGTGCAGCACGCTTCGTCGGTTTGCGCGCGGTCTTCTCACCCGAGCTATCGATCGAGATCGTGCCGGCGCAGGGCGAGGTTCCCGCGGGTGGACGCCTGCGCGTGGTGCTACGCGTGTCCGGGCGGCGCGTCGGCCGCTTTGGTATTCACGGGCTATCGCTGGAGGTACAGGGCAATCCTGGTTTGTATGAGGTGCCCCTCACCTTCGCGAACCCGTACGGTGTGGAGGTGATGCCGCGGCCCTACCAGGCGTTCGCACACCAAGCGCGCGGCGGGCGCAGCCACCAAGGCGCCGATCGCGGGCGGCCTGGGCTGGTGGCTGGCGACGGCGATCAACTGCGCGAGCTGCGCGAGCACCGCGCGGGCGACGCTTTGCGCCGCGTTGCCTGGAAAGCGACGGCAAAACGCGGGCGCTTGATGGTGCGCGAGTACGAGCGGGAAGAGCGGGATGTGGTCTGGTTCGTCTTGGACGCTTCGGTGGAATTGGGCGCGGGCAACGCGGGCTACGCGCCGCTCGATCGCGCGATTGACGAAGTTTCCGGGTATGTCACTCGCCATGCGGCGCGCGGGGATCGCATCGGGCTCGCCGTCGTTGCTGCGCGTACCCTGATGCTGCTCAAACCCGAGCGCGGCGTTTCCCACACCACGCGCATTTTGCACGGCCTCAGTCACGCGGCGACCTTCGTGGACGCGGATCGCTCAGGCCTCGACGAGGCGGATGTTGCGATGCGGGTGCTCGAGCACCTGCGTCCGCTCGATCCGAATGCTGCAGACCACGTGCGATCGAGCGAGCTCGACCGCATCGCGCGGCGCGCCGATCGCCTACGCGCGCGCGCGCCGTTCGAAGCGCGCGAAGTGCAGGCCAATTCGCGCCGCGACCGCAGCTTACGCCGCTACCTGCTGGCTTTCGGACTCAGCGCACCGGCCCGCTTGGAGCCTGACCGCGTGCGAACGGATCTGGAATTGCTCCGCGTGCTGAAGGAAATCAGCCACGGTAGGCCTCGTCCAAGCCTTATCTACGTTTGGTCGCCGACACCGGACCCGACTAATCGCAATGCGTTCGAACGAGGCTTGGCCAGCCTTCCGAAGCGAAGGCACGAGCTGCGCTGGGTGCCGATGCGCTTCGATCAGGATTTGGAACGCGCGGCGCCTGATGCCTCGGAGGCCGTGCTGGCGGCGCTCGCGGCGCTCGCTCGTGCATCGCATGAGCGTGGCATGCGGGCGCTCTCGCGCTTGGGAATTCGCGTCGAGCGGCCGCGCTCAGCGCCCCGCGTCGCGGTCACGCTCACGCCGCTCGCGCGCGTCGTAGACCAAGACGTCTCGATCGACGACCACGCGAGCATCGACCTTCACGCGCACGTGCCAGGTACCGAGCACTTGCCCCTGCCGAAGTGATAGCGGGATGTCCAGGCGGCTCTCGCCCACGCGGCCAGTGGTTTGCCCCACTTCCACGATTTGATCGGCGCCCGCATCGCTCTTGCTCGCCTTCGTGCTAGCCGGTCGAGCAATTTCCCAGCCCACAGGCAGCGCGCGCGTGAGCGGCGCGCGAAAATCCACACGCACGCCGATGCGTTGTTTGGCCTGATCGAGCTCGAAAGGCAGCTCGCTGCGGTCTTGGATTTGGCCCCCGAAAAAGACGCCGAAAGCAGCTCGCTCCACCAGCGCATCGGGGTCGCCCTTGGCCGGGCAGCCCAGCACGGCCAGCGCGAGGGCCACGAGCGGCGCGCCTCGCAACGACGCGCGCTCGAGCCGACTCACGCTTCGAGCTCCTTAGCCATGCGCGCAAAATCCGCGACCGCCAGAGTTTCACCGCGCGCGTCGAGATCAACTCGAGCGCGCGCTGCCGCGGCCGCCAGTTCCTCCCGGCTCTTACCGCAGGCGCCCGCCCAGGCATTGCTCAGCTTCTTGCGTCGTTGCCCGAACGCGCCTTTGACGAGCGCGCGAAACGCGGTGGTCTCCAGGACGCGGTCCGCGCGCGGCACCAGCAGCACCACGGCAGAATCCACCTCCGGCTGCGGGTAGAAGGCGCCGCGCTTGATCACCATCGCCCGCTCGACGACGAATGCCGCCTGCACGAACACCGACAGTGCGCCGTAGTGCTCGCTGTTGGCGGCGGCAATCAGGCGATCGACGACCTCTAGCTGCAACAAGAAGATCACGCGCTCGACCTCCCCAGCCATGTTCACGGCGGATTCCAGCAACGGGCCCGAGATCTGATACGGCAGGTTCCCAGCCAAAACATAGGGTCGCGGCGCTCCGGCGAGGAGTTCCGTGACGCTCACCGCTTTGGCGTCGGCCTCTTCGATGCGCAGCTTGCCCGCCGCGATCTCGTCTGGAAAAAGCTCCGCGAGTGCAGGGACCAAATCCCGATCTCGCTCGACCGCAACCAACCGACCCGCGCGCGTGAGCAGCGGCCGCGTCAGCGCGCCGAGACCCGCGCCCAACTCGACCACGCTCGCGCCCTGCGGCACGAGGTCGGCAATGCGCTGCGCTAGATTCTCGTCGGCCAGGAAGTTCTGGCCGAAGTGCTTTTTGGGGCGGAGCCCGCGGCTTTGCAGCTGGGCCTTGGGGCTCCACTCGCTCAATGGGCCGCGACGTCCTCGGTGCCCGGGTCTTCCGCTTGCTTCTCAGCATCGGAGGCGAGCCCCGAATAGTTCTCGTGCATGCCGAAAGACAGCTCGTTCATCGTTTTCATGCGCGGCGGCGGCGGATCACCGTACAGCTCCAGCTCGGCGGCAGCCCACAGCTCACGCGCCACCAAATCCCCGTACTCCGGGCCTTGGAGATCGCCGTCGAACTTGTCGAGCGCTTCATCTGCTTCCTTCAAAGCGAGACGAACGACCACCGGGTCGATGTCCTCCTTCTTGATGAAGCGATCCGTGATCAGCAGCGCCTTGTCGTCGGAAACCTCGGCAAAACCGGGACCGACGGCGACAGAGTGCTTCTCGCCGCCCAAGATGTAGCTGACGATACCGGTGGTGAGCGCTGCGAGCAGCGGCACGTGACCAGGGAGCACTCCGAATTCACCGTCCACGCTGGGCGCAGTGAATTCGCTCACGTCAGCCGCGAGCTTCAGACCGTCCGGCGTCACGACCTCTAGATGGATCGTGCCATCCA
>JBDTYJ010000102.1:0-16241 GCA_040005755.1 Pseudomonadota bacterium
CCAGAAACACATTCTCCGGCTTCACGTCGCGATGCACGATGCCGGCCGAGTGCGCCGCGCCGAGCGCGCGACACACCTGACGCACGATGTGCACGGCCTCCGTCGCCGGCAAACGACCCACGCGATCCAGGTACTTGCCGAGATCTTCCCCCTCGAGCAGCTCGGCCACGATGTACGGACGACCGTCGGCGCTGGTGTTGACGTCATACACCCCGACCACGTTTGGATGGGTGAGCGCGCTCGCGGCTTCAGCTTCGCGCTGGAACCGGGTCACCACCTCCGGCTCACGCGCGAGTTCGTGATGCAATAATTTTACGGCGAAACGCTTGGTGTGCAGGCGAGTGTGGCGCGCCTCGTACACCTTGCCCATGCCGCCTTCGCCAATCAGCCGGACCACTTCGTAATTACCGTCCAGCAGCTGACCGACGATCGGATCGTCGTCGCTGGGTGCGTCCTCGAGCGGCGTCGCATCGCGCGGGCAGACGCGAAAATCCGCCGGGTAGCGCGCTCCGCAGGCCGGGCACGCTCGAGGATTGATCGCGGCCAAGCTCTTTTGAGACGAGCGCGGGCGACTTGGCTCCCTTGCCACCGCTGGCGCTGAGGGCGCCGCCTGCGGGGACGAAAGGGGCCTCGGGTCAGACATAACGCGGGGCATGCTAGCGCTTCGAACGCGGGCTGGGTACGCCCAAGCGGCGCCTGCGCAATCCGGGGCATATCCCAGGATTTGGCAGCGATTCACGGCGCGCGGCCGAATTGCACGCGCACACTGCCGCGCCCACACGCGACGGCGACAGCCGCTCGGGATCGGGCGGCTTGCGCGCGCGGCGGGTTCAGCTCGGAAGCCGAACCCCCGCCGCCCTTGCTGCACTCAGCTCTTGATCACGATGAAGGTCGTGCTGCCGTGGCGATTGACCAGCAAGAGCACGCGGGTTTTGGACTTGGAATACAGGTCTTGGAAGCGTTGTGGTGAATCCACGCGCTGGCGATTCACCTCTAGTACGACGTCACCTGGGCGTAGGCCCGCCTGCGCGGCGTTGCTCTGCGGATCGAGGCGCGTGATGACGACCCCTGGTTTCACGCTGTCGTCGATCTCGAACGCAGTGCGGGTTTGCGGCGTGAGGCTCTCCAGCACGATGCCATCGAGAGCGCCGCTTTGTGCGGAGCTCTGGCCGGCCGAAGCCGCTGACTCTGATTCCGGCATCTGGCCGAGCTCGACGTCTGCCCCGAGCGCCTTGCCGTCGCGCACGATGTCCAGGTGCACTTTGTGAGCCGCACCGCTGGCGGCAATCACGTTGCGGAACTGACCGCTCGTATCCACTACCTTGCCGTCGACTTTGAGCACCACGTCTCCGCGGGCCAACCCGGCTTTGGCGGCGGGGGTGCCGGGCTTGACGTCCGACAGCAGAATGCCCGTGGTAGCCGGCAACTTCATCGCGTCAGCGAGCTCTTGATTGACGTCTTGGATTGCGACACCGAGCCAGCCGCGCACGACCTTGCCGGTCTTTCTTAAGCTGTCCATGATCGGCGAGACCATGTTGCTCGGAATGGCGAAGCCAATGCCCTGGTAGCCGCCGCTGCGCGAGAGAATCGCGGTGTTGATGCCGACCAGCTTTCCCTCACCGTTGATCAGCGCGCCGCCAGAATTACCGGGGTTGATGGCGGCGTCCGTCTGAATGAAGTCTTCATAGGTCTCGATGCCGAGATCCGTGCGTCCCTTGGCGGAGACAATACCCATGGTGACCGTTTGCCCGACACCGAACGGATTGCCGATGGCCAGCACGATGTCGCCCAAGCGCAGCCGCCCAGAGTCACCGAATTCAACCGGGGTGAGGTTACTCACGTCACCCTTAATCTTGATCACCGCAAGGTCACTCTTCGGATCCGTACCGACGATCGTGGCGTCGTAATTGTGACGGTCCGAGGTGGTGACGCGGATCTGCGTGGCGTCGGCGACGACGTGGTTGTTCGTCAGCACGTAACCGTCCTTGGAGACGATGACGCCGGAGCCCATGCCCTGCTCGCGGCGATCTTCCTGCCCGGGATTCATGAAAAACGGGAAGCCGCCGCCCTGGTTGGACATTTTGCTGACCTTCGTCATCGAAATGTTCACAACCGACGGCAACACGCGCTCGGTGATGTCGGCGATCGACTCGGCGCCGGGCCGAACCAGGGCGGGGTTCGCCACGACTGTAACCGGGGCTGCCGCGTGGCCCGTTTCCGCGGCTATTTCCGGATGCATCTGATTTACCGACTTGGCACAGCCGCCGGACGATGCGGCCAGCGCAGCTAGGAGCAGCAAGGGATTCGTCAAACGCCGAGTGATCATCGTTTACTTTCCTCGAATGTTGGCGGGCAGCAGGCCGCGTGCCTGATGAACCGAGGGCGGTCCAGGTTCATTCCCGAGCGCAGGAAGGCACCCGGAAGTTCCGGCGGGCAACGCCGCTCAGCTGAAAAATTCGCGAATTTTGTCGGCTTGCGCGCGCGCGTCCTGGCGGCCGATTTCTATTAGCTCGTGCGCGAAGCTGCCGTCGAACAGCAGGTACGACGCCCAGTCCGCCTCGGGCTCGGGCGCGTCGCTGGCTAACTTCTCGATCACGTATTTGGCCACGGGGCGCAGGTTGGTGGTCTTGAGAGATTTTTTGATGAACTCCCCCGCGACTCGGCCCAAATCCCGCGAGGGCTGGAAGACCAGCTTCTTCAGCCGGCGGTAGGGCGCCCCGCGGTGCTTGATCCACACCCTTTGGATGCGTTCCAGATCATCCGCGTCAAGGGTTTCCTCCAGCACCTCCATCACTTGATTCAGGCGCTCGAGGACTTGTAAGTCATAAGCGACCGGATCGAGCAGGAGCGCGTTGAGTAGCTTACCGATCAAGAACAGCGAGCTCAGCTCCGCACCGGTGCCCGGGTCTGCCGCCTCCGCCGCGGCGATTTCGCGCTGTGAACGCTCGTGCCGCACGGACACGATTACCAACCGTTCAGCACCCGCGCGAATCGCCGGGGCGATGGGGGTATTGAAGCGTAGCCCGCCGTCGCAATAGTAGTGCTCACCGATGCGGCGAGTCGGGAAAAGCAGCGGAATCGCTGCTGACGCCAGCACGTGATCCGCCGTGATGCGCTCGAACGCCGTCGTCTTGCGCTCATCCCGCGTGGGCTCGATGTGGCAGTGGGGAGCGCGCTCCGTAAACATGGTGGTGCGGCCGGAAAGCACATGCAGCGCGGCCACCATCACCGCATCGATTCGGCCCTGCTCGATATTTTCGTGCAGCTTCGCCCAGTCGATCGTGCGCCGCACCAGCACCTCAATGCCACGCGAATCCAGCAGCGAGCTCGGCGTGACTTGCGCACCCTTCGAGCGAAAACGCGCCAATGTTTCGGGCAAACGCGCCAACCCGAAAGGCCGAAAGCGCGCGTGATCTTCCAGCCGTAGGCTCCGCCAAACTTCGGCTAAACGCTCTGCGCCATGGTCGGGGTGCGCTGCATTGGACGCCAAGTACGTCGCGTTGATGGCACCCACGGACGTGCCCGCAAAAATATGAAACACCGGCTCCGACCCGGGCTCGGGATCCAGCACCTCCATGATGCCGGCAACGATGCCGACTTCATACGCGCCGCGCATACCACCGCCTGAGAGAACCAGGCCCGTCCTGGGCTTCGTGCGCGGCAGGTGAGTGCTCACTAAGACACTCAGTTTCTGGCTCAGCGTGAGTTTCGGTCAAGCGAAACTCACGCTTGCGCAGGAGACAGTGTGCGACAATTCAAGCCGCGCGGCCGAATTTGGCGCCCTACGCGCATTATCCAGCGTTCCGCCGCATCGTATTTTGCCCGCTCAATGGGATCCTGAGTGATGAAGATAACATTGCGGCCTTGATTGTGCACCGCGAGGGCGGGCATACCCGCGCCGTGCCCGTCGATAGCATCCCGCCGCCCCCCCTCGATCTCTTCGCCCAGGCAGGTGACCGGGAGGCCGAGCACCTGCTCGGCCCAGGGCGAACATGAGCGACTCCACGAACACTGCCGCCGGAGCTCCGATCGAACCTCACGAGCCTGCCCTGATGCACGACCTGCCGACCATCCAGGCCGCGATAGGCCCCGCGCCGGAAGACTTCATGGTCGATGAAGTGCCCTTGTACCCGCATAGCGGATCCGGCGAGCACCTCTACGTGCGCATCGAGAAACGCGGTTACACGACGCCGGCAATGTTACGCGCCGTAACGCGCGCGGCCGGGGTGAACGAGCGCGACGTAGGCTACGCCGGGCTGAAGGACAAACATGCGGTGACGCGGCAATGGCTTTCTTTGCCGGCGAAAGCCCGGCCGCCGAGCGAATGGCAACTCCCGGAAGGCATCAGCCTGGTGGAGCAGACGCGCCACTCCAACAAGCTGCGCACCGGACATTTGCTGGGCAATCGCTTTCTGATCACGCTCGTCACTGCAGACGCTGGCGCGCTGGAGCAAGCGGCGCCCATTGCTGACTTGTTACGTGCGCGCGGGCTGTACAACTACTTCGGTGGGCAACGCTTCGGGCGACGCGGCGATGGCCTGCGTCAAGCATTGGGTTGGCTGCGCGAGGGCGCTAAGTTGCACGGCATACCGCGCTTCTTGGGTAAGCTTTATCCAAGCGTAATCCAGGCGGAGGTATTCAATCGTTACGTCTCCGCCCGTCGCGCGCTCGGTCTGGAGCGGCTGATCTTGGGTGAGGTCGTGCGCCTGAACAATGCCGGCGCGATGTTCGCGGTCGAAGATGTGGCGCGCGAACAGCCGCGCTTGAGCAGCGGGGACATCCACCTGACCGGGCCGATCTTCGGACCCAAGGCCCGCGCAACGTCGGCAGACGCGGCCGCCCTGGAGCTGTCGCTCATCGAGGCACTCAGCCTGGACGCCGAAGCGCGGGAAAAGTTGGCTCATTTGGCACCCGGCACACGTAGGGACCTAATCGCCAAGGTGGACGATTTACAGCTGCGCTGGGGCGCGGTCGGTCGGCTCGAGCTCGAATTTTCTCTCCCGGCAGGAAGCTATGCGACAGAGGTGATTCGGCAATTCACCCACGGCCCATTCCTGATCGACGAGGCCGATCGCGGGAGCGATTCTTAACCGCGCTCACCGGCTCGTAGGCCCCAAAGCGCCAGATTCTTGGCCCGAGGTGGGCACAAGCTGCCACAATTTCGCGCGTGACCCGCCGACTAGCGTCTTTGCTTGGGCTTGCAGCCTCCGCTGTCGGGCTGGGCGGCTGCGCCCACGAAGCACTCGGACCCGGCTTCCCGCAGAATGCAAACGGTTGGGTGGTACCCGCAAACTACAGCTGGCCCCCCGCCACGGTCGCCAGTGCCCGCGCGGCATCACAGCACACCGGGGTCGTGGGCACGTTCGGTCCAAGCACAACGAAGACCGCAGACACCGCGGCGTCCTCGATCTTCGCCAAAACCTTGGGCGACGTGCCGCGTCCGCGCGCTCGCAACGAGCTGCGGTCGGTATTGCCCGGAAGCAGTGAGTGCTTGGCGCGCCTGAGCGCTCTCGGCGTGCGCTTCCACACACTCGATCACGAAATGGGGGTCAAGACGCCCATTAGCGTGGACGCGCCGATCGCTGGGATTCGTTACTACACGGGAGCGAACGGGCCGTTCCTGGCAGATTGCCGGTTGGTTTTGGCGCTCACCCTTGTGGCACCGGAGCTTAGCGCGTTCGGCGTGAGCGACGTGCGGTTCTCGGGCGCGTACGTGTACCGCTTGAGCAATAAGGGGCGGGTGAGCTTGCACGCCTACGGGCTAGCCATCGACATGCATGGCTTCACGCGCCTCGGCGTGCGCTATGAGGTGCAGCACGACTTCAAGAAGGGCATCGGCGGCTCTCTCTCAGACGAGACCCCGATCACTAACGCGATCGCCGTTCGCTTCAGAAACAGCGGCCTCTTTCACGAGTACCTGACGCCCGACGATAACCGCGACCACTACGACCACGTGCACGTCGGGGTATCGCCGCTCCCCGACGAAGTCTTGTAGGTTACAGCGCGTAGTTCTGGCGCACGATTTCGCTCGTGAAGCTGGCGCGCAAATAGAAGCCCTTCGGTAGCGCGGCAAAGCCGACTCCGTCGGCATCAATACCGCGACGGCGCGCGGCAGAATCCGCGGCTTTGGGGCGAATTTGTAGGCAGCGACCGATGTGGCCAGTGATCGATTCGACGTCACCGCGGCCGATGATGCCCGCGAGCTCTTCCCAATCGAAACGCAGCGCGGCCTCGGCTTCGGGTGTTAGTGACCACAAGAGTGGCGCCCCGATACGCCGCTCCGGCACGGGAATTTGACGCTCGCCTTGCACCGGCACCCAGAGCACGCGGTTCAACTTGCGGCGCACGCGCGAGGACACCCACTCTACCTCGCCGATCTCGGTGAGCGGAATGGTGCACACGAACGTGGACTCGAGCGCGCGGCCGCGGGCGTCTACGGGCAGTGTCTTCAGCTCGATGCCGAGTGCTTCGAAATCCGGCGCGGCGCGCGAGCCCGCGGTAGCGCCCAAGGCGCGTTCGACCAACGCCCCCACGAAGCCCTTGGCGCGCCGCAAATCGGGCGGCGCCAACAACGAAAAGCGCTGCGCGAGTTCGGCGATGCTGAGCCCCGCCAGGGCATGCGCGCGCAGCAGCAACTCGGCCTCGTTTTCTGGCGGCGCTTGCACGAGTAGCCCTATTTGCGATCGTCTAAAATGTCTGCCGCCGCGGGCGCCTTTGCCGGTGTTGGTACTGGGGCGGGTGTGGGCGCGGGAGGCAGTATTGGGACCGCCGCAACGGGCGTGGGCGGTTTCGCAGGCCGCGCGGGCGGTGAGCTCAGCGCGCCCTTGTACGACTTGGCGCTCGCAGGCAACTCGCTCGGTTGCGCGGGAAGCGGGCTGGGCGGAGGAGTGGGCGACGGGGCAAGCGCTCGCTCAGGGGCGTTTCCCGCGGCTTCAGCTGAGCTCAACCCGGGCGTGACGGGAACTACCGTGCGCTGGGCCTCCGGCGCGAGCGCTGCGGCGCCAGCACTGCTCGCGGGCGCTACCGAACTGCTCTGACGCGTGAAGCGCCATGCGCCCAGGCCAGCGGCGACCAGCACCAACATGCCGCCAGCAACGAACAGCGCGCGAGCACCCCCGCCCTTGCTGACGCTGGTGTGCCCCCACGAAGCCTGGGTAGCTCCGATGCTGGCCACCGGAGCTTCGCTAAGCGGTGCCGCGCTGCTTGGCACGTAGCCCTCTCCGCCGATGACGCGTGAAATGCGCTCGACCGAAGCGCGCGCGCGGCGTGGGGCGAACGGCAAAAGAGCCTGCGCCAGCTCAGCCACCGTGGCGTAGCGCTTCGTCCTATCCTTCTCCATGCAGCGAGCGATCACTTGTTCGAGGCCATCCGGAACGTCGGCGCGAATGCTGCGCAGCAGCGGCGGTGATTGCTGCAAGATCATCGCGCACAGCTGCGGCATGGTGTCGGCGTTGAACGGCATGCGCCCGCTTACGAGCTCATACAAGATCACGCCCAGTGCCCAAATGTCCGTGCGCTGATCAACGTCGCGCGACGACGCCATCTGCTCGGGCGACATGTAGAGCGGCGAGCCCATCACGGCTGTGGTCTTGGTCATGCCCAGGTCCGAGGCGGTGCCGGGCGGGCCACCAATCTTCGAAATACCGAAATCCAACACCTTGACGGAAGGCGTGCCATCGGCGCGGCGGATCATGAACAGGTTCGCCGGCTTCAGATCCCGATGCACGATGTGCAAGGCGTGCGCTTCGGCGATCGCCTCGCACGCCTGGAGCAACGACTCGACCGCGTCGGCGACGGACATGGCGCCCTGCCTCTGGACGAGGTCCGAAAGGTCGGTACCCTCCAGGTACTCCATGACCATGTAAGGGGAGCCGTTTTCCAAGGTGCCGACGTCACTCACCCGTGCCACGTGCTCGCTCTTGATGCGCACGGCGGCGCGCGCTTCACGGATGAACCGCGCGACGGCCTCACCGTTGTAAAGCGCTTCCGGCAGCAAGAACTTGATCGCAACGCGCTCTTCGAGATGCACATGCGTGGCAGCAACGACGACGCCCATGCCGCCAATGCCCAGCACGCGCTCGATTCGGTACTTCCCGATCAAGATCTGACCCGGTTCGACACCGGCAGCGTAATGACCTTGTTCCATCTTCCCGTCCTCGGAACCGGATCGGGCGAGCCGAGCCGGAATATTCAGCATACTCCAGAAATGCGCGCTAGGTTCCCTGGGTGCGCGGCGTTCTTTTCGTACGGCTTGCTCGGCTTGTTTTTACCCGCCAGTGGCGGCTTGCTGCGGAACTTAGTCATAATTTCAACGCCTCGCGGCGGCTTGTCAGCGCCTTGGGCATTGGCTGTGCGCTGAGCAGCTGCGCTCCGGCTAAACCCAGCCCCACCACGCGTGCGGCAGAACCGGCGGCCAGCACCGGCCACGCACCCGTGCCGAGCTCTTCCGCCGCGCCGACAACGGCCGCCGTCAGCAGCGGCGGATCGGCGCTGGACAGCGGAACCCCAATGGTAGAGAGCACGGCTGCCGCGGTTGCGCCCGGCCCGCGCGTGTACGCGCGCACTCGCTATGTTTGGATCCGCCCGGAGCCGGACGCCAGCAAGGAATGGATCGGCTACCTGTGGACGGGCGGCTCAGTGGCGCTGAAAAGCTCGAAGCCCGTGTATGGGCCGGGCTGCATGGAGTGGTACGCGATAGAGCCGCGCGGCTACGTGTGCGTAGACGGCAATCGCGCGACGTTAGACGCGAACGACCCGGCGTATCGCGCCGTGCTGCCGTACGCGCCGAACCTGAACTCGCCCTGGCCGTATCGGTATGGCGAATCGCAGGGGCTCGATAGCGCCATGGTCCTGCCGGGGTCGCCGCTCACCTTCCCCACGTTGCCGCTCGCGATTCACGAGCCGCGGAGCGAGCTGCATCGTCGTTCAACCGTAGCGTACAGCCATGAAGTGACCGTGAACGGGCATGATTTCTTGCTCAGCGCCGACTACCAGTGGCTGCCGAAGGCGCGCGTTGTGCCGTACCCGGAGGTGACGTTTCAAGGAGTCAAGCTAGGTCAGGGCGCGCGGCTGCCGCTCGCTTTCTTTAAGGCCAAGGATCGCCCGGCGTACACGCGCTCCGCGAGCGGTGAATTCGTGCTCGCGACCAGCGGCTTCAAGCGTCTCAGCTTCGTCGAGCTTACCGGCGAGCGGGAGGCGCTTGGCAAAGACCACTTCCTACACACCAAAAAAGACGATCTCTGGGTCAAAGAGGCGGACGCGGTGTTGCCCGTGCCGCAGCCCAAGACGCCGTGGGGTGCCGCGGTTGGCGCCCCGGACAGCACGGGCAAGGCGCCCAAGGGCCGCGCCAGCTGGCTCGAGGTCGCGGTCACCGCGGGCTACTTGATTGCCTATGAAGGGACCGAGCCCGTGTTCACTACCTTGATTTCACCCGGCCGCGGCGGCTTCGCCCGGCCCGGCGAGGATCCGATCGAACACGCGCTCACCCCCACCGGCACGTTCCCGATTTCCGGCAAATTCGCGACGGCAACGATGGAAGCGCCGGGCGAGCTGATTCACTCGGACGTACCCTGGACGCAGAATTTCAGCGGCCCACACGCCCTGCACACCGCCTATTGGCACGACAGCTGGGGTGAATTCAAAAGCGGCGGCTGCGTAAACCTGTCGCCCAGCGACGGGAAAACAATGTTCGAGTTCACCGAACCGCCCCTGCCCTCCGGCTGGCACGGCGTTCGCTGGCTACCGTGGCTGGGCCCGTCGACGCTGGTTGTTGTGCACCGCTAAAGCGGCGCGGCTAGCCGATGATGCGGCTGAGCTCGGCGCGCAGCTCGGCGAGCTCGCGAGCGAAACCGCCGGACAGGATGGGAAAGCGGCACCAGGTTTTTGGATCGAGGCTTTCATCATCCACGTGAAAGCTGGGGGCGTAGCGTTCGCGCTTCCATTGGTTGCGGCTCCACAGGCGGAAGAAGCGATCCAACCAGAGCCACAGATCCTGCGCTGAATATTGGTTGAATTGGGCGCGGATGAGCGTCAGCACCTCCCGCGGGCTGCGCTTGTCGCGGATCGCGGCGCGTTCAATGGCGTCGAGCACCTCATACGGCATGAGATCGGCTTCATCAGTCTGGGTGGCGGACGGCGGGCGCAGCTCTGCTGTGGGCGCTTGCACGTTCACCGCATGGAGCGCGGGAATGCTACCGAGATCCAACGGACCGCTCTGTTCCAGCCAGACCAGCCAACGGCGCAGAAATGCTTTGTCGATGCCCGCGATGGGGCTGAGGCCGCCTGCGGTGTCACCGTCCATCGTTGCGTAACCGACGGCGGCTTCCGAGCGATTGCTGGTCGACAAGAGCAGCGCAGAGTTCAGGTTCGCCAGCAGCCAGACCGAGGGCGCACGCACGCGGGCTTGAATGTTTTGCAGGGCGAGGTCGTCGCGCGACCAATCCAGCTCACGGCCGAGCGCGCCTTGGATTTGCGTCACGTATGAGTTCACTAGAGCGTCAATTTCCAGCTCGTAGTGCGTCGCTCCGAGCGCGCGCGCCACTTCCGTTGCGGCGCTACGCGTAACCTGCGAGCTATTCTGGGTGGCTTGGTAAACCGTGGTCAACAAGGCGGAAACGAGCTCGCGCTCCGAGATTAGCCGCGCCAGGCCCTCCATATGTCCGAATTTGGCGGCAAATCCATCGAGCCCCAGCTCACGCACTGCAAAGCGCACCATGAGCGCAACGAGTGAAGCCACCGCAGCTGAATCCGCGCCGCCGCTGAGTGAAACGACGAAGCCGCGCGAGCGGCTCTTGCGGCAATAATCAAAGAGCCCGAGCGCGATGGCGCGTGCGAATTCCTCTTCCTTCAGCGCTGGCGAGCGCTCCCACTCTTCGACCTGGGCGGTGAAGGCCTCGGGCTCGATCGCGGGGAACGCGAACGGAGCCAAAACGCATTCGCCGGGCGCGCTCAGCACGCGCGGCTGCGAGCTACTGAGCGAAGCGTGTTGGACGCGCGTCAAATCCACATCGATTACGGCGCTGATCAAGGAATGGTCGGCGAAGCTGAAGCGACGCGCTTGCGCCAACACCTTGCCGGCCGTCGCGACCAGCGCATCACCATCGTAAATCGCGCGCCCGGCCTCGTTGCCGACCAGGTTGGCGTACACGTAGCTGACGCCAAACGCCCGCGAGCCCTCCAATACGAGGCGCCGCCGCACCTCTTGCTTGCCGAATGCAAAGTGGCTGGCACTCGGGTTCAAAATCAAATCTACCCCGGTGAGCGCGAGCTCGGCGCCGCGCCGCTGTGCAACCCAGGCGTCCTCGCAAATCTCGAAGCCGATGCGCACACCCGAGCAATCGAAGAAAATGTCGCCGAGCGGGACCGTTTGGCCCAGCACTGAGATTGTGGTCCGCGCGCCCTGCGGCCAAGGCTTGAACCAGCGCGGCTCATAGTGAATGCCGTCACCGGCAAGGGCACGCTTGGCGACGAAGCCGGCGAGCTTGCCATCAACCGCCAGCGCACACACATTATACAGCGCCTTGTTGTGGAACAAGGGCAAGCCCAAGCTCAGCACCAAGCCACGGGTGTACGGCAGAATCTCTTCGAGCACCGTGAGCGCCATGGCCTGCGTACCCGGCGACAAAAAAGCATCTTCGCAGCCGTAGCCGCTGATGCACAGCTCCGGCAGACACAGCACACTCACGTCCAGAGCGCGTGCGGACTCGAGCGCGGCAATGATGTGCGCGCGGTTGCCATCCCAATCCAGCGGGGTCTGATTCAACGTCGCGGCGGCGACACGCAGGAGCTTCATGACGCGCCTGAAGTTAGCAGGTCCAGCGCGCCTTCGCGAACCGCTGCGGCCGGCGCAAACGGCGGATTTCAGTCGAAATTGGGGGCGGGACGCGCAGCCACGCTGTCCGCGGTGACACTGACGTCTTTACCCGCACGCAGGCAGCCGTAGCAATCGCTAAGCCCCAAAAAGCCGCAGCCACGGCGGTCGTCGAAGCGCTTCAACGTCGGAACGATGCGCGCGTCGCCCTCTACGCCCGCGCGCGCGAGCCAGCGCTTCACGCTGGCACAGCCATCCTTTTGTGCCTTTCCGAGCTCGAGCAGGACCTTCAGCGCTGGCGAGGCTTTGGTGCGCACCGCTTCGTCGTCGAGGTAGGCGCGCGCCTGCTTGGTCAACGCGGCGCGGCTGGGGATGGATTTTGAGGACTCCCAGACGTCATACAATAGGTCAGCGCCCGCTGCGCCGAGCGGACCGGCGGCGAATTTGAGCGCCGCGTCGCTCGTGGCGGGGTCGACCGCCGCCAAGCGCACGTCCGCGAGTAGCGTCGGATCTTTGAGCAACTCGGGCACGGTCTTGGCGCCGTTTTCATAGGCGTTCAGGCTGGCCGTGAACTGGGCGATTTTTGCGTAGCCGTGGCCGAGCGCGTGCCACTCCGGCATGGTGCGCGCGTTCTCGGGGCGAGCAGTGAGCTCGGCGAGCGCGGTCTGCTCGCCGGTTTCGGCGCGCGCGATCAATTGTCGGAGCTCTGGATCCTTTGGAGCGGCGGCAACTGCGCCGCCGCTCGCGGTCGAAGCGTCACTCTTGCTGCCGATGAGCAGCGAGCCGACCACAATCAGAAACGCGATCCCCAACACCGAAGTGAGCGCGCCCACGCACACGAGCCAAAGCGGCACGGAGCGCCCGGCGAGCAGCACAGGCCGCTCCCAAATCGTCGGGATCAAACCGAGGCCGAACTCCAAGGAGGGTTCACCAAGCACGGTCGGTGCCACGCCGACGTCGATCGCTTCCGGTCGAGTGATGTCCAAATCACCGCTCGAGCGCTGCTGGCCGCGCACGCTCACCGCACCGGAAGCCGGAACGCCCGCAAAACCGGCTGCAGACGCGGGCGCGCCCAAGATCACGTCGATGCGCTCAAGCAATTCAGAGGCGGATTGCACGCGCTCATCGCGATTCTTGCGCAACAGCAAGAGCACCAAATCCACGACCATTGGATCGAGATCGGCGGGCAGCGGCGGTGGCTCAGCCGTCAGGTGGCGCGTGAGCACGACGACGAGATCATCGTCTTTGAAGGGCGAGACGCCGGAGAGCATCTCGTACAAGATTACCCCGACGGTATACAAGTCGGCGCGCGCGTCGACCAGCTCACCGCGCGCCTGCTCTGGCGACATGTACTCCGGCGTGCCAAACACGGTGCCAATTTGCGTGAGCACCTGTTGCTCGATGTTCTCTTCGACTTTGATCTTGGCGATGCCGAAATCCAAGACTTTGACGAAGTCGGGATCTTCATCCTTGTCGAGCAGCATCACATTGTCGGGCTTGAGATCGCGATGCACGATCCCTACGCCGTGGGCCGCGTGCAGGGCCGCCACGATTTGACGCGCGATGCGCAGCGCGCGCAACGGCGCGAGGGGGCCCGTCTTACCCACCAACTTGGCCAGGCTGTGGCCTTCCACGAACTCCAGCACCAGGTAGAACGAGCCATCCTCCAGTTGCCCGAAATCACTGGCAGCCACCACGTTGGGGTGTTCGATACGACCACCCGCGACGGCTTCACGCTCGAAGCGCGCGACCACTTCCGGGAATGCGGTCATCTCGCGGTGCAGCACCTTCACGGCGACCGCTTTGCGCATGTGCACGTGCTCGGCGCGGTACACCGCGCCCATCCCACCTGCACCCACCAACGCTTCAATACGATACCGCCCAGCCAGGATCGTCCCGAGCAGGGGATCGCGTTCGGGCGGGGAATCGTCGTCGCGAGTGCTCACCGGGCGGTATTCTGGAAAGCTTTGCACGGGGAGTCGAGGAGAACGGTCACGCCTTGCGGGCCGGTAAGAGTCGCGCCCCCGACCCACTCGAATTTGAGCTGATTCCTCGGTGCAGGACGATCTTTGCCCCGGCTTCACGGCCGCGCGCATAGGCCTCGGATCCGTGGCCGACGGCGGAGCGCGTCCAACGAATGCGCGGATGACGCTTGCGAAAGAAGCCTTCCAAAGCCGGGTCGCCGACCCACACCAGCCCCTCGGCTTTGGATTTTTTGCGCTCGCGCTCCAAGCGATCCCGAAAACCCGTCATGACCCCGGCGATGAACGTGAGCCGCTTTGCGGCCTTGCCCGCGCCCGACTTCCGGAACTCACGGAACAAGCGCTCGGCGGTCACATTTAGAAAAGCGTGCACGTAATCTGCGAGCTCGAGGTTCGCTTCGGTACCGCAGATTTCGAGCACGCTGCCGCGCTTTCCCAGCAGCGGACGCCACACCGGCACCCAAATCGTCTGCACGAAGAAATGATCACTGAGGATCCCGGCCAGGATGCGCTGCGCTTCGTTGATGCGCCCGCTGGGCTCACCCACGTGCCGAAAGCGATGCGCCGACTGACGACCGCTCACCGCTAGGTCGATGTTGTACTTGAGCATCAAGCGCTGAGCGGCGCTCATCGCGGCTTGCGCTTCGTGCTCATTCGAGCTTTCGGCGAGAGCGAGCAGCTTGGCGATACGCTCCAGCAAATGTTGATCGACGGAGTTGGATTCGGCCGTGTTCGGTAGGCCGGCGGCGCTCGCGTCGATGCCGCGCTCTTGGCACACGCGTCGGAATGCCTCGCCGTGCATGGCAGCATCGGGTTGACCGAGTACTTCATCCACGTACTGGTGCGCCATCTCGTGCTTGAGCACTTCGATCAGCACGCCCCAGCCATGATTGAGCAAGAGTGAGCGCGCGATCTCGATCACCCGCTCGCCGCCATGCCAGCGCCCGAGCCGCGATATGGAGTCCACGAGCATAATCGCGGGGCGCCTGAGCTCGTAGCGAAACAGAGCGCCGTTCAAATCCTCCCAGGCGCGCAGAACCGCCAGCGAGGCCGCGCGCTCAAGCTCGCCGCTGAGCCGTTCGGTGCGGGGTTCCATGATCTGGGCGCAGTTTGGCACGCCACTGGCGCGCGCGGCGTAGCGCAGATGATTTTCGAAGGCTGCCTGCGATTTCTCCAAAATGAGCGAGCGCCGGGGCACGCCCAGATCGGCCGCAAATCGCGGAGTTCCGTGCGAACCCCAACTCTCGGCGGCGGAGCCGAACGAGGAGCGGCTCACCGGGCCGAGCTCAGGCTGGGCGACGGCGACGACGCGCAATCGCAGCGCTGAGCGCCAGCAGCGTTACGGCACCGTAACCATGATCGCTCGGCGCGGCGAGAAACGCGCAGTTACAGCCGCTCTTGTCTGACGACGAGGCGTTACCGGCGCTGCCGCCATTGCCGGCGTTCACGGCTGAAGCTCCGGCATCACTGCTCGACTTGCCGCCGCTTGCCGCTCCCGCGCCGGAGACTGCACCTCCGGCGCTGCTCGTGGCATCTGACCCCGCCTCGCCGGCGGCATTTTCGAACGCGCCGCTCGCGCCAGTGCTGGGCGCGCTACCGCCGTTCGTCACACCGCCGGTGCCGCCGCTGTTCGTTCCGCCGCTGCTCGCGCCACCGCTGATCGTGCCACCGCTGTTCATGCCAGCGCCGCTCATGTCTCCACCGCCAGTGCCAGAGCCTGCCGTTCCTCCGGTAGCGGGGCAGCCGAGGCATTTGAATTCCATGTTCACGTAGGCGGCTGCGGTCGTGATGGGCACGGTGTTTCCGGGTGCCGGCTTCAACTCTACATAGACACTTTGCTTCGTTTGCGTAGGCGTTGGAATGCCGCACGTGGTCGAGGCAGTGTTCGGCGGACACGCGAACTCGATGGTTGATTTGTTGGGCGCGGGTGAAATCCCGTTCCCTACCGCGGTGCCGTTGGGCACAGGAGCCCAAGCTGCGTCGGGCGCGGCGACGGCACTCCAATTCGCGACGTGAAATGAAGCCTGGAATTCGCCAGGAGACAGGCTCAATGCGAAGCTCGCAGGAATGCTGGGCGTCACGTAAAAACGGTTCACCGCGCCGTTCGTGGTGTCGATGACGGTTGGTGCGGGGATGCCTGAAACGGTATTTCGGGTTCCAATCTGGTCGCTACTGAGGGTGATACCGCCCGGGCAGCCCGCGTTCACAGGGGCGGCAGTGGCCCACTTCGTAGGATCGGCGACGAACAGTGTATCTGGTACCAGCGCAGCTCCAGAGGGGATCGAAAAAAGGCTGACGTTGTTCGCGGTATTCAGTTCGTCTTCTTTATGGAGCGCGAACAGGATCTTGAACGGAGTCGAAGGCGATAGTCCCGCGGCAGCCAGGTTGATCTTGAAGCGGAATTTGTCAACGCGCGTGAGACAGCGGTCACGAGAATTCTATGAGGGAAG
>JBDTYJ010000103.1:0-16169 GCA_040005755.1 Pseudomonadota bacterium
GTTCAAGCTTTCGATATGCGCATCATCGCCGTGATTCGCAGCTTTCTGACATTCGCGAGCGTGCGCATCCGTCGCGTCAATCTGGATGCGGCCGCTTTCGTCGTTTATCAGGCAGTGCGTGCAAGCATGCTCGCGTGCCTCCTCGAGCGGCCCCCTGGGCTGGACGCCGCCACACTCGTCGACGAGATTACGGATTTAGTGGTTCGTTACCTCGCCGCTGACCCGCCTGTTTCGACCTTGGCGCCGCCGTGAAGTGCGGCGCCTCGATCGAGGTCATCGGGCAGGGCTCGTGCGCATCAAGCGGCGCGAACCGGCGCTACTGACAGCCGATTTGTGCGGTGTTGATCGCAATGTCGTCGAGCCAAATCTCGCCAGCGGATGGGCCCTTCTGGAAGCGCTGGTAACCGATCTGCAAAGACTGCGCGCCCGTGATTTTCCAGCCGGTTGGGCTCGCATCCGTGAGCTCCTTGCCGTCGACGTACACACTCGCGGAGGTGGCAGTCACGTGCCACTCGTAGCAGAACCATTTCTCCATCGGGATGGTGGTTGCTGAGGCGAAAAACTTGTCACCGTTCTGCTCGTTCAGCCGAAATGTGTCACTGCCGAGGGTGTTGAGTAAGCGAAATTGATCGCCTGACGTAATGACGGCAATGAACATTTGGTGGCCGCCAGAGGCAGCCTTGAAGCGCATCCAGGCTCGGCCCCAAAATTCCGTCGCGGGAAAGGTGGAGGTTTCCTTCAGCACCCCTGAGCCGGGGTCGACAGGTGCCGTGATGTGCACGGACTTCATTCCGCTATGCGCTTGGGTCGTATCGATCATGACCGTGTAGCCACCGCCCTGGGTCACTTTCCACGGACTCATGCCCATGCCGGGCGCATCACCCTCGAAGTCGTCGCACAGCTTGAATGCCTTGCAATCCACCGAACCGCCCCCGCTGCCGCCAGATCCCGCGCTGCCTCCGCCCCCGCCCGCACCCGCAGTACTGCCCGAGCCACTGGCGCCGCTCGTGCCGGTGCCAGCAGCGCTGCCCGCGCTGCCACCCGAGCCACCCGCGTCTGCTCCCGCAGTAGCTGGCGCGCCGCCGCTGGGGGCTCCGCCGTAGGTGACGGGCGCTCCGGCCATGCCGCTCGGGCCGCCGGCCGCAGGAGCGCCGGCCGTGCCGGACGGGGAATCGGAACTGCTGGAGCAGCCCAGAGCGGCGGTGAGCGCGGCTGCCACGCACAACGGTGCACTTCGAACGACCAACGAGCTGAATACGGAATAGTTCGGCATTGACTAATTCTCCAAGCGACTCGAGCTGCGGGGATGCATCAATGAGTCTGCGCGCGCCGGGTGAGGCGCTCTTTGGCCGATCAGTGTTACCAGAAATTCGGTCTCTAGAGAGACGCGAATCCATTCCGGCACACAAAAAACGGGCAGTTTGCTCGTGACATCGAGCGGAATGCTTTGCGCAGCAGAAACTCTTAGTCGGACTGTAGCGTTATACTTCGCTGTCAAGCCTCGCCGCGGCAAACGCGCTACGGATTCGGTGAGCCAATGCGATAGGAATCTGACAGAGCGCGGACGCGTGCGGCGAGCGGGCTCGTCGGATGACTCGCGAGAAACGCGCGTGCCAGCCGCTGTGCCGAGGCGCGATCACCGGCCTGCCCGACGGCTTCGACGCGCAGGGCCGCGGCTTCTGCTTGTAATGAGCCTTCCGGAAACTGCGCGCGGTAGTCGTTCAAGGCTTGCAGGGCGGAGGGCGGCGCGTGCAGTGCCAGGGCACGGCGCGCCTGCTCCAAGAGCGCCAGCTCGCGTGTGAGTGGGCTGGAGACGGACTTGTCGCGCGGTGTCGCGGCCACGGGCTCGGCGCTGCGCGCCGCTGCCGACGCAACGAGCGCGCCATGCGAGGTGGCCACGACGGGTGCCGCCGAAGCCAGCGCGGCCGCCGGTGGCAGCTCAGCCACAGCTGCCGGTGGCGTTAGCGGCACGTCAGCCTGCGGAGTGAGCGACGGTTGCTCGCGTGCATTGCCAACGCGCGGCGCGCGAAGCGCAGCGCGCGAGGCGCTCCGGTTTGCAGGCGCGTGTGCAACTTCAGGCGCGGCCAATTGCTGAACCTTTTCCGCGACGGCGAGTGTCAGGATGCCGGAGGTTAGGCCGGCCACCAGCCATTTAGCGACGAGCCAGCCCGAAGCTTTGGCGAGCGAGCTGGGCGTCCCCCAAGCCGCAGCGCTGGACGCCGCACCCAGACCCAAAGCTACCGATGTAACTTTGAGCAAGGCTCGCTCGCGCGCAGCTTGCGGCGCGCCGTCTTGACGCGCGGCCTCGAGCAAGAGTCGTGTCAACTCTTCTGGCTCTTTATTCAGAATACTTTCAGAACCGCTCATGGCTGTTCCGTTCCCTGCGTTTTCACGCGCTTGAGCTCGTTGGCGAAGCACTGGCGGGCGCGCCGCAACCGCGACGCTACCGTCCCGACCGGAATGCCCACGATGGCAGCCACCTGCGGGGCAGTGAGCTCTTCTATCTCGCACAGCACGAAGACCTCCCGCTGCTCGTCTTCCAATGTGTGCAGGAGCGCATCGAGCACGTCCAGGGCCTGGCGCCGCTCGAGCTCTTCATGGGGGGTCCGGGCGGACGCCTGCGGTTCCGCCTGCACGCTCGAAAGGAAGCGATCGCGGCGGCGTGAGTTCCGGCGCAGCGTAGATGCCAAACGTAGCGCCGTGCCGTACAGGAACGTGCGCTCGCTGCCCGGAGGAATGTCGCCGAGCCGGCGGGTGCCTACGATGAACACCTGCTGCGCCGCGTCGTCGACGTCGGCCGCTGGGACGCCGAGGCGACGGAGTAGGCGCCACACGAAGTCGAAATGGTCATTGACCATGGCGCGAGCACGCGCTTCTGGCTTTTCCAGGCTCGCCAAGCCGGCCTCGGGCGGCGAGCCAATGAAAGCGAGGCTGAGATGGCCCATTGTTCGGTGATCGCCCAGTGCGCGCTGATCGATCACTGAAAATGCGCCGCGAGCCCGATTGCCCCGGCAGCTGCGAGCCCCGGGACCGCGTACACGGTGGCATTCGGATCAAAGGCGATTTTGTAGTGGGTCACCGGCACTACGAGGGCGCCCTGCAGCTCGGCCGATAGAAAGCCGAATACTGGGAGCTCGAGGCGCAACATCGCCGAAACGTCAACCCAGACGTTCGACGCGCTCCCGGACTTGCTGCCCGGCCCGGCCGGGGGTGTGCCGCTCACCTGCAGCCGCCCGACGTCCATGGCGGCGCAAGACCGCGCCTCGAGCGGCCCGAGCACGCGCAGGCCAATTGGGCAGACCTCCAGGGTGCCGGTCCACCAAGCAAAGTCCGTGCGTCCCTTCTCATCACGCACGGTCACCCTCGGCGCCATGGCCACTCCGGCACGAAAGCTCACTCCAGACAGCGGCGCCGAGATTCGCCGCGCCTGTACGAACGCCGCGCCAACCGGCACTGCACGGGGCGCTAGCCCCGCGCGCTCGCCCCCTTGAATACCGGCCCCTAAGCGCCAGCCCGACTTTCGCGGATTCAAGGCGGGCGGGGGCGAAGCATCGGCCGGCATTGCGACCGCGGCGGGCGGGCTTGCCAGCTTGGGTTGTGGCTGCGGCTCGAGCGCTGTGGGCGCGGCAACCGGCGGGCTAGCTTGATCTTTGGCGCCCAGCGCCAGTGCCAACACGAACGCGAGGGCGTTGGTTACCTCTGCGCAAGAAGCCCCAGTGACCTCTCGGTCGTAAGTGGCCGCGTCCGCGCGCTGTAGCGCAAGCCGCCCCACGAAGCCGGAGTCCGTAGCCCATATCCGCACCGTCACCCGTGGCGCTTCGATGCCGCCGTCCACGCCGGCCGCCGCGAGCTTGTCGCGCACCAGGTCCAAAAATGCAGCTCGCCCGGGGCAGGTCTCCTGCACGTTGTAGTCGAGCGCCGGCGCAACATCAGCAGCGCGGCTGGTCTGGGGCAAGCAGATCAACGCGCTGATCCACAGTGTTCGCAGCCAGTGGCCAGCGCGAATGATTCTCTCGCTCAGCACTCGCGAGGAACGCTACCACAATCGCTACCCGAGACGGCGTAATCCGAGACGGCGTAGTCCGAGACGGCGTAATCCGAGACGGCGAGCGTGGCCCGAAAGAGTCGACCGGCAGGCCAAGGTCGTGTTCGGCTCGCCGCCCCAAGCCGGCGCAGGCATGTGCGAAAATTCCTCGGCCGCGCGTAAGGCTAACCAAGGAGGCTTTCGCTCGGGGCGAGCAAGGCGCTGCGCACGACTCTCAGCCGCGCGGTCTCAGCGCGAGCCTTGCGCCACGCCAAGAGCAGCGGGTTCTGCGGTGCTCCGAGTTGCCGGGAGCGCGCAGGCTTCGCGCGTACAGGTACCAAACGACCTGCGGCGAGGCTCTCTGTCACTACGTAGTTGGGCAGTACGGCGATGCCCAAGCCTTGTTCGGCGAGGTACAGCATCTCGTCGACGTTGGCGATGCGACATACCACGTTGTGCGGTAGCGGGGCTTTCCCGAACGTCGCCCGCCACCACGCCGCGTGCATCGCGAGCGCGTCACTGAAAACGATGAAGCGTTGTTCACTTAGTTGTTTGACCGTTCGCGCGGGCGGCGCGCCTGCCCAATACGCGGGCGCGCACACCGCGATGAAGGTTTCCACGAACAGCCGTTCGAAAGCCAATAGTGGGGAGTCGGGCGCTTCGGCGAGGATCGCGAAATCGAGCGAGCCATCGAGCAGGCCGAGAGTGAGCGCAGAGGGCACGCCAAATCGCACATTGAGCGCGAGCGCCGGATATGCGCGCATCAAGCGCACGACCCGCGGTCGTAGCCAAATTCGCGCGAACGGCATAGGGCCTGCCAAACTCACGCTGCCTTGCACGGTGCGCTGATCGTCGCGAATGCCCGCGAGCGCCTCTTCGATGGGTGGAAAGTGTTCGCGCACGACGTCCAACAACTGTTGCCCTTCAGGCGTGAGCCGAGAGGCGCGCCCCACGCGTTCGAAGACCGCGAAGCCGAGCTGAGCTTCGAGAGCGCGCACTTGATGGCTCACTGCCGAAGGCGTGAGCGTCAACTTGGCGGCAGCCTGCGCGAACGTGGCGGACGCGCCAATCTCTAGCAGTGTACGCAGGTGGTCGTAATTGATGAGCATCTCACAACAATATAGTGAGCCCGTTTCACTTGAACAAATGCTGGTTGAGCGCTTAGTTTGCGCTTGGCCGGACGGGATTACCCCGTTGCGAGCGGCGGGCTCGTGTGTCCGCGTGAAAGGGTTTAGTCAATGGCGAAGCGCATTCTGATGATTGTCACGAGTCACGCGGAATTGGCGGATACTGGCACCAGGACCGGATTTTGGCTCGAGGAGCTGGCAGTGCCTTATTTGGCGTTCATTGAAGAGGGGAGCAGCGTCGACATTTGCTCGCCGAAGGGCGGTCGTCCGCCAACTGACCCGAAGAGCGAGAGCCAGGCAGCTCCCGCCGTGCGAGCCTTCTTGGCCGACGCGAATGCCGCCAGCAAGCTTGAATCGACGCTGCGCATTGCTGATGTGCGCGAGTCATACGACGCGTATTTTGTCGTGGGGGGCCACGGCGTGATGTGGGATTTAGCGATCGACCGCGATCTGCAGGCGCTTCTGGCTGCGGCGCACGCGGCTGGGAAGGTCATTGCTGCCGTGTGTCACGGCCCAGCGGCGCTCGTGAACGTCAAGTTGTCGAACGGCGCATTCTTGTGCAAAGACAAACGCGTCGCAGGCTTCAGCAATGCGGAGGAAGCCGCGGTCGGGCTCGATCGCGTGGTGCCCTTTGCTCTACAATCAATGCTTAGCGATCGTGGGGCTAGGTACGAAAGCGGACCACTCTGGGGCTCGTTCGTGGTTAGCGACGGCAAGCTCATCACCGGACAGAACCCCGCCTCGTCACTAGCGGTCGCCAAGGGCACGCTTCAGGCGCTGGCAAGCTGACCCGTTCGCTGGCCGCGGCCGGAGCCCGTACGTTGGGGAAGGCACGAACGCGAGGGTTCTAGCGACCCAGCTCCGGCGCGTGCCGGCGAACGTAGTGAATGTCCCATTCACTTTCACTGGCTTGTTCGAAGCCGTGACGCAGGTAGAAACGATTGGCATCACTGCCTCGCAGCGCGGCCACCCGTAGATCCTGCTGGGCGGCGCTCGCCTCTGCGAGCACGATGGCCAGAACAGCGGAGCCAACCCCCTGACCCTGCTGTCCCGGTCGGATGAACAAATGCTCGAGCAATAGGCCGTCGCCGTCCGGACGGACGGTGACGAAGCCTACTGCTTGCCCCGCGCGCAGGACGTGGCGCATGAACGAGGGCGAAAAGGAGGCCTGAAAGCGCGCGCGCGCGCGAGCGTTCCGGGTTCAGGCGCCCGAGCCGCGCGAGGCTTTCATGTAGCGCGGCACTACGCAGGGCAAGGAGTGCCTCGAAGTCGGCGGCGTGAACCGGGCGCAATGAGAGTGCGATCGGCAAAGGCGGCACATTCCCGGTCATATCAGCCCGCATATTCTGGCCCTGCGCTGCTGTAAAGCGACGCGCCCCCTCCGGCACAGGCGCTCAAGTGAACCCTTGTGCCGCTCGCGTAGAGCAAGCCTTGCGGGCTAGCTCTGCGGGCCGAAGTCCTTGATGACCGAGAATGTGCCGGTCACCGTTTCGTTCGGGAACGGCGCATTCAAGCTGCTTCCTCCGACCAAAGCCACGACCGCGGTCAGGTTGTCCGCGCCGCCCCGCTGGTTCGCGAGCTGAATCATTTCCGTGCACGCCGCGCTCGCGTCGTTCGCGGCTAGAATGCCGCGCAGTTCCTCATCAGACATTGCGTTGGAGATGCCGTCGGAGCACAAAAGAAGCTTGTCTTCCCGTCGCAGCTCGACGCGGCCGATCGCCGCGTGCACCTCGTGCGCGAGGCCCATTGCCTGCAGCAAGATGTTCTTGCGCGGTGAATCCTCCGCCTCGTCTTCGGACATCAGCCCTTGGTCCACCAGCATTTGCACCAAGCTCTGGTCGCGCGTGAGCTGCTTCAACTGACCGCCTCGCAGCAAGTAGGCGCGCGAATCACCCACCTCGGCGATGTACGCGCCGGATTCTTCGACGACCACGGCAGTGAGCGTCGCGCCCATCCCGTGCCGGTTCTTGACCTTGGCCGCCGTCCGCACTTCGTTATTGGCGGCGCGCACCGCGTCTTCCAAGCGGCGTTCTGCCGGCCCCGATGTGCCCTGCTGCAACGCCTTCGTCAACGACTCGATCACCACGGCGCTGGCGACTTCGCCAGCTGCGTGGCCACCCATGCCATCGGATAGAGCGAGCAGGGCGCCGCGCTGCCCTAGGTTGAGCTGGGCGGTCGCGGGGCTCGCACCGAAGTGGGCACCCGTCGATAAATCAGCGATCAAAAACGCATCTTCATTCGTTTCGCGCGCGAGCCCGACATCGGACAGCGCAGCGAAGGACAGGGTAATGTTGGCCATGAGGTTCTCGGAAGGGTCCACGCGGGCGACTGCAAGAGCCGAGCCGCCGAGCTTCGCGGCGCCAAAGTCGCTGAAGCGGCGGCTTTCCTGGCGCAAATTGCTACACCGGCGCACCCGAGTGGGGCAGTGGCCGGACCCTCGCGCTCAGCCGCGCTTCGTGCGCTGCCTAATCTTGGCGTTGGGGTCGAAGCGAACGGCAACGGGCGCGCCGACGACCCGCTTACCAGCGGTGCGCACGGTGGATTGGAGCGATGAGTACTTACCCACCAGCGCACTCAGGTCTTTGGTGGCCTGCTCCGCGCGTGACCACGCGGCCCGATGACCCATGGTGTTCGGTTTCGTCCTTGCTGCCAAGTCGAGCGCCGTGCGCAGGCTCTCACCTATCGCGCGCAGCTCCTCCAATTCGAGCGGGCTGGCGTGCGACGCGACCGCGTCCGCGTACATCACGCGAACGAGGCCGAGCAAGTCACGCAGGGCTCGTAGCGGCAGCGGTCCTTGGACGTTCGGCACTGTTCAGCGCTAGCGGGTGCTCGCGCGCGCCGCAACGCCTCGCCGTGGCGCGCGGCTATCCCGGCGAATTCGTTCAGCTTGCGATGCGGCCGTTGCCGTCGACTGGCAGCCGAATCGTGAACGTTGTCCCCTGGCCGAGTACGGTTTCGAAGGAAAGCGTGCCGCCGTGCGCGTCGACGACGATGTTGCGTGAAATTGCCAAGCCTTGTCCCGTGCCTTTGCCTACCGCCTTGGTCGTGAAGAACGGGTCGAATACGCGGTGACGGATGTGTTCGGGAATGCCCATACCGTCGTCGGAGACGCTGATCGTCACGATGCCGTTGTCGACGCTCGAGGTGACCTGGATCTTGCCCCCGCCCTCGCGCTGCGCGTCTGCAATAGCGTGCGCCGCATTCACGATCAGGTTCAGCAAGACTTGGTTCAGTTGTCCCGGGAAGCACAAAACTGCAGGCAGAACGCCCAAGTTGGTTTCCGCAACAGCAACGGACTTGTACTCGTTTTGGGTCACGACCAGCGTGTCGGTGATGGCTTGGTTCAGGTCCCCGGCGGTTTTCTCGTCGCCATCCAGATGAGCGAAAGACTTCATGGCGCGAACGATGTTAGATACGTGAGCGACTCCTGCGCTGGAGTCATGCAATGCCTTGGGCACGTTCTTGGTCAAGAATGCCAGCTTCAAACGGGTCTGGCTTTGGGCAATGGTTTGCCGCGCTTCCTCGATGGTGCTTGCGCCCTGCGGCGAAACAGCACTGTACGTGTCGTTCAAGTGCTCGTTGAGTTGGCTGAAGGCCCGCGTCAGGAACGTGAGGTTGTCACCTACGTACTGCATGGGAGTGTTGATCTCATGCGCCACGCCTGCGGCGAGCTGACCCACGCCCTCCAGCTTGCGTGCCAGCTGTAGCTCGTGGTCTCGGGTCGATAGCTCCGACGTGCGCTGTGCAATCGCTTGTTCCAGGTTCTGACGGTGCGTGCGCAGCTCTTGATCGCGTTCTTGAATCACCGTCAGCATTCCGTTGAAAGCATCGGTTAGTGCGCCCATTTCATCACGCGTGGTCTTGGGGGCACGCAGCGAGAAGTCCTGCTCCTTCTGCACCTTTTTTGCGACGTTGACCAACGATAAGACGCTGCGCGTGATGCCGCCGCCGATGACAATGGCGAGCGACAGGGAAGCGGCGAGCACGCAAACTACGAGCGCGATGCTGTAGCGCAACGCCGTACGTGCCTGGGTGAGCTTTTGCCGCGCAACCTGCGTTACCGATTGAGCCAGCCACTCTTCGATCCTCATCAGGTCCTGGACCTTGTCGCGCTGCACAGTGAACCACTCCAGCGCGTCCACATCCGTACCACTGCCGGTGGTCTGAAGTGCGCGCGTCACCATCGTCGCGGAGCGCCCAGCGGCCGCGCCTGCCTCGGCCTGCTGATACCGAGTGAGCTGGTCGCGCCTGGCAAAGGTCTGCAGGGAATCCGAGTGCACCTCCTGTTCGGTAATTAGGGCCACCAGGTAGCTATACATCCCGGGCGCAAACTCGCCCGCAGCGAAGGTGTGGCTCAGGACCGCGTGCTCGCGTGAGGCACACTCCTGAACCTGCATGATGGCGACCAATGACGAGAGCGCGCGCACCACTTCCCCGTCGTTGCTCAACCGTGTGAGGGTGGCAGTAGCGTCGATCAGAGCGTCGTTCGTGTTGTCGTAGTACTCGAGCAGCTTCGCTACCGAGACGCCTCCCAGGGGCACTTGCTGACGCGTCCCCCGGGCTTGTCCCAACGCCATGCGCGCTCGTTCGACGTTGGCTTGTAGGCGGCGTGACACCCCTTTCAGATCGCGGCCGCGTAGGAATGCCTCTACGTCTGCTGCGGCGGCGTCGGTCTTCACGCCCTGCATAGCGAGCGCCGCCGTCGCTGCGCGCAACTCGAGCGCGCGTGCGAGTTTTGAGTCATGCCAGCCAAGCGCCAATGCTGCGGACGCCCGCTCCGTTTGCAGTTCGTTCACGGTGGCGGTCATGCGCGCCGATAGCTCCGCCAGGTCTTCGACCGAGCCGATGGCCTCCGCGGTGTGTTCGCGCTCGCGAGCATCGTTGGCAATTTCGACCGACAATAGCAACGCGCCTATCGCCGGTGCGCCGGCCAGAAGGGCGAGCTTGTACGCAATCTTTCGGAGCGCGCGGAGCATGCGTCGCTAGTTGGGCACGCGCACGCGAATCGGTTCAACCAGCGTGCCCGCACGGGAAAATTTGAACAACCGCTCGATGAGCACCATGCTGAGCTCTCGGCCTTTCGGCACCACGACCACACCGTTGGTCGTGCGCACGTCCTCTTCGAGAATCATTTCGGACGTCATTTGGCCCACTGGCAAGGCCCGCACCGTGGTCGACCCTTCGGCATTGCGAAAGTCCGCAAGCGTCTTCAAAAACGGCTGCTCGCCTGCTTCAACCTTACGCTCCAGCAAGTTGACCGCGTCCGTCAGGCTCTTGCCCTGCGCCGTGACGCGCTCAACGTGGAACGCCACACGCAGCATCGCTCCGCCTCGCTCGACGTCGTTCGTTGGAATGCCGTGTGGTCCGCCGGTTTGCAACTTGATCATCGCGGCAATCTCCTCGAAGCGAGGAATGGCCGACAGTAGGCGGTGTGCCATCAATGGGTGGTCATCGAAGGCTTTTTGGTCGGCTGCGCTCAACGGTCGCCGCGCGAGCACCTGCTCAAGCGTTCCCTCAGACAAGCCGACGCAGCCGATCATGCTAAACAGCGCCGCTACCTCGAAGCGCCAAGGGTCTTCCAGGGCGAGCTTCTTGACCATGTGTGTGACGAGCGCCTTGATGTGCTGCGTGCGGCTGAACAAGGCCGGCGCAACCAAGGAGAGCACTTCACTCATGAGACGCACACAGCCAGTGACCGTGCGCTCCAAGAGTTCCCGTTCCGCCGTCACCAGGCGGTACTGTTCGACGCCCAGGTCCAGCGCCTGAATCAGTGCTTCCGCGGGGCACGGCTTCCATAGAAAGCGCAGGATTTGCCCCTGATTCACGGCGGCCACGGCTGAGTTGATGTCCGATTGCCCGGTCAACAACATGCGCGATGTTTCGGGGGCAATTTCGCGCGCGCGCGCCAGCACCGCGGCGCCGTCCAGCTCGGGCATGCGCATGTCGGACAATATTACGGCGAACGCCGGCCCGGCCTGCAAGATCTCCAGCGCTTTCCTCGGGTTGCTCTCCGTCGTGACGTCGAAGTGCTCAAACAGCGTGCGCTCGAGCCCCTCCAGCACCAATGGCTCGTCGTCCACACACAAGATTCTGCGATTGCTGGCTTGGGTCACGAGGCCATCAGTCCTTTGAATTTGGGCAGCAGCGCGTCTGCGCCGATGCGTTTCAGGTATTCCGGATCGGGCTCGGTGCCCTGGACCAAACACGCGGCAAGCCACACGATTTGCGGCAGTCCCAGGCGATCATGCGCATTGCGCAGCGGCGAGTGGTGGTTCGCTACTGCCTCCACGATGGGGAAGGGCAGGCCCCACAGCCCCAGCAAGAATGCACCTAGCTCGGCGTGCGTCACCCCTTGGTCTGGGTCAGGAGTGCTCATGTCCGCGGAGCTCGGCGCGGAGTCGCTTGCGACCGTCGGAATCAATTCACCCACGTCACAGACCAGCCCGGCCATGAAAGCCGCGTCGGTGTCAGCGAGACCCTGCGCCATGCGGCCTGCAAGTTGGCCGATCGCGAGCGAGCGCATCTGCAGCGCCTCGAGTGAGTGGTTGGAGCGCTGACTCTGCTTGCTGACGACGTCGAACGCGCCGATCGCCAACGCCAAATTGCGGATCGTTTTCATGCCCAGGCGCACGACCGCGGTGCGCACATCACTCACGGCCGAGCCCGATGACGAAAAGAACGAGGAATTGACGACCTGGAGCACCTTGCTGCTCATTGCCGGGTCTTGGCGAACGATGGCGGCTATCGTATCTGCGGACGCGGCTTCATCGTCGAGCGCGCGCGATAGCTCGCCGAATAGGCGCGGCGTGGTAGGCAGGCAGTCGATCCGCCCGACAACCGCCTGCAAGCGCTCTTCACTCAACCAATTGCGCAGCTCGCGGGTCCGCTCGATGACCTGGCGTAGTGTCTCGGAACTACACGGCTTGGCCAAGAATTGGTGGGCGACGCGCACGACGCGAAAGGCGGCTGCTTCATCAGTTTGGCCGGACAGCACGATGCGCGCGACGTACGGGTGCTTCTCGCACACGTGGCTGAGCAGCGCGGCTCCGTCCATTCCCGGCATGCGCATGTCGGACACAATCACGTCGAACCGTGCTTGCTCCAGCACCAAAAGCGCGGCCGGACCACTCTCGGCAAAATGCACGTCCCAGTCCAGATCCAACTGGAACAACGTGCGCTCGATGGCTTCGAGCACGCGCGGTTCGTCGTCGACGAATAGCACGCGCATGTCAGCCTCCTCCCGCAGGGGTGCTCTGAGGCGCGGCAGTGAGCGGCAACCGGATAACGAACGTGGTGCCTCGCCCGAGCTCGGTCTCGAACGAGATTGATCCGTGGTGTTTGTCGACGATCACCGAGTACGCAATGGCCAGCCCTTGGCCCGTGCCTTTGCCCACGGCCTTGGTCGTAAAAAACGGCTCGAACACCTTGGCCCGCGCCGATTCCGGAATACCCCCGCCCGTGTCCGCGATACGGAGCTCGAAGCTCTCGTCCTGCACCCGTCCGGTAATGGCGATCTTCCCTTTGCCCTCGGCGCCGCCCACGGTCACGTCGCCGATTGCGTGTGCAGCGTTGACTATCAGGTTCAAAATCACTTGGTTGAACTCGTTCCGTAGCACGGGCACGGGCGGCAATTCTGCAGGCATGTCCAGCTCCACTTCCGCCACGTATTTCCATTCATTGCGCGCCACCGCGATAGTGGTCTCGATGGCCTCGCGCAGGTTGACGGGCCTTTTCTCGGCGCCACTCGGATGCGAAAACTCCTTCATGGCTTGCACGATCGTGGCGATGCGACCGAGGCCCTCCTGAGACTGTTCGAGCGCGCGCGGCAACTGCTTGAATAGGTAGCCAACCTTGGCCTTGGCCACCATGCTATCCGTGGCCGCGAGCAGCTCCGGGGTTACGTTCCCGTCTTTGGCTGCCTGCACGACCAGAAGCGATGCTTGCAACGCCTCGATTAGACTGGTGACTGCGCGCCGAGCAAAGGTCGTGTTGTCTGCCACGTACTGAGTGGGCGTGTTGACCTCGTGCGCGATGCCGGCCGCCAGTTGTCCAATCGCTTCCAGCTTTTGTGCTTGAATGAGCTTGGCTTGCGTGCCGCGCAGCTGCGTCAGGGCCTGGGTGAGCTGGGCCTTTTGTGCGTTGATTTCTTCAGTGCGCTTGGCCACAATTTTCTCGAGCGAGATATTCTGTTCGAGCACCCAGAAGGCAGAGTGACCTTCGGTCGAGCTGTTCTCCACCCGTTGAATTAACACGCGAATCGTCTTTTCTTTGGCCCGCAACTTTCGCTCCAAGGCCTCGACTTTGAGGGTCAGCTCTTGCAAAGAGAGCTCCCCGAATGAATTGGAGATAGTCATTGCGCGCCCAGCGCTACCGCGCTCAGGGTTTGGTTCATGTAAATAGCGTTGTACTGCTCGCCGTAGCCATTGAAACCGACGACCCGGTTGCGGGCCATGAGCTCACCAATCACCTGCGCGTTGCCCGCGTGCTCGAACTCCAAGCGCCGCAGCACGCAGTCGCATCCGAGTATCACCTCGGGTACGCCGATCGTTTCATGCACCTCATCGAAGGCGCGCTGCAGCGCGAGAATCGGGTCGCTAGGCTCGCCGATGGTCAGCACCAGCCCTTCTTCCAGTGCACAGAAGAAGGCTAGGCTTTGATCCGAGTTCACGCGCCGCACCGCGCGCACGTAGTGATCGCCGCCACTGTTCAGCATCAGTGGGTTTTTCGAGAACAGGAGCGAGTTCAGTTCCGCTACCTCGGTCCCCAGCGCCTCGGCATATGCCTCGGCCGCCGGCTCGCCGTTGAACTCCAGCACGACGCGCTGCTCTGGATCGGCGAGAGTCACGACCAGCTTGTGACGGCCGGGGACCGCGTGCTGAACCTTGAAGGTCGTGAAAGGAAGGCTGGTTTCGAACAGCGTGAAAAGCGCGGCGTCGCGCCGAAACCGGCCGTCGTGGTACACGAATGTACCGTCGAACTGCAGGTCGTCGCCCGCGGAGCCGCCAATCAGCGGGACGGCGCCGAGCGATTGGTAGAGTGACGCCGCAAGCCGCTCCTCTGTTTGCGACAAGGCGTCCGTGAGGACTACGCCGAACGCGCGCTCGGAGCCGCGCTCCAGCAGGCCTGACATGGCGGCGAAGGCCGCTTCCGAAGCGCGTTCCTGACATTGCGCGAGCGGCGCAATCAGATACGGGGCGACGCGCAGCTCGTCGCTCGTCAGGCTAACCGCGGTGATGCCGCCTTTTTGAAAGCCCGATTGCCCGAGCTGTCCAGCGCTGGTGCAGCCGATGATAGGCGTGGAAAACGAGGCAGCCAGTCTTCGCCCGAGGCGCTCGAGATCGTACTTAGGCGAGCAGAATAGGATATTTACGCTCGCATTCCGCGAATCGAGCTGCTCGCATAGCTCCGTGACAGCGCGGTCCGCGTCGGGCTCCTGGGTGTGTGCTTGCCGCACCTCGAGTCGCTTGCTGATTCCCACGTTTCTCAAAACGGCACGCGCCACAAATTAGTTAGCGAGCCAAGACCTCGAATCGAGGAGCCGACCTTACGCGGCGCGTCGCAGTCGCGTTCGCGCTGGCGCTGGCGCTGGCGGTTTCCGCCACATGCTGTTGCCATGCCAGGTGCTGTTGCAATTATGATGTCTGGGCCGGAGTTGCGGCGGTGCTACGCTATCAGGATGGGCGGCCCTGCCGGACTGGCTGGCGATGACGGATTCTCAATCTTACTGGTCGATGACGACCAGGAAGTGCTCTCGGTCCTGGAGCGCGCGCTGGCCAAGTATCACGCGACGCTGACAGCGGTGACCAGCGGGGAAGCAGCGCTGGCGCTGCTCGCTATGCAGTCCTTCGATGCCATCGTGAGCGATATCCAGATGCCGGGCATGAACGGACTCAAGCTCCTGCATGCGGTGCGCGAGCATGATTTGGACTTACCGGTCGTGCTAATGACCGGCAATCCTGACCTGAAAACGGCCGCCGCCGCCGTTGAATACGGGGCGTTTCAATACCTGATCAAACCCGTCGCACTGGAACGCTTGCGAGCGGTCGTGGAACGCGCCGTGCACGTCGGGCGGCTCGCGCGGCTGAAGCGAGAGTGCGTTGCGGAATTCGGTAGCGGCTCCTTCTACGTCGGGGACCGAGCAGGCATTGAGTTGAAGCTCAACCGTGCGCTCGCCTCCGTATGGATGGCGTATCAACCCATCGTCAGCGGGGCGGACGGCAGCATTTTCGCGCATGAAGCGCTGCTTCGTTGTGAAGAGTCCATGCTGCTGACGCCCGCCGCGATCTTGAAGGCCGCTGAGAAAGTGCGGCGCGTCCATGACGTTGGTCGTGCGGTGAGGGATCTGGTCGCGGCCGACGCGGAGTCGGGCGATGCCGCGCTCACCTTTATGAATCTGCACACGGAAGATCTGATGGATCCGGCGCTTTATTTGCCTGGTGCGCCGCTCAGCCGGGTCGCCCCACGGATCGTGTTGGAGTTCACGGATCGAGCCTCTTTGGAGGACGTCACCGACGTGCTTGAACGTATCAAGAAATTGCGAACGCTCGGCTTTCGAATCGCGATCGACGACTTGGGCGCCAGCCAAGCCGATCCGATTACTTTCAGTCAGCTGGAGCCAGATTTCGTGAAGCTGGACATCTCAATCATCCGCGGCGTGGACCGCGACCCGAACAAGAATAAGATGGTTCAGTCCTTGATCCGAGCCTGCCACAACATGGGCAAAGTGATCATCGCTGAAGGTATCGAAACCGTCGGCGAACGCGAAGCGTTGGTGGCTGCCGGCTGCGATCTGCTTCAGGGCTACCTCTTTGGTCGTCCGGAGCCGCGTAACGCGCAGTCAACGAAGCGCGCCACTGGCGCTGCCTAGCCGCGCGGACGACGGGTCGAGGCCACGCCGCGCGCGCCTCGACTACACGTATGCGCGTGTGGTTGCGCGTAGGGCAGCCGTCTTAGACAGTTTGTTTAGCCTCTGTTGGTCGCGCGAAAGCGTCCGCTAATATTGAGGCTTCGTCTCGTTC
>JBDTYJ010000104.1:0-16160 GCA_040005755.1 Pseudomonadota bacterium
CGTGCCGGTGGCCGTGTCGACGACACTGATCGAGTCGTTGTAGTTATTCACCACGACCAGGGTCCGGCCATCTTTGCTGATCGCCAAGCCGCTCGCGTTCGGGGCCACACCGATGCCGATGCCGACCTTTTCGTGATTCAAGGCAATCGTGCTGGTGTCGACCCAAGTGCCGCCGGTCTTGCCGTAGACATGCACCACGTCATCCCGTCCGCCCGCCGCATAGAGACGTTGGCCGTCTGGGGAGAATACGAGGCCCACGTGGGAGTTCGTTGGCTTGAGCACCTGCGTGAGGACGGGGGAACGCTTGTGCGCGCCGCTGACGTCGTACAGAAAGATGAATTGAGTAGAGGCCGCGACGTCCGTCGTGCCATCCGGCTTGATGAGTGAGTTCTGACCAGCACACAGCACGGCCAGGGTGTTGCCGTCCGGACTCAGCTGTGAGCGCACTGCTTCACCGGCAATGAAGTTCGGGTATGCGGGCAAACCCGGATTCAAAGCCTGCTGAACAGCGCCATGGAGTGCGGTCGGCGTCACGAATTGCCCGGTTGCCAGGCGTTGGCCTTTGCCTGACGCGTGCGTCAGTTCTGCGCGTTCTTGCGCGGGAAACGCGGCGGGTGGCGGTTTGACGAGCGCGCTGTTGCCGTCCTCGACCTGGGCTTCGTTCGGCTTGTCTGCTGTCGAGACGGAACTGCAGCCAGACAAAAACACGACAGAGCCTGCAGCGACAATCCACAGTTTTGAACGCATGCGAGTAGTCCTCCTGTATGCGGGATGCTCGCGAACGTAGTCGTGTTGATGCGCGTCTAAGTAACCTTCAGGTAAAAACTCGCACGCGCCGTCGTCATGAACGAGCGGGTCTGTGCGGAGCGGGTGACAACTCAAGCAACGTAGCGACGAGCGACGGTCGCGCACACCCCAGTGCGGGGCAAGAATGCAAGCGCGCAACGGGGCGCAGTTCGGAGTGACGGATGCTGGGCTGCTGTGCGCTGGGCACAGCGCCGGACTACGAGGTGCGTTGCTGGAGCGCGGACGCCCCCACTCCTCCAACCACTCGGGAGAACAGCCCGCTGGCTCAGCGGGCCGCAGGCTCAACAGCGCCGTTCACACGGGCGTGGGCAAACTGACCATCCAATTGATGCTGAAGCGGTCCACACACATGCCGAAGTACGGGCCCCAGGGGGCGTTCGCCAGCGGCATTTTTACGGCGCCCGAACCGCTGAGGGCTGCGAATACGCGATCAGCCTCAGCCTTGTCGTTCGCGACCACGGACACGGAGAAGTTATTGCCGAAGGTTACCGGCGCACTCAACCCTTCCACCACGTCGCTGCCCATCAGGTGAACGGTGTCGGTCAGCGGCAGCTGTACGTGCATGATCTTGTCTTTGGCTGCCTCCGGCACGTTTGGCATGAATGACGTTTCGCCAAAGGTTTGGCTCATGGCGATCTTGGTACCGAAGACCGTTTCGTAGAATTGAAATGCCTGTTTTGCCGTGCCGGGGAAGTTCAGATAGAAATGGACGAGTTGCATGGGCCATACAATACCTCCGTTCCTCGGCCCGATAACAACCCGAGTTCGCTAAGCCAGCCATGTTGAGCTTCGGGACCTATCCGACCGCCGTGCAGTTGCTCGAAGAACTTTCGACGCCTCGCAGCGCGCTCTGGGTCAAGCGTGACGATTTGACGAACGCTGCCTACGGCGGGAACAAGGTGCGCAAGCTCGGCAGGCTGCTCGCGGACGCGCGAGCGCGCGGCAAACAGCGCGTGGTGACGATTGGTCCTATCGGCAGCCACCATGTTCTAGCAACTGGCATCTTCGCCAAGGCGCTCGGAATGCAGGCCGAGGCGATTCTGATCGGGCAGCCGCGCACGGCCCACGTCCTGGAAATGGTGCGCGCCGACTTGGCGCAGGGCATCCGGCTGTTTCCTGCGCGCTCGTACGCAGAAGCGGGGCTACTGCTGGCGTCTCGAATTGCGCGCGGCGCGTACTACATTCCGGTTGGCGGCTCGAACCGCCTGGGTGCGTTGGGCTTCGTGGATGCCGCAGCTGAGCTCGCCGCGCAGGTCCAGGCGCGGGAACTCCCCGAGCCCGATGTGCTCGTCGCGGCGTTGGGTTCCGGGGGTACCGTCGCGGGTCTGGCGGCGGGGCTGGCGCAGACAGGCCTGCGGACGCGCGTGCTCGGTGTAACCGTGGCCGACCCGGCCTGGGTCGTCGAGCGCCGGGCGCGCGCGCTCGTGAAGCAACTCAGCTCCAGGGCAGTGCGGCGCGATGCACAGCAACGCCTGGAGTTCGATCGCAGCTATTTGGGGCGCGGTTATGGTCACACGAGCGCGCTCGGCGAACAAGCGGCGGCACAGGCAGCGCGAGCAGGTCTCACGCTCGATGCCACGTACACGGGCAAGACATTCGCCGCGGCCTTGGCCCGCGTGGCAGCGGGGCGCGAACGCACCATCCTGTACTGGCACACGCTCTCCAGTGCCGCGCTCGAACCCCTGCTCCACGGTGCGCCCGATGCAGCATCGCTCAGTGAAGCGCTGCTACAGCTAGCCACATGAGCCGCGCCCAGCCCTGACGCCTGCTCACGGCTCGAGCACGATGGCCGTGTACACTCGGCCATCGGCAAGCGCGAAGCGCCCCTCGAAACGACTCCCCTGTGGCAAGTGCGGCGTCAGCCCGACGAGCAGCCGCGCCGTAAAAGTGCCGTTCGAGTCCAGCGCTTCGATCAGCGCGTCGCGAAAGTCGAAGTAGCGCTGCACCTCAGGGTACAAGCACTTAAACAGCGCTTCTTTGGCGGAAAACACGACACTGGCGACCGCGTCAGCCGTCATGCCCGAGGTGAACGCCAATGCCGGGATCTCTGCCGGTACGGCGATGTACTCGAGGACGTCCGCGCTGAGTTGCGTGAGGCGCTCAGCGTCGAAGCCAATAGCGCGCGCATCGCGCTTCAGCGCCACCGCGGCCGCGGCGAATTCGCGCGTATGGGTGATCGCACCCACGATCCCCGCCGGCCACAACGGCTCGCCGTGTGAGCCGATACCGATCACGGACGACGCATCCTCGGGCGAGCACGCTCGCAAGGCCTGCTGAGCGCAGAAGCGCCCGGCCGCATATTCGATACGGCGCTTCGGCACGGCGCGCGCGAGCGAAGCCGGCACATGGATCCCCGGGAAGCGATCGGCAAGCTGCGACTCAGCATGCGGCTCGAACGCGACGCTGTGTTGCGCCACGAACGCGGGGAAAAGCCCGACTAGACCGCGTACGGACGCCTCCCGCGACATCGCCGGGCAGAATGGCCTTCGCCCCCTGCCCCGTCAAGCAGCGCTGAGCACGCGGGACTCTCGCGCAGACGTCGCTCCGCGCACAGCTGCAACGGTACACGGCACAACGAGACATGTGGCCCCACCCCCGTAGCCGCTGCATGGCATGCGCAGTCAGCGCCAGCGCATAGGCGCCACAGTAGACGAGTGAGAGGCACTCACGTGCTCCCTGGCTGCTCGCGCGTCGCCTGAGCTCAGGTTTCCTCGCTGAATCAAGCCGAAACAAATCTCAGCGCCGCACCTCCGAGCGGGGTACGGAGACTGAGTGCTCGGCCGCCGCGAATCGGCTACAACCGTGGCGTGCCGACCCAAAATCCGAGCGCCGTGCCGAGCCGTGAGCAACTGGTTCATCTGCTGTACGAGGCGGCGGAGCTCGAGCACACCTTGATGTGCACGTACTTGTATGCCGCGTTCAGTTTGCGAAGCGGCGAAGGAGAAGGGCTCTCTGCCACCGAAGCCTCAGCGGTCGCGCAATTCCAGGGCGTGATGATCAAGGTCGCGGTCGAGGAAATGGGGCATTTGACCGCGGTCTGGAACATCAGCGCGGCGCTCGGTGCGGCGCCCCGCTTCGGTCGCGGCAACTTCCCGCTCGATGCGGGCACGCTCCCGGCCGGCATCGTGGTCAAACTCGCTCCCTTCAGCGAGGCAGTGATCCAGCACTTCATTCATCTGGAGCGCCCCGCAGCTTCCAACGAGCCCGAAGGCAGCGGCTTCGCCCCGGAGCGGGAATTCCGGCGCGGCGTGGCGACCTCGCGCCTCACGCCGATGGCGCTGGATTACGATACCGTGGGTGCGTTCTACGAAACGCTCGGCAACCAACTGCAAGCCTTCGTCACCCATTGGGGTGAAGAGGCGGCCTTTGCCGGTGACCCGGCGCTGCAGCTTTCCCCGCATGAGGTTAGCTTGGCCGGAGCCCAGCCGGTGGTGTGCATGAAAACCGCGCGTGCCGCTTTCGATACCATTCGCATGCAGGGTGAGGGAGCGCCCGAGCACACGGCCGATTCGCACTACCAAAAGTTTCTCGAGATTCGCGCTGAGCTCGCTCGCCTGAAAGCGTTGAACCCAAGCTTTCAGCCGGCTTTTCCGGCGGCGCACAACCCCGTGTTGCGCCCGCCTTTGGGGCGCAGCGAGCGCGTTTGGATCGAGCACGAAGAAGCGGCCGAAACGGTCGATCTGGCGAATACCGCGTATGCCCTGATGCTACGCCTGATCGCGCATTCCTATTTGGTGCCGCGGCCGTCGAGCGAGAAAACATTGGCGGTGGATCTGTCGCTCGGGCTGATGCGGGCCGTTACCTTGCTGGCCGAGCGAGCGGCGCGCTTGCCCGCCGGCCCGAGCAACCCCGGTTGCAATGCGGGCATGTCGTTCACGGCCCTGCGAGACGCGGCCTCGCTGCCGCCCGGACCCAGCGCGCGGCGCTTTTTTGAGGAACGCTTCGCGGAGCTGTCGGGCGCGGCGAACGCACTGGCCGAAAACGGCAACGACCGCGCTGTCGCGGCCGCCCGCATCATCTCGGACTTGGCTGCGCGCGCCACGCACGGGTTCGCCTCCATCCGGCCGTCTGCGCCTGCGCCGTCCGGGCCGCCGGTCACTGCGCCCAGCGCAGTCGCCAACCCGCCCGGGCCCACGCCCACCGTCGTCGACGGCGCAGAGCACATTGAAGCCCCAGACCTGACCCTGATTTACGAGGGGAAGAAGTGCATCCATTCGCGCTTCTGCGTCACCGGCGCGCCACGCGTTTTTCTGGCCAACGTCGTCGGCCCCTGGATTCATCCGGAGGCCATGCCGGTGGATGCGCTCGTGGAAATCGCCCACGCTTGCCCCTCGGGCGCGATTCGCTACCAGCGCAAAGACGGTAAACCCGATGAAGCCGCGCCCCCGGTGAACCTGCTCGCGATTCGCGAAGCGGGACCTTATGCGGTGCGTGGGGCGTTGAACATTGCCGGGCAAACCGGGCAATTTCGCGTCACCTTGTGCCGCTGCGGTGCCTCCAAGAACAAGCCCTATTGTGACGGCTCACACCATGAAATCGGCTTCTCCGCGAGCGGAGAACCTAAGACCGGCCAAGCCGAGATGCTCGCCGTGCGTGATGGCGAGCTAGAGATCGAACCAACTACCGACGGCCCGCTGCAGGTGCGCGGCAACCTCGAAATCACGAGCGGCACTGGGCGCGTCGTGGCGCGCCTGCAGCAGGCGCGTTTGTGTCGCTGCGGAGGCAGCGCCAATAAGCCGTTCTGTGACGGCACCCACGCGACAATCGGCTTCAAATCAGGGCCTCCCGCGGACGCCGCAACACGCCAGCCGACTCTCGCGCGCCCGGACAAATTCTAGATCCTACCGTGCCCCAAGCGGTGTACCTTGCCGCTCGTGAAACCCAGCCCAATCACCGAGCATGATCACGTCGACGGCCCGGCAAATGCGCCCGTAACTCTGATCGAGTACGGCGATTACGAGTGTCCGTTCTGCGTCAAAGCGTATCCAGTTTTGGAAGGGATTCGCCAACAGTTCGGCGCTAAGCTCCGCTTCGTCTATCGCCACGTGCCAAAGTCTGCGAGCGGGTTCGCCAAGCAAGCGTCGGAAGCTGCCGAGTTTGCGGCCTCGCACGGAAAGTTCTGGGCGATGCACGGGCAGCTGTTCGCAAACGGCGCCCAGCATGATCTAGAGCAGCTGGTGGCGTGCGCTAAAGCCGTCGGGCTCGATGGTGAAGCGTGCCGCACGGCGCTTACCGGGCATGCCTTCGCCGCGCGCGTGCGTGAGCTCGCGGTTGCCTCGCTGCACAGCGGCATCATCGGTACTCCCACGCTGTTCATCAACGGCGCACACTACGAAAACCGCCTCGAAGCGCCGCTGCTGGAACAAGCCATTCGCGCGGCGCTGGAAGCGGCCAGCGTCTGACTCTGGAGGGGCCAATCACCTCCCACGAAATTAGCGAAGGGGCGCATCAAAATGCTCGCCTAACGCGGCTCTTGTGCGCGCCCCGTTAACGCGCGAACAAGCAGCACGCGGTCGTCGTCACTTACACTTTACCTGACCTGTACCGTTTTCGCAGCGAACGTCACCGGTGAACGCTTTACCGGCCTTCCTACAGATAGCGTGAGCTTCCAGATCCATCCCCTGCTTCGCAGCGGCAGCGGTGCTCGCGTCGGCCTTGGCCATCTCCTTTTGCACTTCGCAGCCCACCATCCAGGTGCCGTCAACCCAGGTGCCGGAGTCACACGCGCCCAAAAGCAACAGAGCGGCACCGCCAGCGCAGAAGGCTCTAACAAAATAGCTCATCGAATTCGTCTCCTGTAAGGACCGATCACCAAGTCTGATCTCAGGGGCGTCTCGACCAAACGGCGTAGCGCCCGAATGACGCTCGCACGCCGCAGGTGCCCTCCGCAACTGCTGAAGGTTCAGCGCCTGAAGGATCTTGCTCCTCATTGCGCTTCAGGACGCGCCCCAGTCAGCTCGTCCAACAGGATAAAGTGTGAGCACTCGGCGGCAGAATTGGAGTTCAGCCCCAGGCCGATGCTGCCTGTCACGATCGCGAAGAGCGCGTGCGCTGCTGCTCACTGTTCCCGTCTTGATCGTGCTGCGTGCGCGCATCACGACCGCTGCCCTGTGCTTTGGAGCTCTCCGGGCCGGGAACTTTCGCGCGCCGAGTCTGGGTTTCAGGGTGGGGCGTGTGCGTCGCGGGTTTGGTCTTGCTCGGGCGCTTACTTGCCATGCCCGTAGCGAAGCAAACGGCGTGCCCGCTCGGCACGTCAGTTGGCGAGTTGCGTTGAGGCCTCGCTGTTTTTTTTATTGGCTCCTCAGGCGGCGCGATGGGCGTCGAGCCATTCACCCGAGCCCGGCCGAGAACAGATGCGCGACTTGAGTTTGCGCTTGGCGCGCTCTTCGAGCTGGCGCGCGCGCTCTCTCGAAACGCCGAGAGTGCGGCCGATTTCGGCCAGCGACAGCTCTGCCTCCCTGTCCGCTAGCAAGCGGTTCTCGACGATGTAGCGTTCGCGGGCGTCCAGCATCGTGAGCGCCTCCCGGACGGCGTCTTGCGCGTTCTCCCCGAACTCGCTCGCCAGGGCGAGCTGTTCCTGATTGAGCCCGGGGGCGGGCAGCGTGTTGACCAAGCTCAGCGCGCCGTCTTGGTACATTTCGGTATCCAAGGAGAAGTCCCGTTGGTCGACTCGCTCAAGCAGTGACCGCAAGCGCGCCGGAGAGACCTTCAGTCGCTCGGCCAAGAGCGCCTCGGCGAGCTCACCGTCCCCCGTCAGGCTCGTCAGCTTGGCGCGCTCGCGACGCAACTTGAAGAACACCTTCGAGCGCGGCAGCCCAGAGCCGACAATGCTCCAGGAACGAAGCACGTGCTGGAGGATGCACGCGCGCACCCAATAGCTCGCATAAGTCATGAACAGCGTGCCGCGCTCCGGGTCGAACTTATGCAAAGCGCGCACGACGCCGAAGTTACCCTCGGAGATCAGCTCGGCCAGAGGCACTCCATAGCGCTGATAGCGACGGGCAATGGAGACCACGTGCCGCAGCAGCGAGCGGACCAGCATCTCACGAGCGCGCTCGTCATTGTCATCGCGCCAGGAGCGGAGCAGCGCCAGCTCCTGCTCGCGCGAGAGCGCTGGATAGCCTTGGACGGCCGACAGGTAATGGGCGATGGCACCGTGCGTTTCGTGCATGACTCCTCGCTAAAAGCAGTATTCGTGCCGATCCGTTGTGTCCGTCCCGAAACACAAAAATCCGGGCCGCCGGCTAGGACCCTATTGGACGAGTGTCCACCTCGGACAGCTGTCCGCCCGCAGAAGTACAGCAGTGGACTCGGGCTTCAGTTCGCAGGAGAGTCAGGAAATATGGCAGTCGTTAAAAAAACAGCGCTGAGCAACAAAGCCACAATGAAGAGATCAGCGACGCGCAAAGCCGCCTCAACGCCAAGGCCAGCCCGCGCCTTGGCAGCTAAGCCTCAGGGAAGGGCGAGTGTGAAAAAACCGCTCGCTGTGAAAGCCAAGCCCGCCAAAGCGGCCAAAGCGGCCAAGCCCGCGCCGCGCAAGCCCGTATCCAAAGCGCGCGCCAAAGCCGCGAAGCCATCGCCAGCGCGCGAAGCCCTCAAGGCCCGCGCGATGAAGCAAGCGATCGAACGAGTGATCGCACCCATCGAAAATGAGAAGGAAGTGGTGGCAGCGTACATGCGCGACCTCGATCACCCCTTCAAGGCCGAGCTGGAAGCGGTGCGCACCATCATTCTAGGTGCCAGCAGCAAGATCTCCGAACGCATCAAGTGGAACGCGCCCAGCTTCTTTTACAAAGAGGACCTGGCCGCCTTTCATCCGCGCGCCACCGAGTTCGCGCACGTGGTCTTCCTGTTCCCCGGCGGCGTGGGCGTGCCAACGAAAAGCATGCTGCTCGAAGGCAAAGCCAAAGACCGCCGCGAAGCCAAGTTCCACAGCCTGCCGGACATCCAGACCAAGAAGAAGGCGCTGGAAAAGCTGGTCAAAGAGTGGGTTCTGCTGCGCGACTCTGAGTAGCAAGCGGGCGCCAGCGCGGCGCCGCGTTCACTTCTCTACGAAGGCGCGTTCGATGGTGTATTGGGCGGCTTCGTGGCTCTTGCCTTCACGGAAGCCGCGCTTCTCGATGATTGCCACGAGCTCGTCCAGCATGCTCTGGTTGCCGCAGATCATCACGCGATCATGCTCGGGGTCGAGCGGCGGCATGCCCACGTCAGCGCTCAGCTTGCCGGATTCCAACAGATCCGTGAGCCGCCCGCGGTTCTCGTACGGTTCACGGGTGACCGTCGGGTAGTATTTCAATTGCGCCTTCACGAGGTCCCCCAGGTACTCGTGCTGCGGTAGCTCGTTGCGGATGTAGTCGCAGTAGCCAAGCTCACTCGTGACGCGTACCCCGTGCGCGAGGATGACGTGCTCGTATTGCTCGTACACCTCAGGGTCGCGAATCATGCTCATGAACGGCGCCAGACCCGTGCCCGTGCTCAACAAGTACAAGCGCTTGCCGGGCAGCAAGTGGCTCAGCACGAGGGTGCCGGTGGGCTTCTTGCCAACGAGCACTTGATCCCCGGGCTTCAGGTGCTGCAGCCGCGACGTCAGCGGGCCGTTCGGCACCTTGATGCTGTAGAATTCCAGATGCTCTTCATAATTGGGGCTGGCGACGCTGTACGCGCGCAGCAGCGGTTTGCCCTCGACCTCAAGGCCAATCATCACGAAATGCCCATTTTTGAAGCGAAAGCCAGCGTCCCGCGTGGTCTTGAAGCTAAAAAGGCTTTCATTCCAGTGGCGGACGTCAAGAACGGTCTCGTGATTCAGGTTACTGGCCGCGGCGCTCATGCCCCTTCATTTAAGACCGCTTGACCCATCGGTAAAACGGAATATTCCGTATACTATATTCGGAACCGCCGATATGCGATACACCCTGCGCCAACTCGAAGTCTTCCTGGCTGTTGCTCACCACGAAAGCGTGAGCCGCGCAGCGGAAGATCTCGCCATGTCGCAATCCGCGGTGAGCGGCGCGCTTGCCGACCTGGAACGGCAATTCGAAATACAGCTCTTCGAGCGGCTCGGTAAGCGGGTGCAGCTCAGCAGCCTCGGGCGCTCGCTCCGGCCGCGCGCGCAGGCCCTACTCGAGCAAGCCACCGAGCTGGAGCTCGGCTTCAAGAATCAAACCGCCGTCGGTTTAGTGCGCGTCGGGGCCACGCTCAGCATCGGCAACTACCTAATGGTACCCGAGATCGCGCGCTTCATGCGCGACAACCCGGGCGCACGCGTCACGCTCGCGGTCGCGAACACGGTCGAGATTGCGCGCAAGGTCCTGGAATTCGAGATCGATATTGGTCTGGTCGAAGGCGAGCTGCACGAGCCCGAGTTGGAAGTAACGCACTGGCGCCCTGACGAGCTGGTCGTGTTCTGCGCGCCCGCTCACCCCTTCGCCAAGAAGCGCACGCTCAGCGATGCGGATTTGATTTCCGCGTCGTGGATCGTACGAGAATCGGGCTCGGGCACGCGCCAAGCCTTCGATCGCGCCATGCACGGCATCTTGTCGGACCTGCAAATCGTGCTTGAGCTACAGCACACAGAAGCCATCAAGAGCGCAGTGGAAGCGGGCCTGGGCGTGGGCTGTGCCTCGCGCGTTGCGTTGGAAGAAGCATTCCAGCATAAAATGCTCGTGCCCTGCCGCGTGCCGCAGCGCGACTTTCACCGCTCATTCTACTTGGTGGTGCGCAAACAAAAGTACAAGAGCGCTGGCATGCTCAGCCTGCTGGAGCAATTCCGCGCTCAGGGCAACACTTAGTCATATTTTGCAAACCTACACGGCGGCGGGGCTTTCGGCTTGCAGGAGCCGAGCTTTCGTGGCGTTTCGTAATATATTCTCGGATGCGCGATGATGGTGGGAGGTGAACCCGATGCCCCGCAAGACGATCCTGACTCTAAGTGTTGTCTCCAGCCTCTGCGGGCTGGTCGCCTGCTCCGGCACTGACTCGGGCGTCGGCGGCCCGAGCGCAGGTGCGCCGACCGCCGGTGCATCGGGGATCGGCACGTCGGGCGGCGCTGCCAATGGCGGCGCGCCGGCGGGCGGCGCTTCAGGCGCTGCGGGCGGCGGGGTAGCGGGCGGCGGCAGTGCGGGCACGAGCGGCGCTGCGGGCACGAGCGGCGCTGCGGGCGTGGGCGGTAGCACCTTCACTCCCGGCACCACCGCCATGATGAACAAGGGTTGGTTGTACACGATGGGCAATCAGATTCTGGTCTCGAACGGCCCTGCTGCTGCGGGCACGCGCTGGGTCGGTCGCGGCGTCAACGTGGATGACCTGTTTTTCTGCGGCTACAACTACATGCTCATGACCGCGAACGCGGAAGCGCTGATGAAAACGGAGCTCGACGGCCTGTTCAGCGCATGGAAACCGAATTTCGTGCGCTTGTCCCTGGGCATGAATAGCTACCCCGTGAAGGCGAGCTGGCTGACGGACGACGCGAAATACAAGACGCCGATGACGCACCTCATCCAAGCCATTACTGCGCGTCCAAACACGTACGTGCTCGTCACGGTTCGCAGTGACGTCAGCATGCTCGTCGGGCAAGCAGGCGATCCCGAACCCACAGGCATTCCGTCAGACGCCACGAATACGCCGGATAAAGCCCTCTATCCCACCGGCACCGACGCGGTTTACGTGGCATTGGTCGATTCGTTCGCCGCCGACCCACACGTGCTCTTCGGGCTCAGCAACGAAGCGGGCGGAAACACCGGCACCGAAGACAAGATCCGCGCAGCGATGAGCCACGCCGTGACCACGATCCGCGCTGAGGAAGACAAGCTCCGCGTGCCGCATCACTTGGTTTCGGTCCAGGGGCTCGGCTACACCGGCAACATTGCCATGTATGGCAAGCAGCCGCTAACCCAAGACAACGTGGTCTATGAGCTGCATGGCTACCCGCCCAGCGCCAGCGCTTACACGTTCGACAACATCCCCGTGATCCTGGGTGAGTATGGCAACCTTGACGCCAACAGCGCCCCGACCTTCTTCCAAGACCTCGAGACCAAGCAGATCGGAAGCTTGGCTTGGGACTTTGATCCCTATAGCAATTGCGCGCCGGATTTATTGGATATCACTCACGATGCCAGCAAGCTGAGCGCGAATGATTGGGGCAAGCTAGTGCAAGGCTACCTCACGCAACATGCGCCGCCGTAAGGCGCGGGCGGGCGCGCCACGCCAGTCACTTGCATCATGATAGTTTCTGTCTTAGACAGCGCGTCATGCAACGAAAGAGCTTTGGCGACCTCGAATGCAACATCGCCCGTGCGGTCGAGCAAGTGGGGGACGGCTGGACATTGATGATTCTGCGCGACGCGCTGCTCGGCGCTAAGCGCTTTCAGGATTTCGAGGCCGGGCTCGGAGCGCCGCCCACTACGCTTGCTCGGCGGTTGCACGCTTTGACTCAAGAAGGCTTCTTCGTGCGCCGCGAGTACGAAGCGCACCCCAAGCGTGAAGAGTACGAGCTCACTCAGAAGGGGCTGGATTTTTTGCCGGTGCTGCTCGCGCTTGCGGTCTGGGGTGGCCGCTGGCTGTCACCCGAAGGCGCCCCGCTCGAGTTCGTGGATCCGGTGACGGGCGCCGCCATCGAGCCTGCCCTCGTGGACGCGCGCACGGGCGCTCCATTGGTCGCGGGCAATGTTGGCGTGCGCCCGGGGCCGGGAGCCTCCGCCGCACTGCGCCGGGCGATGGTCCACGTGCGGCCGGTGTTTGGCGCCGCGTACGGAGGTACCCCGTGAGGCGGGTGGTCGTTACGGGCATCGGCGTGGTGTCGCCGCTCGGGGTCGGTGCCGAGCGCAGCTTCGCGGCGCTGCTCGCGGGGCACTCCGGCATCACTGCCATCGAGCGCTTCGACGTCAGTGATTTGCCGACGAAGATCGCGGGACAAGTACCGCGTGGCAGCGAGCCCGGGTCCTATGATCCGCTGCGCTACGCCAACGCCAAAGAGCTGCGGCGTTACGATGAGTTCATCCTGTTCGCGCTCGCCGCCGCCGATGAAGCCGTGGCAGATTCCGGCTTCCGCGCAGAAACGGATGAGCAACGCGAACGCGCGGGCGTGCTGATCGGCTCGGGCATCGGCGGCCTGCCCAGCATCGCGGAAAACGCGGTAAAACTGGCAAAAGAAGGACCGCGTCGCATTTCGCCCTACTTTATCCCGGGCAGCTTAATCAACGAGGCTTCCGGCGTCGTTTCGATTCGCCACGGCTTCAAAGGTCCGAACCACGCCGTGGTCACCGCGTGCGCCAGCGGTGCTCATGCCCTGGGGGACGCGGCGCGGCTGATCGCGCTGGGTGACGCAGACGTGATGCTCGCAGGCGGGTCCGAGGCAGCCACCTGCCGGCTCACATTGGCCGGCTTCGCGATCATGCGTGCCATCTCCACCGGCTTCAATGATCGCCCGCTGGAAGCCTCGCGGCCGTGGGACCGCGCGCGCGACGGCTTCGTCATCGGCGAAGGCGCCGGGGCCTGTGTGCTGGAGGAGCTGGAGCACGCCAAGCAGCGCGGCGCGCGCATTTACGGTGAGCTCGTGGGCTATGGGCTCTCGGGCGACGCGCACCACCTGAGCGCACCCGACCCCCAGGGCGACGGCGCTCGGCGCGCAATGAGCGCCGCGCTCAAGCGCGCCCAGTTGAATCCCGATCAAGTGGATTACATCAACGCCCACGCCACCTCGACGCCGGTTGGTGATCCCGTGGAAATTCACGCCATCAAGGCGCTATTTGGCGCGCACGCCCGCTCACTCGCCATCTCCTCCACCAAATCCGCTACCGGCCACTTGCTGGGCGCGGCTGGCGCGGTTGAAGCCATCTTCACGTTGCTCGCTCTCCGCCAAGGAGTGCTCCCGCCGACTCTGAATCTCCACGAACCCGATCCCGATTGCGATCTCGACCTCGTCCCACTCGAAGCGCGCGCCAAACCCATTCGCTACGCTCTCTCCAACTCTTTCGGTTTCGGCGGCACGAATGCCGCGCTGATCTTCGGGCCTCCGCCATGAACCTGCAGTGTTTTCCCGCGCAGGCATCGAGTAGGACAAGCGCGCACGGTGAAGGCGCAAGTGGCCAACGATGCCGTGCTTGCCGACCTGCACCGACACGGGAAAATTTTCTCACGCAAAGGCTGTGAAATCGCGCGGCAACGCGCGACAGTCCATGCTTCGGAAAGTTGGTGGTGCCCCGATGTCCGATGATAGCAACTGGCTGAAAAATCCGACGCTCCCTCGCCCGCCTGCGGTGCCCTATTTCGACCCCGCAGAGCTCGCTGGTGTGCCTGATAGTGATCGCCGCTTCATCGTGCGAACGTACGCGCGCGAAGCGCGCCGCCAACGAAGCGCTCGCATCAGTGGCGTGGTCATCAATCGCGTCGCAGACGAAGCGATTGCCATTACGCGCGCGCGCCGCACTGCTTAGAGCAGGTAAGTCCTAGAACAATCGCGTCGACATCATGGCCCCCTAACGGGCGCTCAGAATGCGTAGCGGGCGCCCGCGCTACCCATGCCCACGACGGGGGTCCATGGGCTCACGGTGGGGCGCTCGGCGGTGGTGGTCGGCGTGGTGAGCAACAGCCCGAGCCACGTGCCGATACCCGCGCCGCCGACGATGTACCCGGCGGCGGAGATCGTGCGCAGCGTTCGGAAGGCGGAGCCGTCATCCGGGTACGGCGCGCCTTCAGTGCATTTGCCCGCGGGGCAATGCTGCTCGGCTGCGGAGTAACGACTGAGCGCGGCGATGCCGGTCACGGTACCTAAGCCAAGCCCGGTCGCGCCAACCGTCAAGGCGACCACTCCCCAAGTATGGCGCGCAGACGAGCCGCCGCCGACCTGCTCCGGGCGCTTCACCGGGCGCCCCGTGCTCGAAAGCCAGGACATGCCCATGGTCTTGGCTTCGCCTTCCTCGGTTTCGAAGCTGAGCCGGGCCTGCTCGCCGTCGGAGTCACTGGCGATCACCTCGTGCGCCCCCGGATCGACGGCCACGGGTGTGCCCGAATGAATCAATTTGCCATCTAAAACCAGGCGCAAGTTGCGTGTGCGCTGCTCCGCGTCTGCGAGCGTAATTTCGATACTGGGAATGCGTGGGCGAAGCTGCGCGAGCTCATCGCAGGCGCTGGCGAGCGCGGGCGTTTTCACGCCGGGTTCGACGCTGGTTACGACGCTGCGATAGTCCTCTGCCGCCTGGACCAGTTGACCAAGTGCGACGCGCGAGCGTGCCAGGTACAAGCTCGTTGTCTGGCTGGGGGCGACCACGGCGGCGCGCTGAAATCGCGCCAACGCCGTGACGTAATCATGGCGTTCGAAGGCCGCCAGCCCGCTTTGCGTGAGCGCGAGCTGCGCCCCGCGCTCGGCGGTCTTCGGCACGTTCTGCGCATGAACGCCGAGGGACCAGCAAGAGACGAGAAGAGCGCACGCCGTCGATCGAATCACTGTCTGTCAGTGAACGGGAGTTCCCACTTGCTGTGAAGGGCTTTTTGCACCAAGGGGGCAAACTCCTGAGAGCGCAGACTACGCACACTTACATCCGGAACCACGTGCCGGCGCGTGAGGCGCTAGCAGCCCGTGCGTTGTGTGTTCGCAATACAACGTCGCACGGATCGCGTTTTGAACACCGCCGAGCGACCGTTTTCCGCGCGCCTGGTACCGGTTCCAGCTACGGACAAAAATTCGCGCTGGAGAACTGGAAATTGTGGCTACGGCTGGAGAATTCTTTGAAAAAACCAACGGCCAATGCCAGAACCGCTTGAAAGAATTGAGACCTGCCGAGTGCGCTGCAGTTTTCGCGGTGCTATTTTTGACGACGCGCGTGGACTCCCCGATTGCCGTTCCCGCAAGAGAACTTTCAAGGACCTTCAATGCAGCAGCACCTTCGCTTGATCCGCGCAGCCGGCCGTTTGGAACGCCGGATGTTTCTCAAGGCACTCGCGCTCGGCCTCACCTTGCCCGCCGCGATTCGCCTCGCGCGCACCGCGACCGCCGCCACCACCCCTGCGCCTAAGCGCTTTTTCTTGTTCTACATGCCGCACGGCATCGCGCCCGAGCACTACAACCCGCAAGTCTCGGACAGCGATCGCACGAGCTTCGCGCTGGACAAGACCAACGTCAGCATCTTGGGGCCGTTGGAAAAATACAAATCCTCCGTGAACGTGTATCAGGGCTTCAAATACCCCGGCGGGAACACGCACACGGGCATCGTGAGCTGCCTATCCGGGCTCGATGGCAGTCCAGAAACCGTGCGCCCACGCACCAGCCTCGAACACGTGATCGCGCGGGGCCTCGGGGTCAAACCTGGAGTTCCCTCGGTTTCGTTGACACCTGTCAGGCTGCCTGGGTGGCAGCGAAT
>JBDTYJ010000105.1:0-16139 GCA_040005755.1 Pseudomonadota bacterium
ATGGGCAGCGCGGGCAGCGGGCGACGCTCCGAGCCACTCACGAGCAGCACCTTGGCGCCGTCCGCGTTGTCACCCAGCTTGATGGTGGCGAGGCCCTTCTTCACGCGTAGCTTGGGCTCGATCGTTTGCATCTGATCGGCTTCGACGGTGACGTGCTTCTCGAACGTCTCATAGCGCTCGCCGCCGTCGAGGTGCACCAAGTGATCACCCGGCGCTAGGTCCTTCAGCTCTTGCGGGAGCGGACCGACGTCCTTGCCGTCCACCGACAGCTTGATGCCGCGGCCTTCAGCAGTGACGCGAATGCCCGTGCCGTCGCTTGCCCGGCTCAGTGCGATGTTTTGAACCGCTTCATCACCGCTCGAGATTTTGACGCCTTGGTCAGCCGTAGGCGCGTAGCCCGCGGCGGTGACCTTGATCAAGTGAGTGCCAGCGACGAGATCTGAAACGCGGCACGGCGAGACGTCGCACTTTTTCACGTTGTCGACGTACACTTCCACCGTATCCACCGGCTTGTTACCGGGACCTGCCACGGTGAGAACGAGTGAGCCCTTCTTGGGCAAAAGCACCATCACCGCGGCGCCGGCCGCGACCACGAGCAGGGCGATGAGGCCGATCATCCAGCCACGCCCAGCGCTGTTCGGCTGAGCCATCGGCGGCGCTTCGAACACCATCTGTTGGGGGGGAGGCACCGGCGTTGCGAACTGATGCGGCGCAGTTTTCGGCGGTGGCGGCAGCGGCGCACGCGGCAGTGACGGCGGCGGCACGCTGACGGAGCGACTCACGAGCGTGGGGGGGCGTGCAGCAGGCGGCGCACCGGCCGCGGGGGGCGGCGCACCGGCCGCGGGGGGCGGCGGCGGCGGGGCGCTATGGAGCAACGAGCGCGCGGTGTCCTCGATGCTCTTGTCGAACACCATGGTCGCTTCGTCTTCGTCGTCCCAGTCGATATCGACACCCGGTTTGCCTTCGAGCTTCGCGGCCGGCACGGGCGTTTTTTCTTCGTCGTCCGGAACGCCAGGCTTCGGGCTGGGCAGCCCCAGCGGTGGTGGCGGCGGCGGCGGCGCAGCGGCGATAATGGCAGTGGTAGCGCCGAGCGGCGGTGGCGGCGGTGGAGCGGCCGCCGCGATGATGGCGGTGGTAGCCCCGACTGCAGGCGGCGGGGCGGCAGCAATGATGGCGGTCGTCGCGCCGGCCGCCGGCGGTGCGAGAGGCGGCGGCGGGGGCGGAGGCGCGCCGACGACCGACGGACTGGGCGGTGGCGGCGGCACCGGGAAGCCCCCGGTCGCGAATTTGGCCGGCGGTGGCGGGGGAATGTTGATGCCGGATGGCGGCGGCGCGGGCGGCCTGCTCATCGGTGGCGGTGGCGGCGCGGGTCGGGCGCCGCCACCAGGGGCCACGGGCGCGGCCAAACCGAGCAGTGTTTTCTGGCGCGTTGCGCGCGCCGCGGAGGTAGGTGGCGCGGCAGGGGAGCGGACAGCGCCACCCGGGGCAGGCGCAGCACTAGGCCGCGACTTCTTCGCCGCGAGCCCGTCGAAAACGTCCAGATCAGAACCGGCCTTGTCGCTCATCGCTCTCGCTCTTTAGATAGTGGAATCTTTGTCGCGGGCAACGCCTCTTCGCATCAAAGCCCGTGGGATCCTCCGCCCGATTCGCCGCCGCGGCGCGCTCGCACGCTTCAAACCAGGCGAATAGCCGCAAATTTGCAGCAGAATTCGACATTGGAACGATACCCTCCCTTAGCCCTTCTTGGCGAGAAATATTAAAGAAATTGTCAGGCGGCGCATTACGCCGGGCACCGGGAGACTCAGCGATAACGCACTCGCTTTTGCTGCAGGGGGGCCCACTTGGTCGGCAACACCACAGGCGTGTCGGGAAATAGGCGACGGGCGCCGGGGCCTTGCGCGCGGACCAAGCTCACTCCGGCGGTCGGGGGCGCGCCGGCATCCGGGCTCCCAGCGTCATGAGGGTCGCCCAGAACGACCCCCAACGGACGCAGAAAATACAGACTCGAGCTGCAGCCCAAGCGCTTCAGTAGCCCGCTCAGTAGCGCGCCCTCGCCACCCGTTCGCGCGCCGGCGGTGAAGCGCACGAACACTAGCATTCCCTCCGAATCGATACCCATGGCCGAGGTCGCGCTGCTGGCAATCGCTTCGGCGGCAGCGAAGCCGCGCGTGATCAGGGTGGCGCCGGCCGGCGCCACGCTCGCGATGACGAACCGCGAACCGTCGTGATACAGCGCCGCCTCGCCGATGCCTTCGCCCAGCGGCTGGGTGATGTCGAGTACGTGCTTCAGGTCTGTTTCATCCGGCTGCGCGACGCGCAAGAACTTGGGGTCCAAGCGGATGATACCGACGTGCGTGTCGATCCGCGCAGCGTCGGGACGCAGCGTCGTTTTGGCGACCGCGTACGGCCACCCGTACTGGGGAAGACCCTGCACGCTCCACACGCCTTCGCCCGCTTCGGGAGTACTCGCGAGCGGCGCTATGGGATTGCCGGGGAGCTCGTTGCGTAGCGTTAGGTAGAAGAAATCCCGCGCTTCGGGGTTGATGTAACGAGGGAAATTCATCAACGCCATGAGTCGGATCATGCGCCTCCCCATGAACTCCCAGCCCGGCATGCCGGGAATCGCCCCGCGTGCTTCCCACACTTCATCGAGCGGATGATTGAGCTTGGGCAGAGTCCCCGTCGGCGCTGCCCGGTAGAATTCGAGGCCGGTGTGGCCGGGATTCATGTCCAGGTGAATGGCGTAGTTACAGCGCGCGCGTTGCATGGCCAGCGCCAGCACGTCCGGGTCTACCGCGGACCCGTAAAAGTAGCCGACGAAGCCTTCGCGGGTCATGCACAGGCCGCTTCGCACGGTGCGCGCCTCTTCGGTCCAGCCCGGAGGCACGCCGCCCCACCAGTGACGCTTATAAGGGTTAATTTGCTCGTCCTGTACGAGCGCCGTCATATTCTGACGGAACGAGACGATCATATCCGGAACCGGCGCCTCTTCGGGCCAGGTGCCGAATGCGGTCGATCCGTCCGAGAGCTCGGCCACGGTTGCCCCGAACGGCTTTGGCGGCAGGTACAACACCTTGTCGGCCATCATGCCGAACTCGCCGTGCACGGCTTGGAAGCCGCCATTGAATCCTGCCAAATAGCGACCCATTACCTCGGGCCGGCGCGGCACCATGCCCGGCCCGGTTTCCCCCGTCGCGCTCTTGGGCTCCACCGTGCCGCTCATCGCGTGGAGCTCCACTTGCCGCGGGTCCCACAGCGTGACGAACACCTGCGAGTAAATGCGTTGTCGATCGCTCCGGATGAACGAGAACACGAACGGTGAGGGCGCACCGGGGTTCTTCTGAATGTACGGATCTTTGTCGGTGGAGGACCATTTGCCTTCGCCTTGAAGAGGGGGGGAAAGCATCGGTTCCATCGGCGCTGGAGGCCAACCGGTTTCCGGATCGGTCGCTTCCGTCGCTGGCGTGTCGAACAACCCGCCGAGCTCCTCCTTGACGCTAGCGGAACCGTCGTCGCCCGTTACCGTGCCCACGATGCGATTGAAATGATCGACACCGTCGAACGCCACCGCTTTGACCCATTGCATTCGGTCATCGCCGAACCACGGCAGCGCGCGAACGCGATCCACGGCCCAAGTCACCAGGTTACCGGGCCGCGCCTTGGCCGGCGTCTGCTCCTTTAGCCAAGGACTTGGGTCGAGTAAGCGCGGTGGATCGGTCTGGATACGGATGCGATGCGAATCGGCGTCCACGAGTAGGGCGTTGGTCGAAAAGCCGAGCACCACTTTGTAGGCTTGCGGCTCCAGCTTGAAGCCGCGCCGACCGAAGCCCTGCGACTGCCCGGTTTCCTGCAAGTTCGTGAGCGCATTTTGCAGGCGCGATAAAGCGTTCCAGGCGCGTCCGGAGGGTCGCGGCTCGCCACGCAGATCCGCGTATTGCACGCTGGCGATCGCGTTGTCTTGGCCAATTAACCACGCCGCCCGGTCACCCTTGACGATCAGGCCGCGCTCGTCAGCCTGCGAGGTATCGGACACGTTGAACACGTCCGTGAGCTCAATCAGATGGCCTTCCGGCGAGACACGCGTCTCGACGACATAAACGTCTGCGGGATCCGAGCCGCGCTGGGCCAAGGTTACGGCGCGTGGCCGCCCCACGGGGGACTTGGCCAGCGTGGCGGTATCGCTGATGAAATGCACGTCGTCCGCATCGGCGTGCAGCCCGCGCTCAGCTAATGCGAGAACGATGGCGCGCGTGAGGTCGGTCTCGGCGCGCGCATTTTGTTCGACACCGTCTGTGCGCTGCAGCAGCCAAGTGAGCAAGAGCAAGAGCGGCATCGGGCGCAGACCCCGCAGCAAGCGCTGGGGCTCGAGCGCCTCACGGCCAATGTGCGGGAAATGCAGGCGCCGCACGCGCGCCATCAGTGCGTTGGGACCCCAAGCGTTACCGGCCACGGATTGCTCCGAGGTTTTCGACCGTGCTCTGCTGTGTCCCGCGAGAACCCACTACGCCAAACTTGCCGTTATCACCGAGCGCAGCTGAGGGCCTACTTTTCCACCGTCACACCTCAGTTGTTCCTGAGCGGCCCGCAGGCAACTGCGTTGGCGGCGGCGGCCAACGCAGTTTCCGGTTCGCGCACTCAGAGGCGACCGGTGTAGTCCGGATCTGTTCATTTTATACTTTAATATCGAATAGATAGCTGGATTGCGCCAGGGGCGAATTTGCGGCACGTCGCGTGCTACCCTTGCTGCGATGTTTCCTCGGTCGCTGCGCGTCTGGTTGCTGGGCGCCGCCCTGTTCGCGGGCGCGAACGGTTGCCTAGCGCCCACGCTCCCTCTACCGCCGCCGACCGACCCAATGGTGTCGTCGGTGAGTGAGGGCGTCGTCCGGTTCACCGGCAGCGTCGAATCGGAGAGTGAAGTCTTTGCCCTGGACCGAAACAGCAACGTCATCGCAGGCCAATACACACACACAGGCAAATATGATTTCACGCTGGTCGCTCGTGACCAAGACGAGATCTCGCTCTGGTACGTGCACGGCACGGTTGAAAGCCCGCCCAACGAGTTTGTCCTGAAGGTCCCGGCTGCGACGCAATAGCGTCCCCGGAAAACCTTCAGCGCGATCATTTATAGGTGCGGAGCACGCGGCGGCCGTCGCTGGCGCGGTGCGAGAGGCCAATCGGGGCCGCTGGCAACTCCTCACCGGTGGAATCTTCATCGAGCTCGCCCACCAGGTCGTAGTCACTCGCCTGCGTGATGCGGACACGCCGGAATTCCCCAGGTAAAGCGCTGCCGCCGGACAAATAGACGCAGCCGTCGATTTCAGGCGCTTGCCCGGCATGACGCCCCATCATCACGAGCTCGCTGTCCTCACTCACCCCTTCGACCAGCACGTCCAGTTCTTGCCCGATCAGGGAGCGATTCTTCTTTTTGCTGATGCGGCGTTGAATGCTCATCAGCTTCTTAGCGCGTGCAGCGATAGTGCGTGGCGGAACTTTGTCCGGCAGGGTGCTGGAATGCGCGCTGGCTTCATCCGAATACTGGAACACACCGACGCGGTCGAACTCCGCGAAGCGTACGAATTCGCACAGCTCCTCGAATTCTTCGTCCGTTTCGCCGGGGTGGCCGACGATGAACGCGGTGCGGAAAAATAGCCCCGGAATGCGCGCTCGTAGGCGCAGCACCAACTCCCGTAAACGCGCACCGCCATGGCCGCGCTTCATGCGGCGCAGCATGCCATCGGCCGCGTGCTGGAGCGGCATGTCCACGTACGGCACCACCTTGGGGTGCGTGCCGATCAGATCAATCAGCTCGTCCGTCAGCTTTTCCGGGTACAGATAGAAGACGCGCACCCAACGCAACCCGGGCACGTCCGCAATCCGTCGCACCGCGTCGGTTAGGTTCGAGCCATCACCCAGGTCGCGGCCGTAGGCGACAGTGTCCTGAGAGACGAGGTTCACCTCCAAGACGCCTTGAGCCACCAGCGTTTCGACCTCACGCACGATGTCTTCCGTCGGCCGTGATCGCTGCTTGCCGCGCATCTCCGGGATCACACAAAACGAGCAGCTGCGGTTGCAGCCCTCGGCGAGCTTCACGTATGCGCTGCGGCCGCGGGTGGACACCCGCCGCGGGTCGCTCGCTGTGACCACCCAATCCGCCGGGTTCCCGACCAACATACGCGGCGCATTGCCACTCAGCACGGTCTCCAACTTGAGCATGTCGCTCGAGCCGAGGAAGTGATCCACCTCGGGAAGATCCGCCGCCAGGTCGTCCGGATAGCGCTGGCTCAAGCAGCCCGAAACCACCAGCTTCTGGCAGGCGCCCGAGTCTTTATAGCCGCTCAACTCCAAGATGGTGTCGATCGACTCCTTCTTGGCGGCGTCGATGAAGCCGCAGGTATTGACGACGATCACGGACGCTTCGCTCGCGTCCTCTACGTGCGTGAAGCCTGCGCGTTCGGCGACGCCCAGCATGACCTCGCTATCTACGCGGTTCTTTGGGCAGCCGAGGCTGACGAAGTGGATCGTGCGCTCTGCTTCGCTCATCGGTCCATCATGCGCCGGAAGCGATCGAATAGGTACAGAGCGTCGTGCGGGCCGGCGGCTGCCTCAGGATGATACTGAACGCTGAATGCCTGGGCTTCAGGCGCTTCCAATCCTTCACTCGTGCCGTCGTTCAGGTGCAAATGCGTGGTCTTTGCGACGCCTTTGATGGATTCGACATCGACTACGAAGCCGTGGTTCTGGGTGGTGATCTCCACGCGGTTGGTGGTTAGATCCTTCACCGGCTGATTCAACCCGCGGTGTCCGAATTTGAGCTTGAAGGTGCTGGCGCCGAGCGCGGTCGCCAGCAGCTGGTGGCCGAGACAGATACCGAAAATGGGCTTTTTGCCCAAAAGGCCGCGTATGCTCGCCACTGCGTACGGCAGGGCCGCGGGGTCGCCGGGCCCGTTCGACAAGAACACGCCGTCCGGATTGTACTTGAGCACTGCTTCCGCGCTCGTACTTGCCGGAACCACGGTGACCTTGAAACCGCAGTCGACCAAACAACGCAGGATGTTGCGCTTCGCGCCGTAGTCGAAAGCCACGACGTGGAACGCGCGCCCGCTTGGCGAGCTGCCTCCCGCTCGCGGATCGGACGCTTTCACGTTCCACTCTTTCAGGCGCGATTCTTTGAACTCGTAAGCCATTTTGGGGCTGACCAAGCTCACCAAATCCAAGCCCTCCATATTCGGGGCGGCGCGCGCGCGATCGACCAGCGTGTCCGGCGCCTCGGTACCAATGGCGCCGTTTTGTGAGCCGTGGTCGCGCAGGTGACGAGTCAGCTTGCGCGTATCGATCTCCGAAATGCCCATGATGCCGTTGCGCGCCAGGTACGCATCCAGCGTTTCCTGGGAGCGATAGTTGGACACGACGGGGCTCTCCTCCCGGATGACGAACCCGGAAACCTGCGGTTTGTCGTCCACGCTTTCAGGGTCGTCGTTATTGATGCCCGTGTTGCCAATCTGTGGCGCGGTCATCGTCACGATTTGCCCGGTGTATGACGGGTCAGTGAGCACCTCCTGGTAGCCGGTCATGCCGGTGGTGAACACGACTTCACCCACCGCAGGTTTGTCCGACCCGAAGGCTTGACCCGGGAACACCGTGCCGTCAGCGAGGGCAAGGTAAGCGCGGCGCGTGCTCACGACGCAGCTCCGGCTTCGAAAGCAATCTGACCTCGAGCGAGCGTGAGCATGATCTTTCCTTTGAGTTCGTGCTTCATGAACGGCGTATTTCGACTCTTGGATTTGAAGGGCAATTGCTCCACCTTGTGCACGGCTTCGGGGTCAATCAAGACGATCTCACCGAGCGCGCCCTCGCGGATGCGTGGCTGCTCGATGCCGACGATGCGGGCGGGGCGCGCAGATAGAGCGTCAACCAGGCGCGCCAACGTGATCCCGGATTGCCCGACCAACTTGAACAGCAGGCCAAAACACAGCTCGAGCCCGATCATGCCCGGCTTGGCTTCGGCAAACTCACAGTCCTTCTCCAAGGACGAATGCGGCGCGTGGTCGGTCGCGATGGCGTCAATGGTTCCATCTGCGAGCGCACGGCGCAGCGCGTCGACATCCGCCTCTTCTCGCAGGGGCGGGTTCACCTTGCAGCCGGTGTCGTAACCGAGCACGGCCGCGTCTGTGAGCAGCAGGTGATGCGGTGTGACCTCGCACGTAACGGCGATGCCGCGCGACTTTGCTTCTCGCATGATGCGCACTGCCCCAAGAGTGGAGATGTGCGCCGCGTGGTAGCGCGCTCGGACGTACTCCGCGATCAACACGTCGCGCGCTATGATCACGTCCTCGGCAATGCGCGGCCAGCCACGCAACCCGAGCCGTGCGGAGATCGCGCCCTCATGCATCTCGGCGCCGGCAGTGAGATCGTGATCTTCCGCGTGCTGAATCACGGGTAGGTCGAAGTTTTTGGCGTATTCGAGCGCGCGGCGCATCACGGCCGAGGACATCACGCACACGCCGTCGTCGCTCACAGCAACCGCGCCGGCCTCGCGTAGCTCGGCCATTTCTGTCAACTCTTTGCCCTGCTGACCCATCGTGATCGCGCCGATGGGGTGCAGGCTCGGGCCGCCGACCTCCCGGGCGCGATTTTTCATGAGCTCGGTCACCGCGCGCGTGTCGTTGACGGGTTTCGTATTGGGCATCACACACACATGTGCGTACCCGCCGGCCGCGGCAGCCGCCAACCCCGTGCGGATGTCCTCTTTGTATTCCTGGCCCGGCTCGCGCAGGTGTGCGTGGAGATCCACGAACGCCGGTAAGAGGAGTTTGCCGCGGCCATCGATGACGCGCGCACTTGCCGCGTTCTCGAGGCCCACAGCGGCGCCGCGACCGACGCGCGTGATGCGGCCGCGCTCGAGCACGACGTCTCCTTGAATATCCAAGTTGCCGCTCGGATCGAGCGCTCGTACGTCGCGAATGATGAGCAGTTCGGGGGGGGCGTCCACGGCGGCGGGTGATAGCACGGCGTCGGCAGTCAGGGCAGGGGTCCGGCCCCTGGGCCATCCGCGGGGCCAGACACAGGATTCCGCTGCCGGTGCGCTTGGCTGCGGCGGGCGTGTTAGATTAATTCCGGTCATGGCGGACGAACCCACCCCCCCGAAAAAGCCAGCTCCAGCCCCGCGTCCTGTGACGCGCTCGGTGCCGCCGCCACTGCCTCCGGCAGCCCGCGTATCCCACGCGCCGGAGTTACCGCGCAGCAAGGCGCCTCCCGCACCGATGCGCTCCGCGGGTCCGCCGGCACCGCCGCGCCGTGTAGTTGGCGCGCCGGCTTCTTCTGGCGCGGCCGCGTCGCCCGCGGAACCGCCCCCTCCGCTCTCGGCCCCTTCGCCATCCGCGGCAGCGGGAGCCGCGCCGCCCGCGCCAGCGGGAGCCGTGCCGCCCGCGCCCGCGCCCGCGCCGCTCGCGCCGGTGGTCGCCGTGCCGAGTGAGCTCAGCGCCGCCGCGCGCGTGGCGGCGCTCAAGACCTTGCCGCTCGGCACGACGAACGAAACCGCCAGTGACGCGCCCACGCTGATGAAAGCGGTGGCGCCGGGGGATAGGAATCAAGCGGCCGCAGCTCGCGTGAAGAACGCAAAGGATCTGATCGTCGCTTGTGAACAAGAGCTGGCACAGAAGCCCGCGCCCGCGCGTGCCGGGCGTTTGCATTTCGAGATTGCGCGCCTGTGCGACAGTGGGCTCGGGGATTTGACGAAAGCAGCCGAGCACTATCGACAAGCGCACGCGCTGCTGCCTGACCACCTGCCCTCGATTTTGGGCGCCCGGCGCGCGCTCTTGCAGGCGGGGCAATTCGCCGCCGCGTTGCCGTTGTTCGACGCGGAGCTCCGGGCTACTTCGAACCCCGCGCGTAAGGCCCTCGTCTCGCTAGAGAAGGCGCGCATTCTCGATGAGAAGCTGAACCAAAAGCGCGAAGCCCGTGATGCCTACGAGGCTGCGCTCGATCTGGACGAGCGCAACTCCTCCGCGTTGCGCGCGGTGGAGCGCGCGGAGCTCGCCGTCAAAGCCTGGGATGCGCTGGACAAAACTTACCAACGCGCCGCGCAGGTGCTGGGTGAGGACGGCCGGCATCGCGCGGCGGTGTTGTCCGAACGCGCGCGCCTGTTCGAGGCGCACAAACGCGACAATCACACCGCCACGGAGCTGTATCAGGCCGCGTTCGAGGCAGACCCAGGAGCGCCGTCTGCGATCTTGGCCCTGAAGCGGCTGCATGCAGCGCACCAACGGCACCACGATCTGATCACCGTGCTGGAGCGCGAGGCGACGTTGTCCGCGGATCCTTCCGTGCGCGCGCTGTCGTTGTACCGCGTGGCGCGCCTATTCGCGGATCGTATCGGCAACCTGGAGTCCGCGGCGGATGCCTTGGAGCGTGCGCTCACGCACGTCCCGGACGAGCCGATGATTCTGGAGGAGCTCGCGCGCGTGTACGAGGTTTCGCGCAGGCACCCAGAGCTGGTGCGCGTGCTCGAGCGGGTTGCAGCGCGCGTCGAGGCGTCGACCGAGCGAGTCGGGATCTTTCACCGCATCGCGCAGATCCACGAAGACAAGCTGAACGACGAAGCCAGGGCTGTGGAATGGTACGAGCGCGCGCTCAAAGAAGAGCGAGGTTACGTGCCGGCGATTCAAGCGCTGGCCAAGCTGTACGCGCGCCGCAAGCAGTGGACAGAGCTCATCGCGGTTCACAGCGGTGAAGCCGAAGCCGCGCAAGATCCGTTGCGCCGGGCGGCAGCGCTGGCGCGGATTGCTCATATTTTCGAGGCCGAGCTGAAGCAAGTCGAGCAGGCGGTGCAGCACCACGCGCGCGCGCTGGGTATCGTTCCCGGTTACGCGCCATCGTTCAAGGCGCTGTCGCGGTTGTATAGCCAGGCTGCGCGGTTTCCGGAGCTTGCAGAACTGTACGAGCGCGCGGTGGACGGCGCGCCCGACGACGAAACGAAGATCACGTTTCTGTTCAAAGTGGGGCGGCTATACGAGGATGCGCTCGAAGCGCCAGCGCAGGCGCTCACCGCGTATCGACGTGTCTTGGACGTCGACGCTCATCACCTCGGGGCGATTCACGCCTTGCAGCGCGCAGCAGAGCGCGCCGGGCGCTACAAAGATCTAGTGCAGGCGCTGGACCTGGAAGCGCAAAAGGTTACAGATAAACGCCAGCGCCTCGCCCTGCTCCACCGCGCCGGCGAAGTCTCCGAGGTCGAGATGGGGGACGACGATGCGGCGCTCGCGCTGTACCGCAAAGTCTACGACCTTGATCGCAGCTATGCGCCCGCGCTCTCCAGCCTCGGTCGTTTGCACTATCGCGCAGGCCGCTTCGAAGACCTGCTGGAGACGTATCAGGCGGAACTGCGTGCCTCGGGTAAGAACCCGCAATCGGCGGCCCTCTTGTACAAAATGGGCGAGCTGTTCGAGGAACGCCTGGGCCGTGACGAAGATGCCATCATCTCGTATCGCAAGGCGATCGAGATGGATCCGTTCAATCATCAGGCGCTGCACGCGCTCGGTCGCAAGCTGAACGAACGCGGTCGTTTCGACGAATTCGCGAAGCTACTTGAGCTCGAGCTCAGCTCTTTGACCGACCCGGCTCAGCGAGCGCGCACCGCTTTCCGCCTCGGGGAGGTGTACGAGTATCGCTTGAAGTCGCCGGAACGCGCGCTGACGGCATACGAACAAGCCCTCAGCGTGGAGCCGGATTTTCGACCCGCGCGGGATGGCCGCCTGCGGTTGCTGACCGAGGCGCGGGACTTCAAACGCTTGGTGGAGGAGCTCGCGCGCGAGGCGGAAGCAGCCAAAGACCCAAAGCTTGCCGTGGCAGCCTTGCTGCGCGAGGGCGAAGTCTGGCGGGACGAGCTGTCCGATCCGGTGCGTGCCATTGCTTGCTTCGAGGCCGTGCTGGTGCGGGACCCGGGCCATATCGACGCGTTGCTCGCGCTCGAACCGTTATACGCCGAGCGCGGCGCCTGGGACCTCTTGTGCCAGGTGCTCGCGGCCGAGGCGCGCGTGTTCAACGACCCGGCGGCGCGAGTGGGCGCGCTGCGGGAGCTCGCGCGCATTCAAGAGGAATTCTCCATTGGCCCGCCGGAGCAGGTCAAACAGAGCTATTTCGCAATTTTGCAGCTTCTGCCTGAAGATTTGGCGGCGCTCCGAGCGCTGGAGCAGCGCGCCCTGCGCGAGGGCGATAACAAGCTGCTCGCCCACATTGACGCGAAGCTGGGCGCGCTGGTCGAGGAACCGCAGCTGATTGCGCTCTATCACACGCGCCTGGCAGAGGCGCTGGAAGAGCTTGGCGATCCGTCAGCCTTGGAGGTTTATCGTTCGGCGCTGACGCGGGATCCAGAAAGCATCGCGGCCGCGCGTGGGCTCAGCCGCCTGGCCGAAAAGAGCCAGCAGCCTGAACTGCTGGAAGAAGCCGCTGAGAGCGAAGCGCGGATCGGGCTCGATCTGAGCGCTGCGGCACGCCTACTGATCAAGGCTGCCAACGCTCGCACGGAGAGCGCGGACGCGACGGGCGCGGTGCAAAGCTTGGTGCGCGCGCTTCAAATCAATCCGGAACATCCCGCAGCGGCCGGCCGCTTACGCGAACTGCTGCTGGCCCGCGGCGAAGTCGACCGTCTGATCGCGCTCCTCACCGAGGCTGCGAGCGCTGCCAAGGCGCCGGAACGTGTGGCGAGCATTTGGGTCGGTGTGGCCGAGCTGTATGCGGACCAGAAGCGCGACGTGCCCGCCGCTCTAGCGGCGCTGCAGCGCGCGAAAAATCTAGTGCCGGGTCACGTGCAGACGCTGATGAAGCTGGCCGAGCTGTATGCGCGCGATGGCCAGTGGGCGGAGGCAGTGGACGGACTTAATCGAGTGATCGCGGAGGCGCCGCCGGAGGACGTGCGCGTCGAAGCCCACGTGCGTTTGGCGGGGGTGCTGGACGAACAACTGGGTGATGCGGATCGCGCGCTCGCCAATTTGAATGCTGCATTGGCCGCCGATCCCAATCACCGCGCGGCGTTGGAACGCCTGCTATCGCTACACAAACGGCACAAGAAATTGGATTTGGCCGCGGAGACCGCGCACAAACTGGTCCGCGTTTCCCCCGAACTAGGCGCCCGCGTGAGCGCCCTGATCGAGGTCGGCCGGCTCGAGCGTCTGCGTGGCCAAGCCGCCGCCGCCGCGCAAGCCTACGAGCAAGCCGTGGCACTAGTCGGGGTGGACGGTTTGGCGGCGACGGAGTTCCGCGATCTAGTGAGCGGCGAAGGCCGCAAAGGAACGCCGAACTACTCGCGCTACGTCGGCGCGTTGTCCCGCTTCGCGGAGGACGCTCGCGCGTCCTCCCCAGCACTCGTGCCGACCTATTTGGAGCTTTCGCGCGTGCTAGCCGACGAGATGGGACAGCCGGAACAGGCGGTACAAACGTTGGCGCGGGGCCTAACACGCGCTGGGGAAACAGTGGAGCTTCAGGCGGAGCTGGCGGCGCGGCTACTCAAAGCCGGTCAGTTCGCGCCCGCTTTGGCGGCGGCGCGCCGTCTGCTCGACCTCGACGTGATGCGACCGTCTGCTTGGCGGGAGCTCTCGGAAGCATTCAAGGGGCTCGGGCGCACGGCAGAAGCAACCTTGGCGCTCGCCCCGTTGCTGGCGCTGCAAGACGCCAATGACCTGGAGCGCGCAACGCTGAGCGCCCGCACGCCGCGCAGCGGCGCCGGCCATGCGGGTGCTGTGGACGCAGCGCAGTTCCAAGCGCTCACGCTCGTGCCCGCGGACGACCCCGCGGCGCAATTGCTCGCGCAACTCGCCGAAGGCTTGGCTAAAGTGCACCCTCCGGAGCTGGAAAAATACGGCGTTTCGTCACGGGATCGCCTGACATCCAGATCGGGGCACCCGTTGCGCGCACTAGCAGATCGCGTCGCCAACCTCTTCGGGCTCGAAGAATACGATCTCTACGTGCACCGTGCGCAAGCCGCGGGGCTCGAGGTCGAATTCACTAGTCCGGTCAGCATTCTCGTGCCGAGCCCATTTGCCAAATTGAGCGAAAGCCAGCAGGTCTTTTCGCTCGCGCGTATCATGGCCAACATCGTGCGCAAGCTGCACGCGGTCGACCGACTTCCGCCAGAAGCGCTCGCTGTGCTGCTGGCGGCGGCCGCGCGGGCCGTCGATCCCGCGTTCGGCACGGGCCTCGCGGATGAGGACTTCCTGAACGGTCACGCACGCCGGGTCTCGCGTTCGCTCCCGTGGTTGGGCCGTGGCGCGGTCGAAGAGGCCGCGCGCGCGTACGTCGCTGCGCCGCGCCTCGATCCAGCCGAATGGCAGTTCCGGGTGCGGTTAACTGCCGCACGCGCCGCGCTGGTCGTGGGCGACGATCTGCCGAACAGCATCGCCCTGCTGCGTCAAACAGAGGGTGATCTCGCTGGTTTGAGCGGCGCGCCTCTCGCGTTTGGCATGCGCACCGTTCAGGATTTGATGCGGTTTTGGGTCAGTGAGCCCGCGCTCGGATTGCGCCGCAGGCTCGGCACCCTGTGAGGCGAGTACAGGCGCGCCGTCGCGGGCGCCTTCGAGCAACCGCCGCGCGCCGTCCGGGCTGAGCGAATCCTCCGCCCCCGACCCCTCGCTCCTGTGCCAGACTCCGGGGCGAGTCTCACGTTCAATCTCTTCTGTGCTCGACCTCCCCACGGGTTGTATGGATTTTAGTCAATTTCTCGGCCACTCCTGCACGCTCACATTTCGTCGCTTCAACGCGTCGGGCGGTTTCCTCGGGGATCCAGCAGACGAACGCGCTGACGCCCCGTGCCTACTGCTCATCGGCAGTGAGATCCCGCTTGGCGCTCGCGTTGGCGACACTTTGGAAGTGTTCGTTTACCTGGATTCCGAGGGACGTCCGCTCGCGACCACGCGCAAGGCCAAGCTCAGCATCGGTGAGGTCGCCTTCCTGCGTATCACGGACTGCGCGAGCTTTGGCGCATTCGCCGATTGGGGGTTGGCGAAGGATTTGTTGATCCCGTTTGCGATGCAAACCAAGGATCTACATGTCGGTTCGTTTGAACCGATCGGCTTGTATGTGGATGACAGCGGGCGGCTCGCGGGCACGATGCGCGTCGCCGAAATGCTCGATCTGGAGCAAGTCGAGCTTGAGCTCGACAGCTGGGTCGAAGGCGAAGCCTGGCGCAACGATCCCGAAATCGGTTTGTTCGTGATCATCGAACGGCGCTTCGTAGGCCTCGTCCCTGCTGCTGAACCGCACCGCCTGACCCGGGGCCAAGCAGCGCGCTTCCGAGTCAGCCACGTGCACTCGGATGGTAAAATCGAGCTGTCGCTGCGCGCTCACGCTCACGAGGAGCTGGAAAAGGACGCGCAGTCCGTGCTCGATATCGTGACGCGCCCCGGTGCCCCGCGCGTCGGCGATCACTCAAGCCCTGAAGAGATCCGCGCCCTGTTCGGCCTCAGCAAGAAGGCATTCAAGCGCGCGGCCGGGCGTTTGCTCAAACAACGCCTGCTCGAGCTCGACGGGCAGAGCTGTCTAACCAAGACGCGGGGGTGAATACGCAGTCAGGCGGTACCGTGCTTCTCGCCTGGCCCTGCGCAATAAGTACCTGCGGGCGCTGCCCAGGTCGACGTGGCTGAAGCGAACTACGGGCGCGGTTGTCGGAAGCACCACACCGTCCCCCCGTTGGAATTTGTGGACGAGGTGACGAGGTCCCAACCCCGCAGGCCAGCCGCGTTGGCTTTGAAGTTCACGTCCTCGGTCGTGGTCGCATCGAAACAAAAGTACGACCAACGCTGCTCCACGACGGCAGCGGCCTGAGCTCTGGGCACGCCGTACCGTGAGGAACCGGCGACGCAGCCGACGATGAATGCCAGGGACACGCTCAAGCCGATCAAAAATCCGCGCATCCGGGCAGTGTTCCTCCCAATCCCGCGCGAATCACCAGGTTTCTTGAGTCGCCACAAATAGAGCCGCAAAACGAACGAACCCGGCGTTTTCGAACCGGGCTTGCTCTGGGTGCGACTTGCGAGCCGCTCGTTTGGGGAAGCCTCCCGAACTCGGCGCCCCGCTGAACGCCTTCAGCGAGGAGGGTGAGGCTCCGGAAGACCGGTGCCGACGGAGGGACTTGAACCCCCACGACCTTG
>JBDTYJ010000106.1:0-16062 GCA_040005755.1 Pseudomonadota bacterium
CAAACGCGTGCAACTCTCCTACGATCTGGACGACATCGCCTCCCACATAAAGCGCATCGAGCACATTCCGCCGGAGGAGCGTTGAGCGCGCAAGTGAGCCTTTCTGGCTATTAGCCGAGTGGCCCGAAGACGAAAAAGAGCCCAGCAAATTCTCGCTCACGACGATGCCACGCCGCATGAGCAAAAAGCAGATCGTCCACCTGCTCAAAGAGCGCTGGCGCACCGAGCGCATGTACGAAGACGTCAAGGGCGAGCTCGGCCTCGACCACTTCGAAGGCCGCTCCTTCCCCGGCTGGCATCGCCACGTTTCCGTCGTCCTCTGCTGTTACGCCTTCGTGGTCGCTGAACGCGTCCGCGCTATTCCCCCCTCGACCGCCGGGTCGCGTCGCAGCCGTCCGCTCCAAGTCGCGGCCTGAACGCCACTCCAAGGACTCGTTCATCACCACTCGCCTCGCGATCGCACTACAGCTTGCCCGCTGGCTCCCACGCTGCCCAACCTGCCATCAACCACATACCCCATCACGCTGCTCGATCAAACGCTTCACGCGACTCTGCTGAGCGAATTCGTGGCAGTAGTGCTACTTGACTGACTAAACTTCCACGGCTTGCTCTGCGACGCGAACAGGAAAGGAAAGAGAAGATGGCCCTCGAACTTCGGCCGAACTGCGAGTACTGCGACAGGGATCTGCAGCCGGCTGCTACAGAAGCGCGGATCTGCAGCTACGAGTGCACGTTCTGCGCCGACTGCGTCGCAACCAAGCTACACAATGTCTGCCCCAATTGCGGCGGCGGCTTCGTGCCTCGGCCGATTCGCCCGGCAACCGAGTGGCGGCCAGGTCTGTCGGTCGCCAAGCGCCCGCCCTCCAGCAAACGCGTGCAACTCTCCTACGATCTGGACGACATCGCCTCCCACATAAAGCGCATCGAGCACATTCCGCCGGAGGAGCGTTGAGCGCGCAAGTGAGCCTTTCTGGCTATTAGCCGAGTGGCCCGAAGACGAAAAAGAGCCCAGCAAATTCTCGCTCACGACGATGCCACGCCGCATGAGCAAAAAGCAGATCGTCCACCTGCTCAAAGAGCGCTGGCGCACCGCATGTACTCAGACCTCAAGGTCGAGCTCGGCCTCGACCTCTTCGAAGGCCGCTCCTTCCCCGGCTGGCATGGAGTTCGCAGCTCCGCGTCTCGGCGCGCGTGCGCAGCTTCCTGTTCACCCAGGCTCGCCCAACGATGGAGCTGGTTCGCATTGACTCCCAAGTCGTCGGCCACCTGCGCGACCGTACGCTGGCCACGGTTGCGCATCATCCGCACCGCGTCCCGCTTGAATTCTTCCGTGTGCTTTCGCCCGACCCGAAGCCGCTTCATTCGAAGCGGGTTTTCGAAGGGCGAGCAGAGGAGTAGAGCAGGTCCAGCGTTCGACGCAGTGGCGCACGCCGATAGGTGGCGCGGTGGATCGACCAGGCGTGAAACAGGCACGCTTCACCGGCTCGAAGCGAAATGCGGGAGGCGTTGGGCATGTCGTTGCTGGCGCGGCTTCTGCCCCGACGAATGCGTAGTTCTTCGTCGCTGTCCCAACGCGCGTGCGACGCCGGCACGATTTCGAGGCGATCGTCGTGCTCGAAGGCGACGCGGAAGTGCACCGACCACGAGCCAATGATGAGCTGACGCTCCGAATCAGGATCGACGCCCAAGAATTGGCTATCGCGGTGCCAGTCGCCGTCCCAATCGCGCTCGGTTTGCTCATGGTAATAGTGCGCCTCCTTCAGCTGCGGCTCGCCCGGCATGTCGCTTGTCCTAACGGCTCGCAGGAGCGCACAAACGCGGGCGCCCGCGGCGAGCTCGAGAACGGGCTCCAATAGGCCGGCGCCGAGCGAGTGAGCTTGGGTCAGCAGCGAAATGCGCGCCGTCGTGGCTGATGTTTCGACGCAGTTTGCTCGCGACCATTCGAGCGCCGCGTCGCAACTGCGGCGCAGCGCCGAAAGCTCTCGTGGCTCCAGAAATCGCGGAAGCACGACGAAACTTTGCCGAGCGAAGGTTTGGATCTGAGTAGCAATATGACTCGAGCTCATGCTGACCTCACTTGGTCGCCGAGCGCTCCAACCCATGCGGTTCAGTCCAGGCTACGCCGCCGCGCTAGCCCGAAGAACGGGCTGTTCGGAATTGGCGGCGTGAATCGACTTCCCCACAGCGCAACGCACGACAGATCGCCGAGGATCTCGAAGGTGGCAAGCGTTGCAGGGATGCCGAAGTATTCGATGGGAATGAGGTCGATCTCAGGTTTGAGAGCAGAAGCTCTGTTGCGCAGGGTTCGCAATCGGCAGAGCACCTGCTGATAGCTTTCACCGGCAACGGTCATGGCAGCCCTGACTTCGGCTCTCAATTTCTTATGGTGGTGGCGGTTTCCCATCGGCGTTGTGTCCTGTCCTCACGCATGGCGATCGGGCGTTCGATCGACAATTGAACCGGCCGGCACCGGCGGGACAAACATGCACAATGGGATCGCGCAGCTTCCACGAAGGGCTGTGCCCTCTTCGCCTGGGCCGTGTCGTGCCGGCGACACCGCCTTCAGCCGGGCTCCGGAAAGCCCAAAAGCAGTTTTCGCTAAGTCACTTGCTCCGTCAACCGGCAAAATGCGGCTGGTGACGGGCTGTCGCCGCTCTTGTTGCGTCGTCAACGTGACTCGTTTGGTGCGCTAACGACACTGGCATCCGCAGCCCTCGCGCACGCGCTGCCCGCTACCGAGATGTTGCCAAAGCTCCTCCGAGCTGTCGAAGCAGGACGATGCGTCGACCCGCGGTGTGCTTTACAATGCCGCCATGAGCGGACGTCACGGCGCCTCAGCCGAAGTTGTCGAGTACCGACGTTCGGAGGCACTGCCCGGTATCGAGGGCATCCACGCGCAGCGTTCGCCACGCCAGTGGCGGGTAATTACGCCCGACTTTGCAGTCGTGGTTTTCCGCACCTGGCGGGGCGCCGTGCGCCATCGCGGGCGGGTTCACGCGGGGGAGCCAGGGTTAGCCTTTTGCTACACGCCCGGGGAACCCATGGTCGCGACCCCGCAAGGCGGCCCAGGTTCATTCAACGTGCTGCAACTGCAGTCGGAGGTGCTCGAGCAATGGTTGACCGAGCAGCAGCCGAGCTCGGTTCGACCCGACTGGGCGGCGATAGTGAAACCCATTTCCGAGCGCTTGCGCAGCCAGGTCGCGGAATTTTTCGAGGCCATGGAGCCCGAGTTTTCGGCGATGCACGCACAGTCACAGTTGCTCGATTTGTCGGAGCTCTTGCTGAGCGAGCTGATCCAAGGCGCACGGCAGCCCCGGTCCAGCGCGGTATCTCCGGTTCGCGGCGCGGCGCGCATGCGCGAGTGCTTGAATGAAGAAGGCCTACGCATGGACCTCGATACGCTGGCGAAGCGCGTTGGGCTCACACGCTTCGAAGCGCTGCGCATGTTCAAGAAGCGTTACGGGCTCCCGCCTCACGCGTACCAACTTTGTCTGCGCATCAGTCACGCGCGTCAGCTATTGCTAGCGGGGGCCCCGGCTGCAGACGTGGCGGCGCGCTGCGGGTTTGCCGATCAGAGCCACTTCATTCGGCATTTCAAGCGTTTCAACGGCGTCACACCGATGCAATACGCACGCGCTCGCACGCCTTCGGCTCCCAGCTCGAGCGGCACGTACCGCACAAGCCGTGAACTGAACGCCGTGATCGCTAAATCCGACCGCTGATCGGTGACGCGAGCGAAGTGCGCCTCGAATCGCGCAGGAAGCCGCGCCTCGACGCCGAAGGCTGCGCCGCGGTGTGGGGTAAAGCGTGACCATCAACCCATCTGCTGCTTCTTTCTTTGATGGTCACGGAGCGCGGCGCAGCGCACTCAGCCTTCGGCGGCTCGGACGGGCCAGCGGAGCACGCGTTGAACGAGTGCTTCACCCGCGCTGGTCGCTCCAGAGCAAGGCCCAAGCCGATGAGCGGCGCAGGCTATCGTCGACGCTCACCGTGAATTTTTTCCCCGCGCTCCAACATGGCGACGAGCTCAGCGATCTTGCGCGTGCGCGTTTCAGGCTTCTTGTAGCGGAGCGGCTGAACGCGAAACAGCACCGCGTAACGGTTGGCGCCGTCCAGCGTCTCGAAGAAGCTGGCTGCGCGCGGGGCTTTTTTAAGCGCAGCGCTGAAATCCGGCGGAATGGCGGCATTTTTGGCAGAGTCGTACGCGGCCTGCCAGCGACCATCTTGCTTGGCTCGTTCCACCTCAGCGAGGCCGGGCGGCTGCATTTTGCCAGCCGCGATCAGCGCCAACGCTTTCTCGCGGTTGATCTTGGACCAGATGCTGGTTGACCGGCGGGGCGTGAACTTTCGAAGCCAGGAGTCTTCGTCGTGGCTCTTGAGTTGCCCGTCGATCCAGCCCCAGGCCAGCGCAACGTCCAACGCCTCCGGATAGCTCAGCGTCTTGAGGGCGCCCGTCTTCTTGCCCAGCCGAAGCCACACGCCAGAGGAGTCGGCAGGCTGCGCCTGCAACCAGTGCGCGAACTTGAGCGAGGTCGCAAAGGACAAAATCGGCGCGTCAGGCTTCTTGACGGGCTGCTTCGCCGGCTTTTTGGCGACGCGCGTCACGGGCTTTTTGACGGGCTTTTCTGGGGGCACGCCTTCACCTATCATGCCACATGACCTCACGCCTGCTGCTATTGAACGGCTCCGTGCGTGGAGCGAGTGGTAATACCGCGCGTCTGTTAGAGCACGCGAGCAGGACGCTGGGGCAGGCCTGGCACAGCGACGCGCTTGTGTTGGCAGAATACGCCGGCACAGTCGAAGCGCTCGTCGAGCGCTTGCATGCCGCCGACGCGATCTTGGTCGGTACTGGCGTCTACTGGGGCTCCTGGGGCTCGCCGCTTTCGCGCTTTTTGGAGGTGATCACGGCACATGAACTCTCGCCCTGCTTCCTGGGCAAACCGGTAGGGGCCGTTGTCAGCGCTGATTCCGTAGGCGGCCTGGACGTCGCGCAGCGCTTGCTCGGCGCGTTTTCATTGCTCGGCTGTGTCATTCCCCCGCTCTCCACCGTAGTCGTCTCGCGCGTCGCAACAGCGGCCGCGCAAACGGATCCGCAAGCCAACGAGGATGTTTGGCAGGCCGAGGACCTGGCCGTCGTAGCGCAGAACCTCAGTTTGGCGAGCGCGCTCAGGTCGCTCCCGTGGGCCACTTGGCCCGTGCGTCATTTGACACGGCTCACGGGCCCCTACCCCGCGCACGGAGTCTTGAGCGAGGGGCTGGCAAAGTTCAGCTGAGCCGCGCCTCAGCGATACAGCGCGCTGGTGAAGCGCAATGCCCAGCCAAGATACGCGATCACCGTCGCTGCCACGGCGAGTGAGGCGAAGGGAGCGCTGCGCACGCTTCCCCGCAGCGCCTGCCGCCCGCGCTGCTGCACGGAACGCCTAAGCTCCGGGTCTAGCGTGATCGGCTCGAGCTTGCGTAGCCGCGACAATAGTTCATCGAACTCGGTCATGGGCTTCGTGTCCCGTGCATAGGTTGCAGCAACGGGCCTTCGGAGTCGAGTGCCTGTGCGAAACGAGTGCGCGCGCGACTGACACGCTTCCGTACGGTAACGGCGTCAACGCCCAGGATGGTGGCGAGCTGCGCGTGATTGAGGCCTTCGACCCCTACCAACAGCAGCAGCTCGCGGTCGTCTGCCTCGAGGCCCTCGAGCACACGTTCCAGGTCACCCAAAGCTAGGCCGGACTCTGGGCTGGCAGCCGTGAGGTTCGGTGCCCCGAGCAGCACCACTTGCGCGCGTGACGCTACACCGCGCGCGCGGGCTTCACTGTGAAACGCGTTGCGGGCCACCGAGAATAACCAAGCGCGCAAGTCCGAGTCCGGGCGCAGGCCGGGCCCTCGCTCGGCGAGCCGCAGGAAAGTGTGCTGAAATAGGTCCTCGGCCAGCGCGCGCGAGCGCGTGAGGCGCACCAGGAACCCAAAAATGCGGTCTGCGTAGCTTACATAGGCCCAGTCGAACCCACGCGAGTCACGCTGCTTCAACCAGGCAAGCGCCTGCGCCTCACCGGGCTCGGACATCTCTGAGCACAACGCGCTGCGCTGGGGAATGTGACGAAGATTTATTGGGTCGTCGCCCGTCACGACGGCAGCGGCCGCGCGTTCCCTGGTCATGCTGACGTTAATACAAGAAGCTGGGTTCCCCATTTGGTTCGTGCTCGCTTTTGGCGCGCTGACGCTGCTCTGCTGCGCGCGCTACGCGGCAACGCCCAGACCCGATCGCCTACCTCTTGCGGGCGCGCTCGCGCTGGCCACGCTGTTTTCGACCGTCACGGCGATCGCCGCCGATCTGGCAACGGTCGGCCACCAAGGATCGGCGTTCTTGGCAGCACACCCCGGCACTCCCCTGCACGAGTTACTGCTTCAAGGCGGCGCCGAATCACTGAGCCCTGCCATTATCGGTTTCAGCATGCTGACGCTGGCCGCCCTGTTGTGCGCCCTGGGCTGCTACCGCGCGCTGGAGGTCGTGTAATTTTTTGCCGCCCGCTGGGCGCCGCTTAGCGAAGCTGTCACGAGTCTGCACCGGTCTGCTGTGGTTCAAGGTGTGCAAAGCGCGCAAAGAATTTCGCGGCACTACCTTTGCATCGTGTTCGGGCAAGGTCGCAAATGAAGTCGTGTCGATGTGCACAATGCAACGTTTCTTCCGCGCGTTACGCGTGGGGCTTCGCCCTGTTGGCGCGTGACGGCTGGGGCGTCTCAGCAGAGTCGGGCCCGGTGGTGCCGCTGGATGGCGCTTGGTTGTGTCCGGCATGTTGCCAACGGGCGCGCCAAACCCGGCCTAGCCAACCCGGCGTGGCCAAACCGAGCACTCCGAAACTCACGACACGCGACCGTTCACGGCCTCGCAACCGCCTGCGTGTGCTGCTGGTGGATGACGAGGAGATCGTGCGTCGTTGCACGGCGCGCTCTCTCTCGGACTTCGAAGTGGTCGGCGTGCGCAGCGCCACAGATGCGCTCGAATTACTCGAGAAAGACAGCGATTTCGACGTGGTGCTTTCCGACGTAATGATGCCGGGTGTGTCTGGTCCGGAGCTGTACGCGCGCTGCTTCGCCCTGTACCCGCAGCTCGCTCAACGGTTCGTCTTTGCCAGCGGCAATCCGGAGTTTGCGCGGCTCGAGCTGCGCCGCGTGATCCAGCGCATCGGCGCTGAGCGTGAACCGATCCTGCTCTCGAAGCCGAGCCCGCGTGAGGCGCTGATGCTGGCGCTTTTCGCCGCTGCGGCGCAGACCGCCCCGCGCTCCGGCACCTATTCGGTCATCGCCGTACCCGCCCTTGAGGTCACAAAGTACCGGGGCTAGACACCACACCCGTGGCAATCGGCCTCGCCAGCGTGCAGCTAGCGCGAACATCGATCGTCACAATTCAGCGGCAAATTTAGTCATTTTATCAGTGCTCCCTCCGCTGCGCGGTGCCCCCCCGCGGTGCCGGACGCCCAGCCCGGAGGCGCCGGCAGCTGGAGATCGAGTAGCGTCGGGACTATGGAGCACATCTCGCTGCTGGGCAGCATCCCCATGTTCCAGGGGCTAAATGAGGAAGATCTAGCGGCCCTGTCTGTATCGCTCGTCGAGCGCACCTTCCCGGCCGGCAGAGCCATCATGGCGCAGGGCGACCCGGGGTCGGAGATGTACATCGTCGCGTCAGGCCACGTGAATATCTTCCTGCCCGGCGAGTCATCACGCCGCGTTTCTCTCAAGGACGTGACGCGCGGGGAATATTTCGGAGAGTTGGCGTTGTTCGATGACAAGCCGCGCTCTGCGAGCGCGTTAGCGACAACGGATGCGGTGCTCCTGGCCTTGAGCCGAGAAACGCTGTCCGACTACCTCTCCAGCCGCCCGCGCGCGGCCATGAACATCCTCAACACGATGGCCGAGCGCTTGCGCGAGACCAACGCCATGTTGTCCGAGCGCGCCGCGAAGAACTCGGTCGAGGAGATCGAAAGGAATTTATCCTGGAGCCAGAGGCTCGCGGACAAAGTCGCGGAGCTCAACGGCAGCTGGGCATTCATCGTGTTCTTGCTCAGCCTGAGTGCGGGTTGGATGACGCTGAACACGCTGCTTCAACGTGGCAACTTCGATCCGTATCCGTTCGTGTTCTTCAATTTGCTGCTCGCCGTGCTGGTCGCCCTGCAAGGCCCGCTGATCGTGATGAGTCAGAACCGTCAATCTTTGAAAGATCGAGCGCGCTCTGACACTGACTTCAAAGTGAACATCAAGAACGAGGTGAATATCGAAACCATTCTGCGCGAGCTCGGCGAGTTCCGGGCAGAAACGAACACCCGTTTGGAACAGCTCGAGTCTCGCTGAGGCGCGCTCGCCGAACGGCCAGCGAGACGAGCCGCTACCGGAGGAAGCGAAACTGCGCAGCACTCCGGGCTAGCCGCCCCCGGAGTGGAAGCCGAAACCGCGTCGCACTTCCTGCATGGCCTCCGAGAGCTCGCCCGCTTGGGAACGTACGAGGAGGGGCTCGTCGACCACGCTGCCCGTGATTTCGCCCGCGTGCCGGCAGGCAAAGAGCGAGAATAGCGGCGCCAACCCGGCGCGCGGGATGACATCCCGCTGCCGCACCACAGCGAACCCCGCCGCACTCGCCGCAGCCAGTGCGCGACGCTTCTGTGCAAAAGGAAAACAGAACACGAATAGGCCATCGGCAGCCAAGTGACGCTTGGCCGCACGCGCATAATCCGACACATCGCCACGCAGCTCGAAGCGCGCGTGTGCCTTCTGGGTATCCTGCGGCACGATGCCAGCGGAAGTCGGAAAATACGGAGGGCTCCCGGTGATCAGCGGGAAGCGCTCAGGAAGCGCTAAGTCCCGCAGGTCACCGAGCAGTGGCTGCACGCGCTCGCCCAGTCCGTTGTGCTCGATATTGGCCAAAAGCAGGCGGTAGCTCAGCGTCTGCGCCTCGATGGCCGTCAAGCGCGCGCTGTCACCCAAGCCCCAAGCCACGAGCAACCCAACCGTACCGATCCCGGTCCCCAAATCGAGGTGAGTGCGGACTCGTGGCGAAAGCGACAGCGCGTAGTGCGCGGTCAGCACGTCGTCGATTGAGTGTCGGTGCCCGCGCGCGCGTTGAAAAATAAACCAGGATCCGGTCAAGCCATCCAGTGTGATGCGCTCACCAAACTCGTGTTCCAACAGACTGCGCGCCAGGGAAAGCTTGGCCGCGGTCGTCGGATCGGGGTGTTCACGCTGGGTCACGCGGGCGGCCGAGTAGCACTCGCACGGCAATGCGTCGACCGAGTCCCAAAATCACGACGCTCAGCAACCGCACAGTGTGACGCAATTCGGGTCGCCGCCGCACTCGGCGCGGCAATTCTTGTCACACATCGAGCTTGAGCTGACCGAGGTTTGCTTCACGATCGTGCATCTGCCGTCGGCGACCGCCGCGCACACGCCTTGCGCTGATTGGTCGGCGAGCAACCCCTTGGCATCCAGACAGCTCGCCGCGGAGCCCATCGGGCACAACGCATCGCCGCACAGGCACTCGAGGTCGATCGTCGCGCCCGAAATACGGAACCCGCAGTCCGGGAATTGATCCGGATCGACGCGCACCGCGGGGCACGAAGAAATCCCGAGACACAGCGCGATACCCGAGTTGGGGTCAACGCCGCAGTTGGTGCCCGTCGTCGCGTGGGCTCCTTCGCCGCCGCCGCCGCCCGCACCCGAAGCACCCCCGTCCGAATCCAGCGCTTTGCCCAATTGCAAACAAGCCGGCAGGCAGCCGAACACGAGCACACCGATCAGCCAACGCATTCTGGGCGATATGGGCAGAGCGCTGCGCCGCCGGCCAAGTTTTTGCCTCAAGCGCGACTGAGCCGCGCTCGAAAATCAGCTGCGCTCGAGCGCGCCGTAGCCCGCCCAAGGCTTATCGGTACTCTCGAAATGCAGCAAATTGCCGGCGAATTGCCCGCTGAAATAGTGCGCGACGCCCTGCGGGTCATAAACCATCAACGTGAGTTGGTCGCCCTCTGCGCTCTTCACTTCATAGCGACCGGTCATGTTCACCCCGGGACCCACGGCGCTGAACTGACCCTGGCTGAAGGTAACGATCAGCGTCCCCACCTCAGCGTTCAAGACGCCTTGCAAGGGCAAATCGAGCGCCACTACCGGAGCGAAGCTCTGCAGGCGCCAAGAGGCGCTCAGCCGTTGATTGGCGCTGGCGACGCTACCGGCCTGCGTTTGCCTCGCCCCGCAACCAATCCCGAGCGGAGCCGCGAGCCCGACGCATAGAACCCATAAAACCCTAGCCGATCTCCAAGACACACCCCGAAGATAGGCGGCGCCCTCACGCCGCGCAACGCACTCCTCGGCCGTTTCAGCCCCAGCGCGCCGCTACTCGCAATTTACTCGCGAAATTCCGCAGCAATTGCTGCCTGCGCCGGAACCGCCAAGTCGAGCGCCTGCAAGCATGAGGCGAAGCTGCCGGTGAGCGGCGCGCGAACCGTGACGGGCTGCCCTGTCATCGGATGCAGAAACCGAAGCGCTGCCGCATGCAGTGCCAGGCGCTCGAACCCGTACTGCTCCCGGAACCAGCGGTTGTGCTCACCCTTTCCGTATTTGACGTCCCCAATCAGGGGACAGGACAGATGCTTCAAGTGACGACGGATTTGATGCAGCCGGCCAGTCTTAGGCAGCGCCAGCACCAAGGCATAACGCTGGAACGTGCCCAGCCGCGCGAACTCGGTTTGCGCAGGGACCCGCTCCTCCCCCGGGGCACGCGGCACGGGGTGGTCAATCAGCCCGAGCTCGGGCGGATGGCCGCGGGTCAGCGCCAAGTAGCGCTTGCCGATGCTCGCCTCAGCGAAGCTTTGATTGAGCTTGCGCGCCGCATGCGCGTCCAAGGCGAACAGCACGCAACCGCTCGCGCCGCGATCGAGCCGATGCAGCGGGTACACGTACCGGCCTAAGGCGTCGCGCGTCATGCGCAGCAAGTCCCGATCGTCGTTGGCCCACCCGCGATGCACGATCACGCCGGAAGGTTTATCGACGACGACGCACGACTCATCTTGATACAAGACGCGCAGCGCTGGCTCGGACTGCGACTCGTTTCGCTCGCTCTGCATCGGCTCCAGCACAGGCTAGCGTGCGCAATCTGCGTCGCCGTAGACAATCTGCGACACGTCGTTGCGTCAGGCATGACACGCCGGTCATACCGGGCCTCAGCACGTCCGCAAGTTGCGGGCAATTTTTTGACGATCGCCCCGCTTTACAAACTGGCACGCGAGCTGCACATGAAGGCGGAAGGATGGCTGGCGCGTTTCGAATTCTGCTCTGGGCTGTGGTGGTGCTGGCACCAGGCGGCATTTTGCTTGCGCCGCTGCTCGCCGCCCATGAGTTGCGCCGTCGCAACCGCGCGGCCCGTGAAGCGGGCGCCGGCGCGCTCGCGCTGAACGGCGCGCCAGTTGTAGCCACCGCGCTCGCTACGCCGTCCCCGTCCGGTCAGCTCGCGGCTTGATTTTTTTGGGGGTAAGCGGGCGCGTTCCAGCGCGTTTCGTCGCGTAGCTTCCAGCGCGTCCGGTCGCATTTCCACCTCGGCTGTAGCGGCAAATCCCGCGCGCGGCTCGCCGCGTCCATGCCAAAGTCGCGGCGCCGTGGCGACCGAGATCAGTGACCCTTTGCCCGTCGTTCACCCGAACGATGAGAGCTGGATGCGTGAAGCCCTGCGCGAAGCAGATCTCGCTCCAGTGCACGGTGATGTACCGGTGGGCTGTGTGATCGTTGCGCCCGACGGGCAGGAACTCGCGCGCGACCACAATCGGCGCGAGCAAAACGCTGATCCCACCGCCCACGCCGAGCTCCTCGCCCTGCGCGCCGCAGCGGCCAGGCTCGGCCATTGGCGCCTGGAGCACGCCACCGCGTTCATCACTCTGGAGCCATGCCCGATGTGCGCCGGAGCATTGGTCAACGCGCGCATCGGCCGCGTCGTTTTCGGGGCGCTGGACGCAAAAGCCGGCGCCCTGCTCTCGCTCTTCGAAATCGGCCAGGATTTACGGCTCAATCACCGGTTCGAAGTCGTTTCCGGCGTGCTTGCCGCAGACGGCGCCGCGCGGCTGAAGGCCTTCTTCGCCAAGCTCCGCGCCGCCAAGAACGACGGCTGAAAATCACGTCGATTCGCCGCGCGGGCTAGGGCGAAAGCTCGCTCGGGGTATCCGTGCCTTCTTCGACGCTGGTCGCTGGCGACGGCGCGCCGCTGCCCGAATCAGCCACGTGAAAAGCGACCTGCTCGGCCAGGCCGGCCTGCAGCTGCTCGTCACTCACCTTGCCGATCTTCTTCGCGATACGCATCAAACGCTGCAGATAATGCGTCCAAGCCTCGCTGACCTTGCCGTCAGGGCCGAAATGCTGGTGCTCCGGGTTCGGCAAAATCGAAGCGATGTACAGCGCCTGGGCGAGCGACAGGTCGCTCGCCCGCTTATTGAAGTAGTGGTGCGCGGCCGGGCCGATGCCGTAAATTCCGGGGGCGTACTCGATCACGTTCAAGTACAGCTCCATCAACTCCTGCTTACTCAGCTGTTGCTCGAGCAGCATCGTGAGCGCCGCTTCTTGGAGCTTACGGCTGAGCGTCTTTTCTTTGCTCAGGTACAGGTTCTTGGCGAGCTGCATGCTGATCGTGCTGCCGCCGCGCACGAACCGTCCCTTGTTCAAGTTGTCGCGAATGGAGTTCTCGACCGCTTCAAAGTCGAAGCCGTGGTGGCGCTCGAAGTGCCCGTCCTCGCAGACCTCGACCGCCGCCGGCATGAACGGCGAAATCGCGTCGAAAGGCACCCAATCCGGGGAACCGGGCCCGCTTTCGATTTCCAGCGCTAGTTTGTCCGAGCCTTTGACCTCACGTCGCCAGGGCGTCTCGAAACGGCGCGGATTCAGCTCTGGTGGAACTTGATCGATGTGACAGTCATTGGCGACATCCAAGCGCACACGGGTCTCGGCCGGGTGCTCCGAGTCGAAATCCAAATCCGCCTTCACCGCGAACGTACCCGACAAGCGCATGCCGGCGATCAACGGCGCCAAACCGTGTGGCGTCGCATCCAGTAGCGCTTGGCAGGAAGCGAGCGCGACGCCCCCAGACCAATGCGTCGAAAGCGCGCGTTCGCCGCGGGTGAGGAGCCCGCTGCCCTGCACGCGCACTTCACCGAGCGAGAGCTCGCCCTCGTCCAGAGTGAGCCGCGCGCCGTCTAGGGTGGTGCTCCCTCGCAGCCGAAATCCGGCGCGAATCCCGCTCAATGGCGCCGTCGACAACTCCGGACGCGTGATCGAAACGTGGTCCGCCAGGCCGTTGCCCTCGAACGCCAAACTGGATCCATCGGCGGCCAAAGTCACGTCCCCGCTAGCCTGCAAGGTCGCCGCCTGCACGCTGGTCAGCCCAAAGTCGTGCTCGCGCACCCCGAGGCTATGCAGGCTTACGGGGCCACCACGCAGCTGGGCGTGCACCTCCCCCGCCACGAGCGGAAGCGAAAGCGAAAGCTCGAGCGGCGTCCCGGACGCTTCCGCTTTGGGCACCAAGGACACATCGATTTGCGTACCGAGCCGCCTCACCTTGAGCGTGCTGGGGCCAAAGTTCAGTTTATCGGCGCCACGTTGGAAGTGCAGGCCGACGCCCTGCAAATCCAGTTGCGCCGCCTCTGGCAACGAGCGCGCGGCCAACGCCGAAAGCTCCGCCAGAACCGCCCGCAACTCCGCGCCCCGCAGCCGATCGGGCTGAAAATGCCCGGCCTTTTCGGCGTGCGCCGAGATCGCAGCCGACGCCTTCGGCGGAGGCTCCATGCGCACGCTCGCGTCCACAGCTTCGGCCTGCAAGCTCTCGAGCAGTCGGCGCGAGCCGCCCTCGCCCGGGTCGGTTTCGCTCGACCGGCGCAGCGCAGCTTGGGGATGACGCGCCTCAAGCTCGAAATTCGCGTCCGCAAAACGCAGCAAATCCAGGGCGATGTGCTCGTTTTCCGCCTCGCGCTGGTAGCTGAGCCCCCACAGGTGCTGCGCCGGCTGCTGCGCGCGGACGCGCCAAAGCACGTCGACCCCGTCGGCCAGGTAACGCGCAGCGCGACCGCCGCCCGCTTCGGGCTCCTGATGCTGCGCGCTGCGATAGGCATCCAACTCCGCTTTCAGCTCGTCGGCGTCCCCGGTGAGCTCCACGAACCCGCCGTGCAACGCGACCTCAACCAGATTGAAGTGCCAGCCGAGCCCCACACGCACGGCACCGATGTGTGCCTTCACTCCTGGCACCTTGGGCGCGCTCACGTCCAAATCCTTCAGCCAAATCGCGCCCGTCCCCAACGCCACATGTCCGACCTGCACAGCCAGCCCGCGTCGCTCCGCGACCTTGGCAACTCGCGCGCGCACTGCGGGACCAAACCCAAGCGCGACCGCCGAGCAGAGCATGCCCACCACGCCCGCAAGGGCGGCAACACGCGTCCGCCGCGGCAAGTCCGCGAGCAGGCTCATTCTAAGTTAGCCGCCAGCCCCGGCTTGCGACGCTCTCGCAAGTCGTCCCGGCGCACGCCCCGTAAGCGTTCCACCAAAGCCTCCATCGCGGCCAGGCGCGTGCCCGTTCGGCCTGCAGCCCAAGGCGGTCCGGGTTCCGCGCCCAACGCGCTCACGTAATCAGCCAGCTGCCCGACGCGCCTCCCAAGCGCGTGAATCGCGGCCTCCCGCAGATCGAGTCGCGGCGGCAATGCAATGCCCTCGTTGCACAGCAGCTCCGATGCGTAAAAACCCCAGCTCGCCAAGAGGTCACCCGGACGTAAGAACGCCCGCAGCCGCCGAGCGAAGTCCACGCGCGTTTCGCCGCCGCGGATCCGCTCGGCCACGAGCCGACTGTGGGCTTCGAACGAAGGCGCCAGCGCCCCGCTCGGGGCGATGTACGCCTCGAAGCGCTCACCAGTCGCAGGGCGGACCGCCGCCCAATGCACGACCTCCGCCGGCACCGCGCCAGGGCTACCGTAAGGCCAAGCGTTCGCCTCACCGTAGCCGATCAGCAACGCCTCAGCTCGCTCGCTCAAGGCGGGCGCCACCAGTGGGCGCAAGCGCTCTTCGGCGCTACGCCGATGCCGTGGCCGATGCTCGCGTGCCACGAACCGCAATTGCGTCTCGACCATCGCGTCGAATGGCTCGAGCAGCTCGGGCAGGCCGTCAGGCTTGCCCTCGAGCACTGCTAGTGCCGCCTCCAACGCCTCAATCGTCGATAGACAGTGCACCTCGGGCTCCCGCCGAATTCGGTAGCGACTCTCCTCGGCCGGCGAAAGACCGTAGCGCGGCAGATTCTGCAACGCCGGGTTGAGCTTGAACAACTTGGAAGCCTGCCACCAAGTTCCGTCCACCACGACCAGCGTCACCGGCCCAGCCGGCGGCTCAGTCGCCAAGTCTTTCGCCCCTTCGCCCGGATACAGCAGGATCGGTGGCGCGGCTGAATCAGCAATCGCCGCCTGAAATGCTCGATCGGAGCTGAAGTCAAGCCCGACGTGCAAGCTCGAGTTCGACAGACTCAGCTCCGCAATCCGCGCAGTGTTGATCGGCACATCGCTTTCACGCGGGTGCTGAAGAATAACCACTCGCGTGCGCGTCGCGACTGGCCGCACCGCCGCACAATAACAAACCCGCGCAGGCCGCCGGCACCGCCAACACATCTCACGCGCTTCGAGCACGCCGCGAACATGGATCGACCTGGGCCGCATTGCACCACCCAAAGCAACCTCAGCCATTTCCGCAAGCCGGGAGCAGGCACCGCGCCCCGCCCGTGTGCCCCAGAGCGCGGCCATCGCCCGCATCTCGCAACGGCCCGAGACACCAGGCGCCAACGGCCGCGACTGACGGCCCCCGGAAGATAGGGCAGATGACCCAAGCCGAGGCCTCAGTCGGCGACGGCGACCCCCGCCGCATCACGCTCACCGTCACGACCAAGCGTCCCGAAGAGCTTCAGGCCGGCCAGCCGCCCTGCGCGTCGCACAAAGAAAAACTCCGACAGTTTCCTGTCAGAGTTTTTCAAAAATTAGCCCGGCAGCGTCCTACTCTCCCACAAGGTTGCCCTTGCAGTAC
>JBDTYJ010000107.1:0-15976 GCA_040005755.1 Pseudomonadota bacterium
TGAAGCTGGCCTCGACGGCGAGCTCACGTGTGCCATCGAAGTTCACCTCATAGCGCCAAGAAATGCCCGAAGGCCCCGGCTGCGGCGCGCTGGCCAAGCGGGCTTCCGCTCGCGCGCCGAGCGTGCTGGCCCCGGCAAGCGGCGCGCCCGGCGTTGATTTCGTACAACCGGCCGCGCCGAGACAGCCAACCAAGACCCCAAAAGCGAGTGGACCTAGGCTGGAGCGGAGTGCGACACTGCGCAAAACACGATGTTGAAACAACTCGTTACCAATGCACGCACGAGGGCGCTCGCGCTGCTCGATCGAATTAGTTGGCTCGCGCCGCTCGTGGGGCGCTTTGCCGTCGGCCTTTTGTTCCTGTCCACGGGTTGGGGCAAAGCGCATAGCTTGGACAAGGTGACGCACTTCTTCATCAGCTTGCACATCCCGATGCCCGCGCTGAACGCGGTGGTCGTCGCTTACAGTGAGCTGATTTGCGGAGGCCTCTTGCTGCTCGGCCTGTGCACCCGCCTCGCCACTGTGCCCCTGATCGTAAGCATGATTGTGGCCATTCTGACCGCAAAGTTGGCTGACATTCATAACATCTTCGATCTCGTAGGCGCCGACGAGTTCACGTACCTGTGCGTGCTCATCATGCTAGCCTTGATCGGCCCAGGCAAGGTGTCGTTGGATCGCGTGCTTTCACGCCGCATGGGTTGGGCAACGCGGGATTGACGGAGGGCGCGGCGCAGCGCGATGTTGCAAACGGTGCCTGCCGCCGAATTGCGAAGGGCACGCAGCCTGTGCGGACTAGCGCTGTGCGGCGGCGTGTGCGCGACGTCGAAGGCGCGTCATTCGGGGGCGTCTAGCTCGGGCGTCCACTGCATTACCTTGTTTCGCCCGCCGTGCTTCGCGCGGTACAGGGCGCGATCGGCGCGCTCGATGAACTCAGTCGCGCTGGGCGGGGCCACGCGCCCGTCGCAGACACTGATTCCGAAGCTTGCCGTGCATTGCACGCTGCGGTCTCCCAATACGTGCGTGAATTCCGAGATGGACTTGCGCAGCCGCTCCGTTACGTCGGAAACACCGACGGCGCTGGTCTGCGTGAACACAATGGCCATTTCCTCCCCGCCGTAGCGGGCGGCGGAATCAGTGACGCGCACCCCTGAGGTCACGATCTGACCGACGTTGCGCAACACCTGATCGCCCATTGCGTGGCCGTAGGTATCGTTGATGGTCTTGAAATGATCCAAGTCCAACAGCACTAGCCCGAGCGGGCTCTTGTAGCGGGCGGTGCGCTGCAGCTCACGCGTTAGCAACCCGTCGAAGTAGCGGCGGTTGAACAGCCCGGTCAGCCCGTCCGTGTCCGCCAATGCCTCGAGCCGCTTGTTGGCGTCGCGCAGCTCATCCTGCAAGATTTTGAGCCGATAGTGCACCCGTACCCGGGCCAAGAGCTCGCGCTCGTTGAACGGCTTGGTCACGTAGTCCGAAGCGCCCTGGTCGAACACCTCGACCTTGCGGTTCGCATCACCCTCAGCAGTGAGCATGATCACTGGAATGTTCGCGAGATCCGGGCGCGTTGCGCGCAGGGCGAGGAACTTGAGGCCGTCGAACACGGGCATGATCAAGTCGCACACGACCAAGTCCGGGTGGCGATCGACCATCAGCTTGAATGCCTGGAGGCCGTCCCCCGCCTCGATGAACTCCTGGAAGCCGTCCACCTGCTGCAGCACGCCCTTGATCTGCGCGCGGATGCTTGGGCTGTCGTCGACCACAAGAACCAGAGCACCCATTGCTACCATGTTAACCCGGGAGCCTCAGAGAACCAGCGTGACAGCCATTTTCGGATCAAACTACACCCGGCACGGCTGGTGACTCCAGCCGGCAGTGGCCGCCGCACCGCTTTTCGGCTGAAAATCTGGGTTTGGACGAATTCTCCAGCTTGTTTGAGCTATGTGCGGCTCTTACGTGCACATACAAGACGTGATCCTGCCAGCGCCGCCCGACCCGTGTCGGTGGCAGGCCCGCACGGCTCCCAAGCACCCCGATGAACCCACTGACCACCTGGGCTGCCCTGCTGGCCGCCGCACCAAAACGAACCTGCGCCTTCCTGCCACCTCGCTACGCAGCCCTCCTGCTTGGGGTATTGGCTTTGTGCGTGCCTGCGCGCGCGCTCGCCTCCAAGAACGGCATCGCCACTGAAAGCTGCGGCTGCCACAACGGCGGCTCGAAGCCCAGCGTGATGATCACGCCGAACCTCACCACGCTCAATCCGGGTCAGATGCTGACCTTGACCGTGAGCGTCGCGACGATCAACGGCAATCCGGGCGTCGCAGGCTTCTATCTCGAGGCGAGCACCGGCGGCACGTTCAAGATTCTCGACAGCGGCACGAAGCTGAACGGAAATGGCGTGACTCACTCTAGCCCGCGCGCAGGCGTCGGTGGCTTCGCGACGTTTCAAGTGGGCTGGACCGCGCCCGCCACGCCCGGCGGTGTGGATTTCGCCGTGTTCGCGAACTCGGGCAACGGCGACGGCTCCACGCGCGGCGACGCGGAGGGAACCGCGTTGTTCAGCATTGCTTACGGCTGCACCGGCACGAAGTACTACCGCGACTTCGACGGTGATGGCGTGGGCGCGGAGCTCAACGGCTCAACCCTGAATTGCACAGCGCCGATGTACTACACCGCCAAATCCGGCGATTGCAACGACAATGACCCGGCAATCTTCCCGGGCGCAAAGGAAGTGTGCGACGGCAAGGACAACAACTGTGACGGGCAGGTAGATGAAGGGTTTACCTTCACCGCCCTATGCCCCGACGCGGACGGCGACGGCCACGGCGTTGCCGGCAAACCCACGATGATGGCCTGCGGCCCCGGCAAAGGTTGGGGTCTGTGCGACAACGATTGTAACGACAACGACGCGACAATTCACCCGGGGGCCGTCGAGCTCTGCAATAACAAAGACGATAACTGCAACGGCACGGTCGACGAAGGGGCTCGCACCGTGTGCGGGGTCGGCTGGTGCGCGCGCTATGCGGACAGTTGCGGGCAGAGCTGCACCCCCGGCCTGCCGCGGGCCGAAGAATGCGATGACTTCGACGACGATTGTGACGGCGTCAAAGACAACGGTACTGACCTACAATTGTGCAAGGCGTCCGGGCTGGTGTGTCGCGGCGGCTCTTGCATCCCGGGCAACAGCACGGGCGGCACTGCCGGCACAAGCGCGGGCGGCAACCCAGGGCTCGGTGGCGGGCTCAGCACCGGCGGCGCCGCCGGGTCAAATGGCACGGCGGGCGCTGCGGGCACGAACAATGAGCCAGGCTGCGCGCTGGGCTCCGGGCGCACGCGCCCGCCATTCGCCGCTCTCGGCTTGCTGCTCGGCGCAGCGGCGCTAGTGCGGCGTAAACGCCATCGCCGCTAGGCCCCGTTCGAAGTCGCTGCTACCAGAACTTGGCCAAACGGCCCGGTCTCGGGGACCCTACGCCGCATGGAGAAGCGCTGCGAAGTGTGTGAGCGGTTCAGGCCTCACGGCGATCTCAAGCCGGGCCGCGAGCTCGCGGAAGTTCCGTTCGGGGATCGCGTGGTCTCGTTGTGCCGTGCACACGCGAAAATTGCCCAAAATTCCGCGGTGGGCTCGTTTGACGAGCTGCGCCAGCTGTATGCAGAAAGCCAGGGCGAGCGCTCGTACTTGGCGCGCCGCGAGCTCAGTGAGCGTGCCGCCGAAGGCGCGCCGCGTGGCGTAGGCCGCCGCGCCAGTGACGCATAGTTCGCGCGCATGGCCCTCCGCGCACGGCGCTCGTGTCAGAACGCCCCTTCGGCTCCCAAACTCGGAACAGTGACCGGGCCAATGCTTTGGTAGGTGCATAACGAGCCAACGCAGTCACCGCTCACGGTTTCTTTGTTGAGCGTCGTATTCAGCACCTCGAGCACGACGCCCCACCACGCATCTGGCGCCTTGATGTACCAACGCTTCTGCAGCTTCACGTCCAGCCGCCAGAAGGGCGGCGTGCGCGGCGGCGCTTGGGCATCTCGAATGCTCGCGACCTGCACCGGGATGCCGCTGTAAAACAGGAAGCGCCCGCCGAGCCGCCAATTGTGGCCGAGGCTCCCGGACAAGCCCAGGTTCAGCACGTGAGTGCGATCACTCGTGGCGGGGCCCTGAAGATTGCCCGTGCTGCGCACGGAACGCGACAACGTGTACGACAGGAAGCCGCCCACATTGCGCGCCAGGCTACGTCGGATCGAGAGCTCAGCGCCGTACGCGTGTCCGGTGGCGCGAATGTCCGTGACGCTCTGTCCGGTGCTGTTCTGCAGCTGAATCAGGCCGATTAAGTCGGTCATGTTGAAGAACGCGTTCTGAAACACCGCCAGCGAGGACTCAAAGCCCGCGGGCAGGGCGTAAGAAACGCTCGCGCTGTGCTGGAGCGCGCTCTGCAGGCCGCCTGCGAGTGAAGGTTTGAAGCCCGGCACGGGCACCACGAAGCTCGGCGCTTGATGCACGAGGGCCAGACCATGCGTGACGCTCAGCTTCCGGGTCAGCGCGTAGCGAGCGCTGACCCGTGGATCCAGCGAAAGCGCGAGGCGCCCGCCGGAAACGAACAAATCCGCGCGCAGGCCAGGCGTGACCTCGACCTCGGGCGTGGCCGCGAGCACGGCGTCCACCCAGGCGCCGGCGGTGAAGTCGATGCGCGAGCGATCGAAGCCAAAGTCAGCGTCGTTGCTCGTGTTGTCGATGCCATTCGGGGGGCCGTCGAAGGTCGACCCGCGACGGCTGGTGCTGACCGAGCCCTGGTTGTCGACTTGCTGCGCGAGCGCTTCGAACAGCGCATCCCCACCAGCGCGAAGCGTGAGCCCTGGGCTCAACGCCTGCCGATATTCCGAGCGCGCACCGATCATGTGATTTCTGACTGTGACGTTGCCGTTGTCCGCGCCCGTGCGATCCAAGCCGAAAAGCAGGGCATTCCGCCAATTGCCGTTTTCGATGTGGTGATCCCAGCGCAAATCCAACCGGTGAAAGTTGACGTCTACGACAGTGTTCTTGCGCCGCCGCTCGCTGAGCATGGCCGGCTGCCCCAAGGGCCCCGTACCCGCGTCGCCCACGGAATCCGTCTCGACGTCGGACAGGAAATCACCCGCGCCGAACGAGAGCAACTCGACACTGTTCTTCGCATCGAGCTCGTAGCGCGCTCGCGCTTGGTAGTCCCAATAACTGAGCGAGATGTCGGGGACGATCAGTGAGAGCACGGCGGCGGTATACGAGAAGCGCCCGCCCACCATTGCCGAACCGCGACCGCTCGCGAAAGGCGCCTCGATGGTTGCGCCGCTGTCGACCAAGCGAATCGTCGCTTCACCCTTGAAGCGATACGACGGAGGCGCCATCTCCCCCGCCACGATCGCGCCAGCGAAGCGCCCGTAGCGCGCCGGGTACGCGCCGGGATACAAATCCACGTGGTCGACGAAAGCGGGCTGGAGCACACCGGGCCCTGCCGCAAAGTGATACAAGTACGGAACGGGAATGCCGTCGAAGAAGTAGCCCACGTTGCCCGGAGGCGCGCCGCGCACGTAAAAATACGGCAGACCGCTCACGATCGGCACGACACCGGGCAGCGCCTCAATCGCGCGATACGGATCGCCAAACGCGCCCGGCATATCGCGCACGTCGGCATGGGCCAGCGTGTGCCGAATCGGCTCGCGTTGCCCAACCACTAAAATCTCCAGCATCTTCGGCGCCGCTGCGCTCGCGCTCGGCGGCTGGTTCGCTTGCGCAGCTGCAGCAGGCTCGGCAGGCGCAGACTCGACCAAGGCAGGGGCGAAGTGCACCGCGAAGCGGATCTTCGACGCAATCGCGAGCTCGCCGCGGTGCGCAGGCTCGAACAGCCAGCTCTTACTCGCCTCCAGCGCGCGTGTAGCAAAGGGCTCCGCCCCGCCAACCACTCGCGCCGCACTGACCGCACCCTGAGCGGAGATCGTGAGCTCGAGGACAATGTCGTGCTCGCCTTGACCTTGCGCCGGGTAGGCAATCGGCGTCGAGCTGGCGCGTGGCGGCACGACCGGTTCAGCTGGCTTCGGCTCAACCGCCGGCACGCCCGCCGGCACGGCCGCCGGCACCGGACGCTCGCGCACCGGCGGGGCCTCGTCGACCGAGACCGATTGCGCGAAGGCGTGTGGCGCAACCGCGAGCGCGCAGCCACAGGACAGGACCCCGACCGCGCCGCGAACTCTTCGACGACACTTCACGCTCCCGACACCCTCATCCGCCATCGCTTATAAGCGTTTCGCCGGTCGAGGGGGAGTCCGCTGCGAGGCGAGAGCGCTTCAACGGCGAGTAAATCAGCCCGCCGCGCACGCGGGGCTAGCCACCTGGAAGCACAAAAAAAACCAAATCAACGTTGGGACTCCAACACGTTTGGATTCAAACGCTGATTTCGGCTGGGCGAAGCACTGCCGCGCGCCTCACCGGCAGCGGCACCCGCAGCCGCACCCGCAGCGGCGGCGGCGGCACCCGCACCCGCACCCGCACCCGCAGCGGCGGCGGCGGCGGCACCTGCACCCGCACCCGCACCCGCAGCGGCGGCGGCGGCGGCACCTGCACCCGCAGCGGTACCCGCACTCGCGCGCACACCCGCAGGGCAGCGCGCCGGTAGCGCTGGGCAGCGCACCGACAGCGCAGCGCCCTCACCGGTAGCGCTGGGCAGCGCACCGATAGCGCCGCTCACCCGCCGCTCCCTCTATGAATCCGACTAGGGGGTGTTTTCGTCGTCAGAATCCGCAATCGGTTCGAGGCGCGCGTGGTCGGCGGCGGTCTCGAGCTTCTTCTTTTGCAGGGCGTCTTGCGCGCGCTCAGCCTTGGTGCGGCCGTGCAAGCGGCGATTCGTCTCCGCTTGCTTCACGCGTTCAGCTTTGGCCGTCTTCTTCCTGAATTGATTCAGGTTCACTACCTTGGTCATTTGCCACAGCCACTGTCACAGCGGGCGAAGCGGCGCGGGCAGCAACGCCGCGCCTGTGACTGATTGCGACACGCACCGTGCGCCCCGAAACCCGCCAAATAGCGGGACGGATCGCGAAAATGTAGTTGGCCGCCATATTGCATTGTCAGAGCTCCGAATGCGGCGCTGCGGCGCCACAGCAATGGAGCGAGGCCATGTTTACAATTCTATTCATCCTTCTGATTCTCGCACTCGTGGGCGGCGGCGTGGGACACTCGCGTTACGGCTATGCCGGGTGGTCCCCCGCAGGCTTACTGATCGTCGTTTTGCTGGTGCTGATGTTCACCGGGCATCGTATCTGACGGACCGATAGACGCCAGCCGGGCTCAAGACGAAGCCCGGGGCGAGTGCGGCTGCGGGGAGCGCCCTTTGCGCTCCCGCGCGGCGCTTCAACGCAGCGCGGCTGCGTATAATCCGCCGTTCGCGCTTGTCTTCTAGGGCCCGTGCGCGCAGCATGAGAAGCGTGGCAGGGCTGGGGCTGGAAGAACCGCAACGGGAATGCGTCGCGGAGTATTGGTGGCAGCGCGCGCAGGGGGAGCTGACCTCTTGGCATGGCTTCCAGCACGTCTTGGCCGATTTGCGCGCCGAGGGCGCGGCGCCGGCCGTGATCGAGCTCGCTGAGCGTGCGGTGCAGGATGAGCTGCAGCACGCCGAGCGCTGTCGCGCCTGGGCGATGCGCTTCGGGCACCCGGGTGGGGAGCTTGTCTCGCGCGGCGAGCGCCCGATCGCCTTTCGTGGCGCGACCGAAGAGCAGAATCGGCTGCTGCGTATCGCTCTCTGTTGCATGAACGAGACCGTTGGCTGCGTCGTGCTGCGTCACACTCGGCCGCTGCTCGCGCTGCCGGAGTTGCGCGACTTCAATCGCCGGCACATGGCGGACGAGTTGCAGCACAGCCGTGTTGGCTGGGCGCATTTAGCCTCGCTCGGCGCGGAGCCGCGTGAGTTCCTGCGCCCATGGATCCCCGCCTTGCTGCGCCTCGTCAAACAAAGCTGGTGCGAAGGCGGCGAGCAAGAGCGTGAAGACCTCGTACCGTTCGGCTACTTCTCGTTGCGGCTCTTGTGCGCCGCGCATGATGAGGCGCTGAACGAGCTCATTCGACCAGGCCTTGAACACTTAGCCATCACCCGCGCAGCATGATCAAAACCAACGACCCCCTGTCCGAGCATCCGTTGTTTCGCGCCTTGGTGCTGATGGGCGGTGGGCTAGCGCTCAGTTGCGGCGGCGTAGCTCGAACTGAGCCGGATCCGCTGGGCAGCAGTGGCGCGGGCAGCGGCGCGAGCGGCTTTCACAGCGTGCCTGGCGCGAGCGGCGCAACGACGACCGGGCCGGGCGGCTCGGCCACGATCACGATCGGAGGGTTCACGTCTGACCCGGGCGGCAGCGCCGCCGGGGGCGGCGAACCGGCGCCCTTGGACTGCCCCACGGAGCAGTACGTCTGCAAGTCAATCTACGACGATTATTGCGGGGAAGTGGATCTGAGTAGCGCGCTCGCAATGGGGGCCTGTGTTTGCGACCGCTTTCGCCCCACGTCGATCAAGGACTGCAAACCGAACGAGAACATCTTTTGCCGTCAAGGCTACTTGCCCGGGGCGACCCCGCGCACGTGGGACGGCAGCATCCACGTGCAGTGCGCCTGTATCCAATCGCCAATCCCGGCAGCGTCGGGCAATTGCTTGCCCGCCTGCCAGCAGCTCCTCCAAAATTACGCCGCGCCCTCTGGTCGTGTAGGCTGCATCCTGCCGAATCCATGCACTTATGATGATTCTGGCGTGTGCACGGCAACCTCCGAAGACATTCTGTATCAGGACGGGATCATGTGCGGCTGCGCAAACATTACCCTCAAGTAGCTAGCGCGCTACCGACACTGCTTGCCATTTCAGCGGAGCCGCCGTCTCGGCGCCTCCGCCCGCTCCGTCACCCCGTGGGTTGCTTATAAAGAACGGTGATTGCGCCGCGGGGCGCCCCGCATACACTGCCGCCCATGCGCTTGGGTTGGTTGGTCTCGGCAGGTGTTTGTGCGTTGTTCGTTGCGTGCAGTGGGAGCACGCACAAGAAGGTGCTGCTCTGCGACGCTGCAGTCTGTAACCCGGTGGAAGCTGGGGGTGCCGCTGGCGCAGCCGATAACCAACCGGGCGAAGCGGGGACCGCCGGCGCGGCCGAGGGCGGCGCTGGGCCCGGCCCGAGCGCGGACGCCGGGGCCCCCGGAGCACAGGACGCAGGCCCGAACGAAGAAGCAGGCGGCGCGGGGCCCGACGCGGGGCCGCCGCCGCCCAGCGCGACGCTCGAGGTCACGCTCGCGGGCAACGGCAGCGTTGCCGTAACCGACGCCGACGCTTGTCTCGCCGGTCCGTGTCAATACCCGCTGACCGATGGCGCGCTCCTCACGTTGGAGGCAAAGCCAGGTCCGGGCTCTCGCTTCGTGGGCTGGTCGGGCGCGTGCATGGGCGCGACACCGATCACCACCGTTACCGTGAGCGGTTTGAAGGAGTGCAACGCAACGTTCGCGCTGCAGCGCGCGGTCTCGGTCAGCGTGGACGTCGCGGGCAACGGCACCGTGAGCACCGATCCGAGCGTCGGCTGCGCGGCGCAAGGCTGCAGCGGCCAGGTCGACGACAACAGCACCCTCACCCTGCATGCCATTGCCAGCGCCGGCTATCGCTTCGTGAGCTGGACCGGCAGCAGCGCTTGCGAAGGCTCTGAGCTCGCGACCTTACCGCTGGTAATTACGGCTGATTTGACGTGCATTGCCAAGTTCTCGCAGCAGTACCAAGTGAGCGTGAGCGCGCTCGGTGCGGCGGGGGCAATGCCCAGCGTGCACACCGGCACTTGTACGGCGCTCAGCTGCCTCGCGGACGGCGGCACAATGGCCACCTTCAACGTCCCGGCCATCGACCCCACCGGTTTCCGCTTCGCCGGCTGGACCGGTGACGCGCAGTGCACGGGTACCGGCAAAACGCTCGTCCTCGCGGTCACGAGCAACATTGCGTGCGTGGCCAACTATCGCGCACGCTACCGCGTGAGCGGCGTGGTTGGGAGCGGCCTCGCCGGTACCGTCACGGCAACGTCCGCTGACGTGAACTCAACCTGCTCGACGAACAGCTGCTTGGTGGACGCCGGCACGAGCACCACGCTCGTAGCGCCGACCATTAGCGGCTATCGCTTGACGGGCTGGACCGGCGCCGGCTGCCCGACGACTGGGCAAGGCAACGGGCTCACCGTGACACCAACGACTGCGGAGGTCGTGTGCACAGCGACCTACGCGCTCGGCGTTTCGGTGACGGGCACGGTCGTCGGCGCAACAGGCGCCGTGACGGCAACGTCCACGAGCCCTGGCGCCGCTTGCACTCCGGGCGGCTGCGGCATCGATGCTGGTGGCTCAGTCTCGCTGACCGCGCCGAACTTGCTGCCAACGTTTCGTTTCGTGAACTGGACCGGGGACGCGGGCTGCGCGGGCGCAGCCCTAACGCTCGCGCTCGCGAACGTGACCTCCAGCAAGTCGTGCCACGCCAACTACTTGCAACAATTCACGATTGTGGCCAAGGCCAATGCGGGCGGCACGGCCAGCGCGGCGTTCGGCGCGGCCGCCTGCGCCAATGGCAGCTGCACCGTGGATGCCGGCACGGGTGTGGTGCTCACGGCCACGCCCGACGCAGCGAACGGCTATCACTTCACGAGCTGGACGGGCACGAACTGCGCGCCGCCTGGCACGAGCCCCATCACGCTGAGCAACCTCAACACCACGTGCACGGCAAACTTCGCGCTCAACACGTTCACGATTACGGCCAGCGCGGGCACCAACGGCAGCGTCACCGCCACGCGCGCAGACACGAACACGCAGTGCGGCGGCGCCAGCTGCACGGTCAGTTTCGGAACCAACGTCGCGCTGGCCGCCACTCCAGCACCCCACTACCACTTCGCCGGCTGGGCAGGCGCGGGCTGCCCGACAACGGGTACACCGATCACGTTGAAGAACGTGAACGCCACGTGCAACGCCACGTTCGCAATCGATACCTTCACCGCGAGCGCCGCGATCACTCCCACTGCGGCCGGCACGGCCAGTATCTCGTGCACGCCGAACGCCTGCTCGGCAGTGCCCTACGGAACCTTGGTCAACATTGCGGTCGCCGTGAATGCGGGCTGGGCGCTCGTCGGCTGGTCTCCGGGCTGCAACGCGGGTGGCGTCACGGTCACGGCAAATACGGCCTGCGTCGCGACCTATCGACCCATCGTGACCGGCATCGGCGCACCGGCTAGCGCGGGATCCGTCGTGGTGACGAGCCCGGGCACTGCCACGTGCGTGGCGGGCAATCCGGCGACTTGCGCGGTGGATTCAGGCAGCACCGTGACCTTGACGCCGAAGCCCGCGGTGGACTCGGTGTTCACTGGTTGGAGCGGTGATTGCTCGGGTGCCGCCGCTCCGTACAGCCTCACCGGCGTGACCGCGCCCCGCACTTGCACGGCGAATTACTACCAGCTCTGGGCGCAAGCCACGGGCACGGCGTTCCCCGACCTCATGCCCAACGTGGTCGGCCTCGCCGACGGCACCGTGGTCGGGTTTGGCACGAGCGCTGGCGGCGGCCGCGGTACCCGCTTGGCGCTCGTCGATCTGGCGGCCAACACGGGCAAGCTGGGACGCAATCAGATCATTAGTGACACGGCCTCACCCGGCACCGCGACGTTCGCAGCAGTCGGCCTCGCAGTCACCGCCAACCAGAAGAACGTGATTGCGCTCGGCATCCACCGCGCGCCCGGTACGACCACCACGCAGTACCCGTGGCTACACAACGAACAAGCCCCGGCGTGGGAGTACGAGTACAAGTATGGCCTCGGGCCTACGGCCGGCGGCGCCGGTAACGTGATCCCTACGTTGGACGGTGGCTACGCATTCTGCATTTTCGCGGCTGACGCCAAGCTCGGGAACGTTGCACACCTGACCAAAGTGGACGGGACCGGTAAGCCGACCTGGGACTTGGTGTTCCACGAACGCGACCCCAACAACGGCAATGTGGTGACCATGCCGGTTGATGTGATCGAGGATCCGAACAAGAGGTATTTCGCCGTTTTGTCCGCGGTGGGGACAGCGCCTGCCCAGCTGATGATCAGCTACGTGAGTGAAGCTGGCGCTTACCTCAGCAGCGATCTGTACGGTGATGCGCTCCATGATTTGAACCCGGCTCGGTTCGTTGCGGTGGGCACCGACACCTTCTTGGTTGCGGGCGCGCGCGTCTTCACCGACGGCGGCGATAGCGATGGCTTCTACGCTCAGCTCACGAAGGGCAATCCCAAGGCCGCCCTCGCCTATGCCGTGGGAAGCCCGAACACGCTGGAGTCGTTCGCGGCGATCACTCGGACGCCCACAGGCTTCGCTGTCGTTGGCCAGTACACGGATCCGGCGTTGGCTGACGAGGCGTGGCTCGTGCAGCTCAGCAGCGCCAATGCCATCACCGCACAATTTGCCTATGGCGGCCCCGGTGCAACGCCGGATGCCGCTGCCGCGGTGTACGCAATGCCGGCAGGCGGCTTGGTCGTCTCGGGCTCCACCAGCAGCTGGGGTGCCGGCGGCGCAGACATGTGGACGGTGCGGCTGGATGCGAACGCGAACATCACCTTCAACGGCGCCTCCGCCGCTCACCGCACCGCGACTGCCTACGCGCGAGCGGCGGTGAACACGCTCGGCGCGATCACGCCCAACATCGAGGCCATCACCTCCACGGTGACGCCGGTGGCGCCTTCAGTCACCGTAACGACGGCGGGGTTCGCGCAAAACCAGCAGGCGCCCTGATCAGTGCTTGGCGCTGACGAAGCGCGCAAATTCCGCCTCGTAATCCGGGTGCCAGCGCGACAGCGCGGGGCGGTTCAGAATGATGTCGTCGACCGCCCAGCGCATGCGCTTTTCATCCAGGGCGCGGTCAACGGCGTTGTCCGGGCAAAGCACGTAAAAATCACCTGCAATGACCGCCTCGAGCATGAATTCAACCACTTGCTCGGCAGACCACGCGGCGGGCGGCTTTTCGTCCGCGCTCGTCATGCCCGTGAAGGTGAAGCCCGGGATCAACAGATGCGCCGAGATGCGCGCGCCCGTTGCCTCGCGTAGCGCGTGGGACAAGGACTCGGTGTAGTTCTTCAGGGCGGCCTTGGAAAGGTTGTACGCCGGGTTGCCGGGAGGGCTCGTGATGCCTTGCTTGGAACCGGTATTGATGACCATCCCTGGCTGCCGTGACGCGATCATTCCTGGCAGGAACGCCTGCACGCCGTTGACGACGCCCCACAGATTCACCTCACACAGCGCCCGCCAACCGGCGGCGTTTTCCCAAGGCAAGCCGGGGTTGTTGCCCACACCCGCGTTGTTCATGAGCAGCGAAACCTGGCCGAAGCTGCGCGGCACTTCTTCCGCCAAGCGCTGTAGCTGTTCCAAGCTCGAGACGTCCGTGGCGGCAGCCATGACGTCATTCGATGACAAATGGGCGACCTCTTCTGCCGCGCGCTCCAATGCGTCACCCGCTAGATCCGCCATGACTAGCTTCATGCCGAGAGAGGCGAAACGCTTGGCGGCGGCCAGGCCAATGCCGCTCGCGGCACCGGTAACAACGGCCACGCTGCCGGGTGAAAAAACGGGGTTCATGCCCGTAGCGTAGCCCCTGGTACCCCAGCGAAACTAGCGGCGATTTTGCGCTGCCCCGGAGCTCAGCGGCAGGCCTTTTCAAAGCTGTCTTGTTGCTTGATTGCGAGCTCTGCGGAGTTTCGAAAGCCGACCAGCTGCGCGTCACTTTCAGCTTGCATGGCCGGCAACTTGGCGGCGATTGCCTGACTGGCTTTGCTCGCACTGTCCCAGGTGATCTGCTGAGTCATGAATGAGCTCTCCAGCAGCTCAGCCTTGGTCTCGATGTCAGTCCAGCTCGGCACATCCACCCCTTGGAGCTTCTTGCGCGTCGCGGCCACCCGCAATTCTGCCCAAGTCCTATCGAGGTCGAGGCGTTGCCGCTCGCAGCGCGCGTCGTCCTTGCAACCCGCGAGTGAGCAGACACCCAATGAGACCACCACCAGCCATCGATTCATGACCGCCTCCGTTCGCGCAGCAACAGCGCGTTCAAGCACCTTACGCAAAAATGCGACACGGTTCAACATTCACTCTCGCTGCGTGGCCTGGTTTCTGCTCGGGAAACGCACTAGGACGGCATCAAGACGGTCCGCAGAGCTGCATGGCTGGCACGCGGGCGCCCAGCTAGGGCGAGGCTGCGCGGGCCGACCTTTTTTCGTCGCACGAGGTCCCCTGCCAGCGCAGTATCGACGGCAATGACGCAACTCCTGGCCGAATCAGCGGACGGCACCGCCATCAATAGTGAAAGCTACGGCAGCGGGCGAGCGCTGGTCGTGCTGTCCGGCGCTTTGTTCGCAGCGGAGCGTTGGCTCAACGTCGTAAAAATACTCGCCGAGAAGCGCTGCGTGTACCTCGTTGATCGACGCGGCCGTGGCAAGAGCGGTGACACCGCGCCCTACGCCCCCGAGCGTGAGGTCGAAGATGTGCTGGCGGTGCTAAACGCGATTCCGGGACCGATCGATCTGCTCGGGCACTCTTCGGGGGCAATCCTGGCGCTGCGAGTTGCGGCGCGTGCGCCCTCCAAGCTCGAGCGCCTGGTGGTGTATGAGCCGCCCGTATTTTTCGCCCAGCCCGATCTGATTGCGCAGGATTTGCCGGAGCGCTTGCAGGCGCTCCTCGCCCGCGGTCAGCGCGAGCTCGCGGTCGAAACGTTCCTGCGTGAAGGCCCGCGCAACTCCGAGGACAGCCTACGTGGGCTGAAACAGAGCGCGGCCTGGGCGCCCCTGGTGGCCACACTCGGTCACACCGTCCCCTATGACTCGCACGTCCAACGCGCGTTCACCGCTGACCCAGCCGAGCTCGCTCGCATTCAAATCCCCACCCTGATGTTAGTCGGCAGCGCCAGCCCCGAACGCATGCGCTCCGGCGCGAAAACCATCGCCACGCGCCTACCCAACGCCGAACTCCGCGAGCTCCCCGACCAACAACACATGGCCATGATTCAAGCGCCGACGCTATTCGCGGGTGTCGTCGATGCTTTTCTGGTTGAAACGTAGGCGCAAACTGCAGTGTGCCGCGGCAGGGTTGACGCTGACAAGATAAGTAACCGCCTGATCGAAGTCGTCGGCGGCTTCGGGAGACCAAATGATCTTCAAGGCGCGATACGCTTCAACACTCGCGCGCGGACGTCTTCGTGATCAACGCCGCGGCCGGCACGAAGTGACTCGAGAGCCTGAATCAACCCGTCTTCCTCGTCCGCCGTCAAAGGCGGCGATTCATCCAAGGCCTCGACGGTGTACCGACCAGCGGGGAGCGGGCGCAGGGCGTCAGGCAGGTCGCTGCCGTTCCAGTTAATGATCGCCATAGCCAGAGAATAGCGGGAGCTTTCAGGAGCCGCCATGGCCATTGCTGCGCACGGGAAGCCCCGTCGTCATCGCCCGGCAACGGAGCCGCTTACGCCACGAGTCGTCGTTCAAACCCCAGTGATATCGCGGTATACAGCCCGCGTTGCGCCCCCGCGCAACGACTGAACCGCGGAATCGAGAACGCCTCGATTCCGCGGTTCTCTTTTGTGCTTGAGTTCGCGGTATTCAGCGCGCGTTGCGCCTAGCGGTTCGTGTAACGAACGTCGCGGAGGACGACCTTGAGCTTTGCTTCAAGGTCCTGTTCGCGGGCGTAGCCCCGGTCCGTGATTCGAGCGAGGTGTTGGCGCACGCGGGAGAGGTCGAGGTTGGGCGTGAACTGCAGCAAGTGTTGGGCGTCAATTCGATCCTGCAGTCGGGTGTCGGTCATGCTCAAGACCTTCATCGCCAGCAGCTCCTCGGCGTTCGCAACCGGCACGGAGCCGGCTCCTTCGAAGTAGACCGGGGTGGCAGCATCGACAATTTCGCTCTCGATGCCTGAGCTGGCAAACAGTAGGTCCACCTTGACACCAGACGGAGACATGAGGCGAACGGTCGAAAGGCGGTGAC
>JBDTYJ010000108.1:0-15827 GCA_040005755.1 Pseudomonadota bacterium
TGGTTCGAGCGCATTCGCAAGGTCGAGCCGACCAACGAAGGCATGCTCAACTTCTACCGCGAGTATTACGGCTCGCTGGAGGACGACACGCGCCTGATTGAGGTGTTGCAGAGCGCCCAGCGTTCGGTGCCCGAGGCCTCCAAGGAGCGCAAGGCGTTTTCGTCCGAAATCGCCAAGCTTGCCGAAGGCACCGCGAACGCGCAAAAGGCCATTGAGCAATACAAGAGCATCCTGCGCCAAGACCCGGATAGCGCCGACGCGCGTGAATCGCTCAAACGTTTGTACAAGCAAACGCAAGGCTACAACGCGCTGGTCGAACTCTTGCGCCAGCAGTTGGAACGCACGCCGGCGGAGGAGTACGCCACGCGCCTCGCTATTTTGCGTGAAGTAGCCACGGTTTATCGGCAGTACGTGCGCAGCGATACTGCCTTGCTCTCCGTGCTCAATCAGATTGTGCAATTGGATGACAAGCTCGATGAGCATGACGCAGACGAAATGCGCGAGCTGGTTGGCCTGTACGACAAGCTCGGGCGTCACCGCGATCTGATCACGCACCAGCTGAAGCTGGCCGAAATCACGCCTGACATCGAGGAGAAGAAGGAGCTGTATCGCGCGGCCGCGCGGCGCTGGCTCGAACAGTTCTCGAACGCGCAGAATGCGACGGAAGCATACGCCGCGCTGCTCAAAATTGCGCCCAACGATGCCGAGGCCCACGAACGCCTCGAGGACCTGTATCGAAAGCGCCGCGCCTGGGACAAGCTGTTCGAGCTGTACTCGGCCGATCTGGAGAGCGCCGAGGGCGGCGCGAAACTATCGCTGCTCAAAGAGTTGGCGCAGCTGGCGGCTGAGCGCCTGAACCGCGGTGCCGACGCAGTAGAGCTGTACAAGCGCATCTTGGAGATCGATCCGACGCGCGCGGACGTACTCGATGCACTCGAGAAGTACGCCGAGCGCGCCAAGGATTGGCCGACGCTGGCGGAAGTGTTGGAGCGACGCGTCGCGACGCTTGATGACGATGCCGCGCGCCTGGCCGCGCTGCAGAAGCTGGGTACGGTGTACGCAGAGCACATCGCCGACCATCAGAAGGCGGCTCGCGCCTGGCAGCGCGTCTTGGAGCTGTCGCCCGGGCACCCACGTGCCTTGCGCGTGCTGCGTGAGACGTACCTGCAGAGCGGTGACTACGACGGGCTGGAGGCGCTGTACGCGTCCCAAAACGACTGGGAGGGGCTCGCGGAGGTGCTCAGCACCGCCGCGGACCGCGCGAAAGAGGCCGTGCAACGCATCGAGCTCAGTTACCGCGCCGCGGCGGTGTACGAGCAGAGGCTCGCGCAACCGGAGCGCGCTTTCCGCTCCTACGATCGCATTCTATCGGCTGATCCTTCGGACACGCGCGCTGCTAGCGCGCTCGTCCCGCTGTATGAAAACGACGAGAAGTGGGCGCGCCTGCCACCGCTGTACGAGCTCTTGTTCGATCGCTCGGAAAGTGACGCGGACAAGCTCGCCTTGCTGCGCAAGTTGGTCGAGGTCACCGGGCGCAAGCTGAATGACAAGAAGACCGCTGCGGCCTATGCCCGCAAGGCCTATGAGCTTTCGCCCGACAGCGAGGCGGCGCTGGATTTACTGGAGGAGTCGTCGCGGGCCGCGAGCGCATGGGACGCATTCGTGGAAGCGGTCGAGCAACGCCTGCAAGCCGCGGAGCTAACGGCGCCTCCGCCTGCCGTCGCGTCCACTGAAGCGGTCGCCGTAACGGTCGCGGCCCCGAAGAAGGGCAAGAAGAAAAAGAAGGGCGAGGCCCAACCAGAGGCCACTCCGGCCGCTGTCGCTCCGGCGCCCGGCGCCGAGCGCCGCATGCTGGAATTGCGCTTGGCGCGCGTGTTCGCCGAGGAGCTGAGCCGCTCGGAGCAGGCTGTCTTGCTGTACAAGCAAATGCTGGAGCGGGATCCGGCGGACGCCGAGGTTGCGACCGCCCTTGAGGCCATTTTGCGGCGGGAAGATCGCCGCGACGACCTGCGCTGGCTACTCGAACTGCGCGTTGAGCACGCTCGGGACGACGAAGACCGAGCGCGCATCCTGAGTGATTGGGCGACCCTCGAGGAGGACGTTTTCGAAGCGCCAGATCGCGCGATCGCGATCTACCGACGCATCTTGGAGGTGCGTGATTCGGACGCGGTCGCGCTTGGCACATTGCCACGCTTGCTGCTCGCGCAGAATGATGCGGCCGGCGCAGTCGCGGTCATCGAGCAACATCGCGAGAAGCTCTCAGGCGAGGACCGCGCGGAGCGCCAAGCTGAGCTTGCTGAGCTGTACTTGAACCGGCTAGGGAACGCCAAAGCGGCCTTCGAAAATGCCGTCGCGGCTGTCGAGTTTGCGCCGGTGAAGGCGCGCGCGATGAGCGTGCTCGAGCGGTTGTTGGACGTGGCAGAAGTGCGCGCACAAGTGGCAAAGGTGCTTGCGACGCAATACGCAGCCTCCGGCGAGGCGCGTCGTGAAGCGGGCGCCTTGACGGTGTTGCTCGCGGAGACGAACGATCCCGCATTGCGTCTGCCACTGTATTTGCGCCTGGCCGACGCGCAGCAGCACAAGATGAGCTCGTTCGGCAGCGCGCTGGATGTCGTGCTCGAGGCTGCACGTCGTTACCCGAGTGAACTCGGCCTGTGGGACCGCGCGGACGCGCTTGCGCAGCTCGCCGGTCGTCCCACCGATCTCGGTGAGGCGTTCCGCGAGGTCTTACGCGGGACCCTGCCCGAGGCGCTCGAGGTAGAGCTAGCCGAGCGCGCAGCGCGCCTGCATGAGGATCGCCTGGGTGATCCGATTGGTGCCACACCCTACTTGGAGCGCGTGCTGGCCTTGTCCCCAGGCAATGAAGCGGCGTTCCAGCGCCTGAAGGATATTCTCACCGCGGCCGAGCGCTGGAGTGACCTCGAGGCGCTCTATGATCGCGCGTCCGCAGCGACCAGTGATCTCGCGCGTCGCGCGGAAATGCTCGTGGAAGTGGCGCTGATCTGCGAGGAGATCATCGAGGACTCGGAGAAGGCGACTCGTTACTACGAGCGCATCCTGGAGGTCGAACCGCTGCATGATGTATCGATTCGGGCGCTCGACCGCTTGTACGTTCGCCAAGGCAAAGACAAGCAGCTTGCCGCGCTTCTAGAAAAGCGCCTCGAGAACGCCGTCGGGGACGAAGCCTTCGAGCTCAAGCTGCGGCTCGCCAAGTTGGACTTGGACCTACATCAGCCGGAAAAATCGCTGCTGCTGGTCGAAGACGTGCTCGGTGAGCGCATCAACGACTACCAGGCGCGCGAACTGGCCGAACGCCTTCTCGAGATCGGCGGCCTCCGACAACGCGCCGCGCGCATGCTGGAGACCGTGTACGAAGCGCGTGACGAAATCCGGGATCTGGTCCGGGTCTTGGACATTCGCCTCGAGGGCTTCAGTGCCGATCCGGCGAATGTGGATCGCCGAGAGCTACTTCGCCGCATTGCGACCTTGCGTGACGACCGTCTGCATGATGACGAGAGCGCGCTCAAGACCCTCGCCTTGCTCGTTCCGGCGGATCCGTTGGATGTCGATGCGCGCAAGCGTTTGCTGGAAATCGGCCGCCGCCTAGGCCTGAACGAGCGCGTCGCCGAGGTGTTGACCGAAGCCGCCGAACGCGCCGAATCGGAACCGCTCCGTGGTGAGATCCTGACCCAGGTCGCCAGTATTTGCGAAGAGCTTCTGAACGACAACGCGCGGGCCGAGCGCGTATACCGCCGCGTGCTGGTTCTGGACGAGGATGATCGCGACTTGGTGTTGCCCGCGGCACGTGCCCTGGAGCGCATCTACATTGCTGCTGGCGAAAACGCGAAACTGGCAGAAATGCTGCGCATTCAGGTGAAGCTCGAGCAGAGCGGCCCAGTGCGTCGCGAGCTGTTTGGGCGCCTCGGGGACTTGTGCCAGAGCGTGCTGGGCGACAACGATGGCGCCATCGCCGCCTGGAAGGCCCGCGTCGAGGAAAATCCGGACGATGAGCAGGCGCTCGCGGCCCTCGACCGCTTGTACGAAACCACGGAGCGCTATCACGATCTCGTCTCCATCTTGGAGCGTCGGCGTGAGGCGAGTGCCGATCCCGAGCTGCGCCGAGAGCTGATGAAGCGCGCGGCTGAAACACTCTGGAAGAAGCTCGACGCCGTGCCGGACGCGATCGAGGCCTACCGGGCATTGATCGCTGACTTCGGGCCCAATGGTCCGTCCCTGAGCGCGCTCGAAGCGCTCTTCAGGAGCGCCTCACGGTGGGAAGAGCTGAGTGACACGCTGGAGCGTCATCTGGACATTGCGGAGACCGACGGCGAGCGCCTGGAGCTGCTGGCCAAGCTCGGCGATCTCAAGCGCGAGCACTTGAGTGACGTGCCCGGCTCGCTCGAGGTTTATCGCCGCGCGCTCGGTATCGACAGCAAGCATCCGCCGAGCCGTGAAGCGCTCGAACGCATGCTTGGCGCCGAGGAAGCGCCCTCGCGCCGCGAAGCCGCGCTCCTTCTGCATCCCATTTACGAGGCCGAGTCGGACTACGAGCACCTGCTGCGCGTGCTCGAAATCGAAGTCGCGACGAGCGACGATGCGCTGGAGAAAATTTCCGGCCTGGAAGCGGCGATGCGCGTCGCCGAGAGTTCGTTGGGCGATGCAAAACGTGGCTTCGGCTACGCCGAGCGCGCTGTGCGCACCGCTGTCGGTCATAGCGACCTCGAGCCGTGGTTTGCGAACTTGGAGCGGCTAGCCACAGCCACCGGCAAACAAGCAGAGTACGTCAAGATCTTGTGCGACATCGTGCCAGACATCTTCGACGGCGAGGTGCAGCTGGCGGTCACGCTCAAAATCGCGGATTTGGCCCGCCATCAGCTGGCGGACCGCGAGCTGGCTCGCGAGTACTACAAGAAGGCGCTCGAACAGCGCGCGGACGACAAGAAGGCGCTGGGAGCCCTCGAATCTCTCTACGAAGAGACGGGTGACGCCCAAAACTTGCTCGATATCCTGGAACGGCGCGTTGAAGTCGCCGACGGGGACGAAGAGCGGAAACAACTCTTGTTTCGCCGCGCGCGCCTGCTCTCGGAAGTGCTCGCGGACAAGCCGCGCGCGATCAGTGTCTACGAAACGATCTTGGAAATGGGTCTCGATCCGGCGGCCGTGACTGCGCTGGAAAAGCTTTACGGCGACGTTTCGCACTGGAGCGACCTGATCTCGCTGTACGAGCGCCAGCTGGGTGCCCGGCTCGGTAGCGCTCCCGATCTCCACGTGAGCATCGCTCGCGTCGCAGCGCGCCACCAAAATGACTTGGGCCGCGCGTTCGACGAGCTAGAAGCGGCTCTTTCCGCCGACAAGCAGCACGCCGGAGTGATCGCCGAGCTGGAGCGCATCCTGGCCGAGGCGAACGAGCCGGAGCACCGAGCACGCGCGGCGGCTCTGCTGGAGCCCGTGTACCTGGTGCGCGCCGACTTTGGTCGCGTGATGGACGCGATCCGCGCTCGGCTGGCATACGCGACCGATCCGGACGAGCGTCGAGAGCTGCTCGTGCGCTTGGCCAAGCTGTATGAGGAGCAAAAGGAAGACTACCGCGCCGCACTCGACACGATCGCCGAACTGCTGAAGGACGAGCTGTCTGATCCGGTCACGATCTCCGAGCTCGAGCGCTTGGCCAAGGTAGCCGGCGCCGAGCGCCGCTTGGCTGAAATTTACGCGGCGGAGCTAGAGAAGCTGAATGGCGACGACGCTGCCACAGTGAAGCTTGCCCGTCGCACCGGTGAGCTGTTCACGACCCTGGGCGAGCTGGATCGCGGTTTGGTCTTTTATCGGCGCGCGCTGGCCTTCGAGCCCGAAAGCAAGCCGCTATTTGCTGCAATCGACGCGATTCTGTTGCGCACCGCGCGCCACGAAGAGCGCGTGAGCCTGTACCGCGACGTGCTCGACCATCGCTTCGATGCCGCTGAACGTTTGGCCGCGCTGCACACCATGGCCTCGCTGCAGAAGAACGAACTCGGTCGTCCCGATGACGCGATTGACACGTACCGCTCGGTGCTGGATGTCGACGACAACGACGCGCGTGCGCTCGATGCACTGACCGAACTGTATCGCGAGCGCGAACGCTGGGATGATTTGAGTGACCTGTACTTGCGCCGTGCCGAATCGGCACGAACACCGGCGGAGGGTGCGGCGTACCGCATCGCTCTGGCGCGCCTGCAGAGCACACTTGGGCAAACCGATCGCGCCGTCGATCAGCTGGAGGAAATCACCGCCAAGCTTCCCTCGCACCCCGAGGCAATTGCGGAGCTCGAAGCGCTGCGCAAGAACGAGGATCAACGGCAGCGCGTGGTGGACATCCTACGCCCGCTGTATGAAGCGCTGGACGACTGGCGGCGTCAGATCACTCTCAACGAGGATCGTTTCGCGCTCGCTGACGGCAGCGAAAAAGTTGCCGTGCTGCGTGAGACAGCCGAGCTTTGGGAGCGCCGCGGCGGTGACCTGGCCCGTGCTCGACGTGCCCTCGAGGCGGCTTTCCGGCTCGATCCGGAGGATTCGGGGGCCCGCTCGGACTACGAACGCCTGACTGAAGCCACTGGCGAGTGGGACAGGCTGGCTGACACTTACGACGGTGTGCTTTTGGAGCACCCCGACCTGAACAGCAAGCGCGACATCTTGAGCACGCTAGCTCGCGTGCACAACGAAAAGCGCGACGACCCCCGTCGCGCGCTCGCAGCGTACGGCGCCATTCACCAAGCGGACCCATCGGACTTGGATCCGCTGGAGAAGATGGAGCAGCTCGCCACGCTGCTCAGTGATTGGCCGACCTTGGTGCGGGTGCTGACGGACAAGGCGGATCTGCTCCTCAACGACGCGGAGCGGGCGAGCGTTTGGCGTCGCGTTGGCGAAGCCAAGCGCGATATGCTGGATGACGCCGGAGGCGCTATTATTGCCTACGAGCGGGCCCTCGAGCTCGATCCCGAGAGCGCTTTCACCGTCGATTGCCTGATCGATTTGTACGAGGCCAAGCACGACGCCAAGCGCCTCGTGGAGCTGTACGTTCAGCGCGTTGAGCTGTCTGGGGAAGATGACGCCGATCTGAAGTACAACCTCTTGACGCTGGCTGCTGCGTGCTACGAGCAGCAACTTTCGGATCGCGCGCGCGCGATCGAGGTCTTGGGCCAAGCTTTGGCGGTTCGGCCAGGAGATTCCGGGGTCCTAGCTACCTTGAATCGGCTCTACCGGCTTGAGGCAATGTGGCCGGAATTGCTGGACAATCTTCGGTTTGAAGCGGGCGCCACCGAGGCTGCCGTAGCCCGTGCCGAGCTCCGCAAAGAGATCGGCCGCATCTTGGCTGGAAAGATGCAGAGCTTCGAAGAGGCACTGGAGGCGCAGCGCCAAGCGTTGGATGACGTGCCGACGGACGACGAGTCCGTTGCCGCGGTACGCGCGATCGGTGAATCGCACGATAACCTGCGCCAAACCGTGGCTGAAATTTTGGTGCCAGTGCTGCGCCAAACCGAGCGCTGGCAAGCTCTCGTCGATATCCTCGAGATGCGACTCACGGTCGAGACCGAGCCGGTGGAACGCATGGGCACGCTGCGCGAGATTGCGGAAGTGCTGGAGACCAAGCTTGGCAGCCAAAAGGATGCCGAAGAGGCGCTGTTGCGCGCGCTGTCTGAGCGCCCCGAGTCGGCCGAGCTACATGAAGGTATTGAACGGCTGGCTGCGGTCACCGGCGGCTGGCTGCGTTACGCGGACACGCTCGGCGAACGTGCCCAATCGACGTTTGAACCGGACGTAGCGCACGACCTATTCGTGCGCCTCGGCCGCGTCGCGGAAGAACAACTGAAGAACGACGAACGAGCAACGCTCGCCTACTCGCGTGCCGTCGAACAGGCCGGCGACAGGCCAGAGCTGCTGTCGGCGCTCGATCGCTTGTACACACGGCTCGGCGCTCAGCAAAAAGTGGCGGAAATTCTCGAGCGCCGCGTGGCCGCTGAGGATTCTGAGCAAACGCAGGCAAAGCTGTACTTCCGGCTCGCGTTGCTTCAAATCGAGAGCTTCAAGGAACCGTCACGAGGCTTGTCTTCCTTGCGCATGGCGCTCGAGCGCGCCCAGGATCACGAGGCTGCGGTAGACGAGCTCGAGAAGCTGACCCAGCACCACGACCTCTTCGAGGAGGCGTCGGAGGTGCTCGAGGGCGTATACCGCGCGCGCGGTCGAACGGATCGCTTGGCTCGCCTGTACGAAAAGCGCGTGGACCACGCGGATTCGCTCGAAGCGTGGGTAGATATGCTCCGCAACTTGGCGCGCGTGCACGAGGAGGAGGCAAAGGACCCGATGGGAGCGCAGCGCGTGCTCCAGCAAGGTCTACTCGAAGCGCCAACGGACGGCGCCTTGCTGGATGAGCTCGAGCGCGTGGCGGCGATCACCGGCGATTGGGCGGGCGCTGCGAGCGCGCTCAGCGAGGCGATCGAGAAGCATCATGACCTGCTGCCGGACGTAGCGGTCGGCTTGTGCATTCGCCTGGCGATGTGGCAACGCGATAAAGTGGGCAACGTTTGGGCCGCAGAAGTGGCGCTAAACCGCGCTTTGGTGTTCGAGCCCGACAGCGATGAAGTGCTGGCACTGCTCGAAGACCTGCAGCAGCAGCCCGGGCGCGAGCGGGACTTGTGCAATACGCTTCGCCGGCGCGCGAAGCTGCAGCTGGACGAAACCCGGCGCGAAGAACTTTACCAAAAGGCGCATGCCCTAGCGGCAAGCCTGAACGATCTCGCGCTCGCGGAAGCGGTGCTGCGCGAGCTGTTGGCGCTGGATGACGCTAATCTGTGGGCGCTCGGCGAGCTGACTCAGGTGAGTGAAGCCAACGGGAATTACTCAGAAACGTTCGACTTACTTGTCAAGCGGAGCGAGCTTGGTGCCGACGCCGCAACGGTGCGGGGCTTGCGCCGTAAGGCCGCCGAGATTGCGCGAGACAAGCTCGCTCAGCCGGCCAAAGCAATCACGCTGTACGAGCAGTTGTTCGAGGATGATCCGAATGACGTGGACGCTTCGAACTCGCTGCGGGCGTTGCATGCGCGCGCCAATCGTTTCGACGACCTCGGGCGCTTGCTGGAGCGCCTGGTGGATTTGGCCGAATCTCCGGCGGCGCGCAGTGCGCTGCGCCTGGAGCTGGCAAAGCTGAGCGAAGAGCGCTTCTCAGCGCCGGATACGGCGATTGAGTTGCTGCGTGCCGTGCTCGATGACGAGCCGGGCCGCGGCGACGCGGTCGTTGCCTTGAGCGAGTTGTACGAGAAAACCAAGCGCGACGAGGAGCTTGCTGATCTGCTTTCGACGCAGATCAGTGGCGCTCAGGAGCGCGCTGACGTTGCTGCTGAGCTGAGCTTCCAAGTGCGCCTGGGGGAGGTGTACGACTCACGCCTCGGCGACCGCGAGCGGGCTATCGACACTTATCGCGCGGTGCTAGCGCGCGACCCTCGGCATCAAGGCGCTCTCGAGGCCTTGGCCCGCTTGCTGCAAAGCGAAGAGCGCCTGCCGGAGGCGGCTGAGGTGCTCGATCAACTATTGCAAACGAGCGTCGGTGAGCCCGCCGTAGCGCGGGCGCTGGAACTCTCGATCGTCCAGCAGAAGCTCGGCTCCCCAGAGAGCGCGGCGGCTGCCCTCGAGCGCGGCTTGCTTCAGAATGAACAGAGTGCGGAACTGCGCTCGCGGTTGCGTGCCTTGTATGAGGCCATGAACGCCTGGGAGAAGCTGGCCGCGTTGCTCTCCCGCGATGCGGATTTTGCAGCGACTCCGGAAGAGAGCGTGGCTCTGCTGCGCCAGGCGGCGGCGATTCACGCTGGTCGCCGCGGCGATCACGGCAGCGCGGCGGAAGTGCTGGACCGCGCGAGTAAACTGCGCCCGGATGACCGCGAATTGCTCCTCGCGCTGTGCGACGAGTACAGCGCCTCGGGTCGCGGTCAGGCCGCGGCTGACGTCTTGGTGAAGATCATCGAGAGCTACGGCAGCAAGCGGCCGAAAGAGCTCGGTGAGATCCACCGCCGGCTGGCTAAGGCATACCTGGCGAACGGTGAGAACCAAAAGGCGATGGACGAGCTCGACCGAGCGTTTCGCATCGAGCCTGGCAATGTGAACGTGTTGACTTTGCTCGGCCAAGTTGCGATGGACATCGGCGACTATAAGAAGGCGCAGCAGATGTTCCGCGCGCTGCTGTTGCAGAAGCTGGACGAAACTGGGCCCGTCAAAAAGTCGGAAGTATTCCTGCGTTTGGGTGAAGTCCACGAGAAGCTCGGGGAGGCGCCGAAGGCCATCCAAATGTATGAGCGCGCCATCCAGACTGATGGTCTGCAAGCGGCGAAAGAGCGGCTCGCCGCCCTGAAGGGTAAGTAGTCCCGGCCCGGGCCAGGCAGGATCATGGCCCGGGTCCGCTCGACTCTGCCCTACGACCCGCGAACGGATCGCGTTGCGGATGCCGGCTGGCTCAGCGCCGTAGGGCGTGGGGCCATTCAGCGCGTTTTGGCTGCGGATCTGCTGCTGCACACGTTCAGCGACGCGGTGGTGTCCTATTGGACGCCGGGTCGTGCGGCGAGGGCCACCGTGCAGCGCGTGATCGTCACGCAAATCCTGTACACGGGCGTGCAGGCGCTTTCGCTCGTAAGCGTCATCGCGTTCCTGCTGGGCGCGAGCATCATCATTCAATCGAGCCTGCTGGGCTCGGCTGACGGTGAGATTTTGGGAAAGGTCTTGGTCGCGGTCGTCTTGCGCGAGCTTGCGCCTTTGATCACTGCGATTGTCGTCGCAGGGCGTTCGGGTACGGCCATGGCCACAGAGCTCGGCAACATGAAGGTCAACTCCGAGGTGCTCGCGCTGTCCTCTTTGGGCATCGATCCGCCGCGTTTCATCGTATTGCCGCGGCTCGTGGCGACCATCGTCAGCGTCCTGGTACTGATGATTTACTTCAGTGTGGTCGCGATCATCGGGGCGTTCGTGTTTGCACAGCTGACTGCTAGCGCCAGCTGGGGCAGCCTTTATTCGGGCGTTTCGCGCGGCGTCATGCCGTTCGACCTGGGCTTGTTCATGCTCAAAGGGACGGGCCTGGGCGCGATTGTCGGCTGGCTGTGCTGCCACTACGGGCTGCAAGTAAAGAGCTCGCCAACGGAGGTCCCGCAGCAGGCCAGCCGCGCCGTGGTGATGAGTTTGTTGTGCGGTGTCGTGTTCAGTACCTTCGTGACCGCGTTGTTCTACTGGGTAGTGGGTCCGCCGATTCATTAACCGCAGGGCCCGGCCTGCCCTAAAGGAGCGCTGCCTTGCGCCCCCCTGTGAAGCCTCGCATAATCCCCGATTGGTGGAGTCACAGGCCCCAGCAAAGCCCAGCACGGAGCAAGGTTTGGTGCTGGACCATGCCGCGTTTGCGTACGGGGACCTGTGGGTCCTGCGCGAGACGGATCTGCACGTCCCGCGCGGTGGTGACTTGCTGGTCACGGGTCACAACGGTGTCGGCAAGTCCACGTTCTTGTTTTTGTGCGCGGGCCTGCTGCCTGCCACCTCCGGCAGAGTGTTCTTGGATGGCCGCGCGCCGCACGTATCCACGCCGAGTGACTTGGTACGGCATGGCGTGCGTCGGGGCGTTCTCTTCGACAGCGGCGGCCTGCTTTCGAACTTGAGTGCCCTGAGTAACGTGACGCTCGCGCTCCGTTACCACGCGGACGTCTTCGGCCTGAACGACAAAGAGATTGAGCGGCGGGCGCGTGAAGCGTTGAGCGAGCTGCGCGTTTCGCAGGCGGATTTCCACGCCTTGCCTGCGCACCTTTCACTCGGCGTCCGCAAGCGCGTCAGCTTGGCGCGAGCATTGGTGCTCGATCCGAATTTCGTGTTTTTTGACGATCCGGATGCCGGTTTGGACGCACCCACGCGCGCGCTCGTTTACAGCCTACTCGAGCGCTTCCGGGATGATCCACGGACGACGATGATCGTGTCCAGCAATAGCCGCGCCTTGATCGAGCGCATGGCGGTGGAAACGTTGGAGCTTTCTCACGGTTATTTGCTGCGCCGAAACAGTCAAGGCCCCAATTCACGGCGCCCGGATGGCTGAGCGCCTGAGTTCACTCCGCTCCCAGTTCGCGCTGAGCGCACTGGCGCTGAGCGTGCTCGTATCGGGGTCTGCCGAAGGGGCGCCGCCCAACGATGTCATTGACGTCAAGATGGCCAGGCAAGTGTTTCCGGGCTTGGACGATTGCGTAGACGTGCCCTGCTTGTTGACGCGCGCCTATCGGGCCGATCCCAAAGCTGCTCAACTTGCGCTGGACCTATGGACCGAGTCCGGGGATGTTGCGGGGGTTGGGTCTGAGCAGGTGATGGATGGCGGTTTCCGGGGCACTATCCACTTGGTTCCAGAGCTGCCCATTAATCGCTATCGCCAGCAGTTGGCATGGGTGGTCGAAGCGTCGCGCACCACGAATCACTTCTTTGAGGCGCTCTTCGCCAACCAGCCGGCGCCACCGTACCGCTTTCGCGGCGTCACTTTCCGGTTCGTGCGCTCGCTGAAGCAGCACCGTCCGAGCGCGTACGTCACCGGCTGGGCAGTCGAGTACAACGTGGAAGGATCGCTCCTGATTAGCGCGAGTGGCGTACGAGATACGCTGTTTCACGAGCTATTTCACAGCAATGACGAGGCCCACGGTGATTGGTCAGGCAGTCACTTACGAGACGATTACCAAGCCATCCTCGAGAAGTGCAAGAAGCGCGGGCTGAGCGTGCCGTGCCTTGGCCCCTACGCGCCGACTGGCACGTTGGTCCGTGGCGGGACCTTTTACGCGTTCCAGCAAAACAACGGCGACACCGTGCATGAGTACGGGGCTGAACTGGCGGTACGGTACTTTACCGAACAGAGCCAAATGCTCGCCGCGGGCAAGCTTGGCCGGCCCGCGTTCAAGTGTGGGCCGCCGGAAAACGCTCGCTCCTGGCGCAGCCTCGTGGCGGAGTTTTTCGGCGGGCGGGATTTAGTCCCTGCTTGCCGCTGACGCCGCGTGCATGTCCGCCAGCGCCTGTTGCACGTCGACCAGCGTGTCGTGCTCTGCGCGCCGCATTGCGCGTCGACGGCATCTGTCACGGGTACCTGCATTTCGTGACCTCGACCGTCACGCCGCAAGCGCATCAAGTAGCTGAGAGCGGGTCAGAAAACGTTCGTGCCTGTCTTCCGGACCCGCCCTCGCTCGCTCACTGAATGTTCAACAGCTCGATATCGAACACGAGCATGCCGGAGGGTGCACCCGGGCGGCTCGGCTTGTCGCCGTAGGCGAGCGCTCCCGGGATCCAGAAGCGAGTTTTTTCACCCACGACCATGAGCTGCACGCCTTCCGTCCAGCCTTTGATTACGCCGTTCAGTGGGAAGGTGGCCGGTTCGCCGCGTGCGACGGAGCTGTCGAACATCTTTCCGTCGGTGGTCCAGCCGGAGTAGTGCACCGTCACCCGGCTGGTGGCTGTCGGATGTTCTTTGCCTTTACCCGGCGTGAGCACGCGATAGGCGAGGCCAGAGGCGGTCTTTTTTGCACTCGGCGGAGCCGCTTTCACGTCCTCGGGTACGGCGGGGGGCCTCACGATATCGAGTAGTTCGACGTCGAAGGTGAGGGGACCCGAGGGTGCGCCGCCCATCTGCGGATGATCGCCGTAGGCGAGCTTGCCCGGGATCCACAGCCGGCGCTTCTCACCGGCGACCATGAGCTTCAACGCTTCGGTCCAACCGGGGATCACTTCACCAACGCCGAACGTGGTCGGCTCCCCGCGCGCGACGGAGCTGTCAAACATTTTCCCGTCCGTCGTCCAGCCCGTGTAGTGGACTTTCACGCGGTCCTCTTGTTTCGGGTGATCCTTTCCCTTACCAGGCGTGAGCACCTTGGTCGCGAGCCCGCTCGCCGTGACTTTGGCATCCGTCGGCGCAGCGGCTACGTCGGCCGGCGCTGGGATGCCGGCGGGCTGGGGCGGTACCGTTGGCGGGGGCAGGGCAGACGGCATGGGCGGCGGCTGCGTGAGCGGGTTCGCCGAAGGGGGCGGCAAAGCTACGGGATCCTGGGCGGGTGTGGTGCTCCGCTCGGACGGCGTGCTCTTACAGGCCCCGAGCGCGAGAGTCGCGAGGGCCGTGAGCGTTGCAAGCGAGGACAACCGGAGAATGACGAAGTTTCGTTGGCGCATTGCGGGCGCATCTTCCATCAACGTTCGAGCTCGCGCAACCCGCAAGAAAAACCAGAACTGGCGAAAGCCCCCCGCTTTGCAGCCCGTTCAATGGCGCCTTGGTTTAACCTAGCGGCGCCATGCGCAGCGGAGCCACGGTTAAGACTCGCCTGGGATCCGCGGTTATCCGTGGCCGCGCTTTTCGGCTTGCTCAGCGTGCGCTGCGCCTCGGCTTGAGCGGCTTTGTAGCGCTGGCGGCGCTGACCGCGTGCCAGCGCAACGATGCCGGAACCCCAGATCAGAAGGCAACGCAAACGTTTGATTCGGTGTGCGCAAAGTGCCACGGCGCGGATGGCAGAGGCGGCGTGCCGGCAATGGAAGGCGCCAACCCTCCGCGTAATTTCTGCGACTCGGCGTTTCAAACGAGCCGCACTGATGACCAGCTCAAACAAGCGATCCAGAAAGGCAAGGGCGGCATGCCGGCCTTCGGCAACCTCTTCGCGGACGCCGATCTGCAAGGCCTCGTCAGTAAGATCAGGAGCTTCGATCCGGCGAAAAGGCATTAGCCCAGCTGCAACGGGAGGGGCGTCAGCAGCGCGGTGAAACGGGCGGCCCGCTCTAAGGTCGCCAACGCTCCGCGCCACGGTGTAGGCTATGCGCTGTGACGAGCACGCCCACTGAAACCGCGAGCGTCTCGGCCGGCCCCGCCGACACGCGCCAGGATCTATGTCGGCTGCGGCCCCTGGGGCTGCTTTTGTACAATCTGATTTATTGGCCCTATTTGCTGCTGAGTTGCACGGTTTTGTTCTTCCCGGCAGCACTCTTGTGGGCGCTGTCCTTCTGGGATCCGCGGCGGCGCTGGCTGGCCAAGTACACGGCCGTGTGGGGCGCCCATTACCTGGCCTGGGCGCCCTTCGCCAGTGTGCGAGTGGAGGGCTTGGAGCACGCCAATCCGGAACGCCCATGCGTGTACGTCGTGAACCACCAATCCATGGTGGACATCTTGGCCGTATTCGCGACGCGGCTGCCTTACCTTTGGGTGAGTAAGGTAGAAAATTTCTACGCGCCGTTTCTAGGCTGGAACATGTGGCTCAACGGTTATGTGCCCCTCAAGCGCGGCTACCTGCCGAGCATTCTACGCATGGTGCGTTCTTCCTTGAGGAAGCTTTCGGCGGGTCACAGCCTGTGTGTGTTTCCTGAAGGCACGCGCTCTTCGGACGGCAACCTGATCGATTTCTATCGGGGCGCGTTCTGGGTTGCGACGAAAAAGCGCGTGCCGATCGTGCCGATCGTGGTCGAGGGCACGGGCGCCATTCTCCGCAAGAAGAGCATGCAGATCAGGCCGCAACCGACCTTGGTGCGGGTGCTCCCGGCGATTGATCCGGCTGAGGTTGGGTACGATGACCGCAAGTTGCGGGATCTCGTTCGCGCGCGCATGGCCGACGAACTGGTCGTTATCCGGCGCGCTTGGCGCTGACCGCTTGCGCAGGGCCCTCGGAAAGCCCGGTAAAACGGCGGCCCTTCCGCCAGGCGCAAGAGCGGGGTCCGAGATGCATCGCCCGAGGACACGGATGTGGTAAACGATGTCCGCTCGCGCCACGGCGTAGGTAAGCCATGCGGAACCCGCTGTATCTACGGAACAATCCAAGCGAAATCCGCTACGTCAA
>JBDTYJ010000109.1:0-15789 GCA_040005755.1 Pseudomonadota bacterium
GAAATCCGCCTTGGTAGCGCGCAATTTCACCGCCACCGCGAAGCCCTGAATCATCTCGTCGGCGCCGCGGCCGATCACGTGCACGCCGACCACGCGCTCTTCCTTACCGACGGTCACGAGCTTCATGTGCGTGAGCGCTTTCTCTTCACTGACGGCGTAGTACATGTTCGTGAAGCGGGCGCCGTACACCTTCACGTCGTCCCCGTACTGCTCGCGTGCATCCGCCTCGCTCAGCCCCACCGTCCCAACGGGCGGGTGGCTGAAGACCACGCTCGGAATGTCCGTGTAATCCAGCTTTGACTCCCGGTTTCCGCCGAACAGGCGGTCCGAAAGCTTGCGCCCCGCGGCGATGGCCACAGGGGTGAGGGTGGCGTGCCCCGTCACATCACCGATGGCGTAAATGCCGGGCGCAGTAGTATTTTGCCATTCGTCGACCGCGATGTGCCCAGAAGAATCGCAGCGCACCGAGGCCACTTCCAAACCCAGGCCGGCAACATTGGCGTGCCGCCCGATAGCCCACAAAACCGTGTCGGCTGGTGCCAGGGCTCGGCCGTCGCTCAGCAGCGCGAGCTTTTCACCGCGATCATTGCGGGTCAGCTTCACCACGTTCACGCCATGCAGCACTAGGGTGCCACTTTTTTCTAGCGACTCACGCAGCGCGTCGCCCAACATCGCGTCGAAGCCACGGAGCGGCCGCTCGTGGCGCATGGCCAACGTGACCTGGCTGCCCAAGCTGCGCAGCACGCCGGCAAACTCTACCGCAATGTATCCGGCGCCCACAATCAGCACGTTCTTGGGCAAGCGCTCCAGCGCGAAGAAGCCATCGGACGTCGCGCCCAGCTCGGCACCTGGGATTTCCGGAACACTCGCCAGGCTACCCGTGGCGATGAGCACGTGCGCCGCCGTGAGTTGTCGGTCACCGACGCTCACCTCATGTGAAGAGGTGAAGGTGGCGCGGCCGCTTACCAGCTCGACGTTGTCTTTGGCCAGGTTCTTCGTGTACACCGCGCGCATGCGCTGGATGTACGCCTCGCGGCGCTCACGCAGCGCGGCGAAATCATGCCCGCGCACTTCGATCTCGAAGCCGTAACCTTGGGCCTGGCTCAAGGCCTCCGCGATTTGCGCGGCGTTCCACATCACCTTTTTGGGGACGCAGCCGACGTTCACGCACGTGCCGCCCAGCGCCCCGGCTTCGATCACCGCGACCCGAGCGCCGTACGACGCCGCGCGTCGAGCCGAAGCCAGGCCACCACTGCCGCCCCCAATCACCAGATAATCGAAGCGCTCCATGGCCCAAGGTCATCGGGCTTCGCGTCCGATTTTGCAAGCCCGACGGGCCCGCCAGCAAGATTGCGGCTCCCAAACCTTTGTGGTCCGCGCCCGAATGGTACTAAATGCCGCGTGCGCGACTGTTTCACTCCTCTGACGGGCAATCCGCGAAGCATTGGCGCACGTGCACTGCTCGTGGTGTTTGGTTGCGCTTTGCTTTGCGCATGCGGGTTTCATAGCGATCTGCCTGCGCTCGGCCGGCTTCGCGCTCGCATTCACGATGAGGTAGGCACGGAAGCAAGCGTGAACGTACACTCTGCCTATGGGCAGACGACGGTTACCATCCGTCTCGAACATCAGCCGCCGGGTGACTCGAAGCTCCTACAAACAAAGGTGGAGGCGTTGAGCCGTGCCGAATTTCCGGAAACAGACTACGTCGTCGTGTTGACCGAGCCTTGAGCCGGCGGGAAGGACACTCGGCGTTGGTCATGGCATCGGATCGTGAAGTGCGTATCGCCGTGATCGGCGTGGGCAGAATGGGCGCGGTGCACGCGCGGGGGCTTCTAGCGGGGAGCATTCCTCGCGCCACGCTGGCCGCGGTGTGCGATACGGATGCAACAGCGCTCGGGCGTTTTCCCGGCGTGCGAGGCTTCAGCGCTAGCCGAGCTCTGTTGGCGGCCAATGTTGCAGACGCAGTCTTGATCGCGACGCCGCATTACGATCACACGCCGCTCGCCATCGAAGCGCTCGCAGCGGGTTTGCACGTGCTCGTAGAAAAACCGCTCGCGGTGCACAAGGCTGATTGCTTGCGCATGCTGGCGGCCTACGACGCCCGCCCCAAAGCCAACCAAGTGTTCGCGGAGATGCTCAGTCAGCGCACGGATGCGCGGTTCTTGAAGCTCCGCGACCTGATCCAAAAAGGCGAGCTTGGCACGCTGCGCCGCTTCAACTGGATCGTCACCGATTGGTTTCGAACGGACGCTTATTACCGCAGCGGCGGGTGGCGCGCGTCTTGGCGCGGGGAGGGGGGAGGCGCTTTGCTCAATCAGTGCCCTCACCAATTGGACTTGTGGCAGTGGCTGTTCGGCATGCCAGCGCGCGTCCACGCTTTTTGCGGCTTCGGCCGCTTCCATGACATCGAGGTCGAAGATCAGGTGACTGCGTACTTGGAGTACGACAGCGGCGCGAGCGGCGTGTTCATCACCACGACGGCGGAGGCTCCCGGCACCAACCGTTTGGAGGTAGTCGGTGACCTGGGCAAAGTGGTGCTGACCAAGGGCGGCTTGGAGCTCACCCAGAACCAGGCCTCGATGATGGACTTCGTGAAAAATAGCGCGGAGCGTTACGCCCGTCCCGCCTCCACTACGGTCAATATCCAGCTTGCGGCAGGGGAAGGGCAACGCGAAGCCATTCTGGAAAATTTCGTGAACGCGATCGTGGTGGGTGAGCCGTTGATCGCGCCTGCTAGCGAGGGAATCGCCAGTGTGGAGTTGGCCAATGCCATGATTTACTCCAGCCTGGCCAAACGGACGGTGGAGTTACCGCTCGATCCCGCGCTCTACGCGGCTGAGCTCGACCGGCTCGTGCGAACGTCACGCTACTTAAGACCGGCAGCGCAATAACCCCCGGGATATATCGAGAGCGTGCCGCTAACGCGCCGCTTTGCTGCCTTTGCGCGGGTCGCGTCTCGCTTCGAGAAAGCGCGCTTCTGCACACTCGCAAGGGGAAGCCGTCTTAACGCTTTCGCCGCCTTCGCCGTTCAGAGCGTCAGCCTCACGGCCTTCTCATGAACAGTTTGCCCCATGTAGGCGCTTCACGCTCACGACCGCCGCGCGCCTTACGCGAGGTCCGACCGAACGAGACATCTGACGAGACAGACAGCGGCGTCTTCCAGCTCGTCGAGTCGGCAGTGCTGGTTTTGGCCAGCCCCGGTGCGGATCTGAGCGCCGCCAGCACAGCGCTCGAGGGCTGCGGATTTACCGTTGTCTGCCTGCCGGCTGCGGCCCGCATCGATGATTTGGCGTTTCTGCCGCGTTTCGCGGTGATCGAGAGCGCGCTGCCCGGCGCGCTCGACGTGGTGCGCAGCATGAGCGGCCCCGATTCGATCATGCAGGTGTTGGCCCTGCTCGGGCCAAACGAGCCCGAAGGCCCCGCGCTTACCGCCGGTGCGACCTTGACGCTACGACGCCCACTTTCGACCCGTGATGTCCTCTTGTGCCTGCGCCGCTTTCGCGCCCAAGATGAGCTGCTCCGGCAATCTCGGCATGTGTTCGATCAGGCGCGCGGCATGCCCGTCACCATTTTGGAATCGGTGTTGGCGACGATCGGGCATGAGATCAAAAACCCACTGGCCGCCGCCCTGGCGTGCGTGGAATACCTGCGGGAGCCCGAGCCGGCGCGGCGTTTGGCGGAAGACGAGCGCATGGCCGCGGTGGATGACGTGGCCATTGCTTTACGCCGCATTCGCGACGTGATGAGCGCGGTGACGTCCTTGGTGCGCGGGACGCAGCCGCCGCTGGAAGACGTAACCCTCTGGGACTGCGCAGAACGCGCGCTGAGTGCGCTCAGCTCGCCGCACGTGCGCTTGGAGTTGGCCGGTGATCACCACGTGCGCGGTGTGGCGAACGCGCCGCTGCTCGAACAAGTGCTGCTCAACTTGCTGCAAAACGCGCTCGACGCAACGGTAGCTTGCCAAAGCCCGCAGATCTTGGTGCGCGTGTACCGCGCGGGACACGAGGCGCGCATTTCCGTACGCGACAATGGCCCTGGCGTGCCGAGTGCCTTGCGACAACGCATCTTCGAACCTTTCTTCACGACCAAAGGCGAAGGCGGCACGGGTCTGGGCTTAGTGCTCGTGCACCACGCCGTTGGCCGCATGGGCGGCACGGTGACGCTCGGCCCGACCCAGGTGGGCGCAGTGTTCCGCGTGCGCTTGCGCTGCGCTTGAGGTTCGAGTGCCGCTACTCGGCGAGCGCTTTGAGAAAGCGCTCGCCATAGTGCTCGAGCTTGGTTGGCCCTACGCCGGACACCCCCAGCATTTGCGCGTTGGTGCGCGGCCGCACGCTCGCCATTTCGAGCAGGGTAGCGTCCGAGAATACGACGTAGGGGGGCACCCCGCGCTCGCGTGCGATCTCTTTGCGTAACGCGCGCAGCCGGTCGAACAGCGACAGATCGGGATCGAACGGTGCCACCGCTTCCGGGTGCTCGGAACGCTCGCGCTTTCGCGCAGCGCGCGCCTGGGCTCGCTCCTCGGGCGTTGCTCGGGCCGGCTTTTTACGGAGCAGCTCGAACGGCTGGCAAACGTCGCAAGACGTAGCGCAACTCGGCAAAACCTCCCCGAAATAGGCGGCAAATTGGGCGTGGCGGCAGGTGCGCGTTTCGGCCATGCGAAACACCTCTCGCGCTTGCGCTCGGGTGCGCTCGGCCGCCGCATCGTCGTCGCTTTGGTCAGCGAAGCGGTCGTAGGCTTTGACCTCCGACCATGAGTAAAGGATCACGCAGTCGGCTTCCAGGCCGTCGCGGCCGGCCCGGCCGAGCTCTTGATAGTAGCCCTCCACCGAGCGCGGCATGTCGTGATGCACGACGAAGCGAACGTTGGATTTATCGATGCCCATGCCGAACGCAATCGTTGCGACCACCACGTCGATTTCGTCGTTCTGGAAGGCGTCTTGAACCCGTGAACGCTGCTCGGCCTCGAGACCTGCGTGGTAATGACCCGCCCGAACGCCATGCTTCTTCAAGAATTCAGCGGTGCTCTCTACGGTCTTGCGTGACAAGCAATAGATGATGCCACTCTGCTGAGGCCGGGAACGCGCCACCGCCAGGGCCGCTTCCTTGGCCGTCATGCCGAGCGACTCACCCTTGGCGAAGGCATGCAGCCGCAGATTGCGTCGGAAGAAGGAGCCGCGATAGCGGGCGGGCGAGCGCATGCCCAATTGCTGCACGATGTCCGCTGTGACCTGCGGCGTTGCCGTAGCCGTCAGGGCAAGCACTGGGATCTGCGGAAAGCGCGTTTTTAGGCCGGAAAGGTTGCGATACGCGGGCCTGAAATCATGCCCCCACTGGCTGATACAATGCGCTTCATCGACCGCAATCAGGCTCAGCTTGATTTCACCCAGGGCGCGCCCGACGGATGCTTCCAAACCTTCCGGCGCACAATAAAGCAGCTCGTAGCGTCCGGCGCGTAGCTCGGAAACGCGGGCTCGCCGCTCATCCACCGACAAGCTCGAGTTCAAGTACGTAGCGCGCACGCCGACTTCCGTCATGGCGTCGACTTGATCCTTCATCAGCGCGATCAGCGGAGAAATCACCAGGGTGACGCCGCCCAGGATGCGCGCCGGGATCTGGTAGGTGATCGATTTGCCGGCGCCCGTGGGCATGACGCCGATGCAATCCCGGCCGCTGAGCACGGTGTCGATGATTTCACGCTGACCGGGTCGAAAAGCGTCGTACCCGAACGATTCCTTGAGGACGGCCGCAGGATCACTGCGCTTGTGCGCAACGGCGCCTTCGGCCAGCAGGCTCGCGATTCTCTTCAGCATCTCGAGCAGGTCGGGCGAGAACGCACTCGGGTTGCGTTTCCAAGTGAGCCGCAGCTCGGAAAGCGCCGCCTCGCACGCGCGCTGCTCGCCCACGGATAAGGAACCCGCAACCTTTTCGGCCAGTTCCTGCACGCCCTGCTGCAAGGAGTTGCTCGCTTCGCTCAAAATAGCGGTCCGCGCAGGTCGACCGGGCCTTCGGGCCACGGTTGGTCGGTGAGCTGCCTGTACAGGACATTGTCCAGCGGCGAAAATTCGATCGCCTGCGTGCGGTGGTCGAGACGACGAACCGGCGCAGTGACCGGCCGATAGCCGCTGGACCGGTACACGCCCAAGTTTCCCATCAGGAGCGCAAAGTGGGTGCTCCGTTCCCGCATTCCGGCGTGCGCCGCTTCTAGCAAGCGCCGCACGTAGCCACGCCGGCGGTGCGTTTCGAGCACGCACACCTCCGCCACACCGCCGACCATGAGCTCATCGTCAGCGATACCAATGCGCTTTTCATGCACTGCAGCGTGCGCCACCAGTTGCCCGTCCAGAGCCCGCAGCAAGTAGCGGTGCAGCGGCATTTCTCGAACCCAGCGCTGGTGCTTCAGGAAGGCATTCTCAGGGGAGGTGAAGGACCCCGAAATCAGCGCGCGTAGCTCGCCATCGAGCGCTGCGGATACGTCGGGCTCGCGCACGTATTCGAGCTGTGGCGCTGCGTGGGCGGGAAGCATTGGGCGCGCGCATTCTGCTCTCGAACTCGCGCCAGCGCCAAGACGGAAGCCCTTTTTCAGCCGGAAACGCGCGCAGACAGGCGCAAGCGCGTGCCGAATTCGACCGACAGGCGGATTTCTTCCGGCCCGAGCTCGCTGGGAAAGAATGCCCCAGAGATTTTGGCGGATCCGAGGCTGGCCCCTTCCAGCTTTGCCTCTCGAAGGTCGACGCCACGCAAGTCTGCGTCTCGGAAGTAGCAATCGCGTAGATCCAGCCCGTGCGCGTCCAGCCCGCGCAAATCGGAGCCCCGGAACGTGCAGCCGCGAAAGTCGTACGCGCGCTCGGCCTCGCGTTTCTTGTTGAACGCGGCGACCTCGTCATCGCGCAGCAGCTTATACAGAGGATCTGCGCTCGATTTGGGGCTTGCCATGTTGCTTCGGCAATCCCGCCACGAACTACGGGAGCCGCAGTGTCGAGTACGGATCCGAAGTTCGCGAAGTTAATGGAGGAGCGTCGCTAGGTGCCGGTGTGTGTGTCGCACCTCCTCTGCGCTCGCAAGGCCCGCGCCGCCCACATCGATTTCGTTGAAGGCGGTTGCTATACTCGATACTTCCTTCCCCCGGAGTTCTTAGCCGTGAAAACCAGCCGCCTCAGCCAGTGGTTACGTGTGAGCGTCCTGCTCACGCTCTGTTCTTTAACCGCGTATGCCTGCGGCGGGGCTAAGTTCACTGCGGATGTTGGCGCAGGCGGCGGCGGGCCAGTTGGAACGGCCGGCAGCAGCGGAGTGCCCGTGAGCGCGGATGCGGGCGCCACGGCGAAAATTGCCTGCCAAGGCCCCGAAGATTGCGACGACGGCGATCCGTGCACGGTCGATCAGTGTGGCGCCGACGGCGCGTGTGCAGTCGCTCCCAAATGCGGCCCGACCGAGAAGTGTTGTGCGGGTGCCTGCGGCGAGTGCTGTGACCAGGCTGACTGTCAAGACGGGCTGAGCTGCACGGACGACGTGTGTTTTGCCGGTGCTTGCTCGCATGCGTCGAACAACGCCAAGTGCAAGGCCGGCGAGTATTGTTCGATGACCAATGGCTGTCGCCCGAAAGAGGCCTGCGCCGACGCGACCGGATGTGACGATGGCGACCCCTGCACCGACGACACGTGCGGCGCCACCACGCAGCTGTGTGATCACGCGGCGACCAACTGCGGCACCAACGCGGTGTGCTGTCCCGGCAGCGGTTGCGCAGAATGCTGTGAGGACTCCCAGTGCAGCGACGGAGACCCGTGCACGAAGGACACTTGTTCGGCCGGCAAATGCAGCCACCCTCCGTTGTGTGCCAAGGGCCAGTCGTGCTGTGCTTCTGGCGACAAAACCACCGCGACGTGCGGCTCGTGCTGCACGGCAGGCGATTGCGGCGATGGCGTCAGCTGCACGCGGGATTCGTGCACCCAGGGCACGTGCGCCCACACCGCTGATTCCGCTTCGTGTGGTTTGAACTCGACCTGCGACCCGGTAAAGGGTTGCCAAGTCACTGCGCAATGCAGCCGAGCTTCTGATTGTAACCCGAGTGCCTGCCAGACCGCGGCTTGCACCGGCGGGAAGTGCTCCCTCACCGGTTGCGCCGAAGGGCTGAAGTGCTGCGCGGACGGCTGCAAGGCCTGCTGCGGGGATGCTGATTGCAACAACGACGGCATTTCGTGCACGACCGACAGCTGTCACGGCGGCGTCTGTTCACATCAGGCGGACAACAACTTGTGCCCTGCCTCTACTCCCACCTGCGACCCGGCCAACGGCGGCTGCATCCAGTGCACGAGTAACGCCCAATGCGACGACAAGAGCGACTGCACGCAAGATTTCTGCGATCTCACTAAACACACTTGCGTCAACAAGGCAGGCACCTGCGCAAAGAACGGCCTCTTGTGCTGCGGCAACACGTGCGCTGCCTGTTGCAGCAACGCAGATTGCGGTAGCGCGACCGGCGCCCCACCGGCCGCCATTGGCACGGTCTGCCCCACGCCGTTGTGTGAAGCCGGCAAATGCACGACGAGGTCGGTGACGTGCTCCTTCGGTTACTGCTGCGCCACCGGATGCTGCATGGGTATTCAGCCCAAGTGAGCGGAGGCCTTTACGCTAATGCGCCCCAGCAAACGAGTGGGCAGCGGGGGCGCGCTCACCCCTTCGCTTTGAACAGCACGCTGCGGTAATGCGCGAGCTCGGCGATCGAGTTCTTGATATCGACCAGGGCATCGTGTTCGCCAAGCGTGGGCTTCTGGAACGTGACGGAGTCGCCGTACCATAGCTTGGCCAGGATCTTGAGCGAGGTGACGTCCACCGTGCGATAGCTCAAATAGCCACTCAAACCGGGCAGCCATTGGTCAACGAAGCGCTTGTCTTGCCCGATGCTGTTGCCACACAGAATAGCGCCGTAACCGCACCAACCGGCGACGCGCTCCATGAGCTTGCGCTCGGCCGCGCCCAAATCCAGCTTCGACGCGCGAACGCGCGCGGTTAGCCCCGTTGTTTCGTGCATGTCACGCACGAAGGGCGTCATGCGCGCGAGCGCTGCTTCCGGCTGCCAAATGTCGCACACGAACTCTTCCAACGGCATGAGCTCAGCGTTGGTGATGATCAGAGCGGCTTGCAAGATGACGTCGCGCTGGGCATCCAGCCCAGTCATCTCGAGATCCAGCCAGGCAAGGTTACCGTCTTTTTGCGTGCGTACGATGCGTTCGCCCATGCTTCCTACTTGCTCGCCTTAGCGGTGGCCTTCTTGGCGGCCTTCACGGTCTTGCTCTTGGCGCCCGGCTTGGGCAGCACAATGACCGGATCTTTCTTACGCGCGCGATACACGACCAGCGTTTTGCCGATCACTTGCGCCACGCTGGAGCGCGTGCGTTGCTCGACCTCGGCCGCGAGGTCCGACGCCGAGAGCTCGTCGTTGCCCGTTACGCGCACTTTGATTAGTTCGTGCGTTGCTAGCGCGCCGTCGATTGCGCTGAGCACGGCGGCCGTCAGGCCACCGTGGCCAATCTGCACGACGGGCTTGAGAGAGTGAGCCAGCGCTCGTAAGAAGCTGCGCTGTTTGCCCGTGAGAAGTGTGGGGTTTTGCGGTGTCACCAAAGCGTGCGGAGAGTATGGCATGCTCCGCCGCGGAGCAAACCAAGTGCGAATTCTGTACGGTGTGGTCGGCGAGGGCATGGGTCACGCGACGCGCAGCCGCGTTGTTCTCGAGCATTTGCTGCGCGCGGGGCATGAAGTGCGGGTCGTGGTGTCCGGGCGCGCTCATCGCTTCCTGACCGAGCGCCTGACGGGATTTTCGAATGTCAGCATCTTGGAGATTCACGGGCTCACCCTGAGCTACTTCGGCAACTCCCTGGACCGCTCGAAGAGCCTGTTCGAAAATTTGCGTAAAGCTCCCAAGGGCATCCGCAAAAATGTGGCGGTCTATCAAAGCGTGGCAGAAAGCGGGTTTGCCCCCGAGCTCGTGATCAGTGACTTCGAGTCGTGGGCGGCGTTGTACGCGCTGAACCACCGCGTGCCCGTGGTCAGCATCGACAACATGCAGGTGATCAACCGTTGCCGGCATCAGCGCGAGCCCACCTCCGGCAAGGGTTTCGATTTCGACCTCGCGCGCCTCGCCGTCAAGATCAAGATGCCGGGCGCCTACCACTACCTGGCGACTAGCTTCTTCTTCCCCGAGGTGCGCAAGAAGTACACCACGCTCGTGCCACCGATTTTGCGGCCGGAGGTGATCGCCGCAAAACGCGAGCCCGGCGCACACGTGCTCGTGTATCAAACTTCGCCCACCAACCAGAGCCTCGTGCCTACGTTGAAGAAGCTGCCATACCGCTTCCGCGTGTACGGCATGGGCCGCGAGGGGCAAGAGGGCAACGTCACGCTCTGCGGCTTCTCCGAAACTCGGTTCCTGGACGATTTGCGGACGGCGCGCGCCGCCGTGGCGGGCGGTGGGTTCAGCCTGCTGAGTGAGGCCGTCAGTCTGAAGGTGCCGCTGCTGTCCGTTCCAGTCGCTCACCAGTACGAACAAGAGCTCAACGCACGCTACCTGCAGCAGCTTGGCTATGGCGCCTGGGCGCGCAAGCTGGAGCTCGAGCCGCTGCAGCAATTCCTCGAGCGGGTCGACGTTTATCAAGACACGTTGCAAGGCTACCCCTCGCGTGACAATTCGATCTTGTTCGCGTGCGTGGACGAGCTAATCGAGCGCGTCGCGCGCGGTGAAAGTCGTCCAGCTCGCCTGACTGCGGACGCGCCCGGCAAGTTCGAAAGCGACTGACAGCGGCCTGGACTCAATCCCGGCCTTTCCATCCGCACTTAGACGCGCTATGTGGATTTGGTGCTCGCACTCGGCATCGACCCCGGTACCCTTCACCTCGGTTGGGGTGTGGTGTCGCGAGAGGGCAACCGCCTGTGCCACATCGCTCACGGTGTCATCCACCTGAACGGAAAGCTCAGCATTGCCGATCGCCTGGCCCGCATCGAGGTCGAGCTCGGCGCCGTGATCGAGCGACATCAGCCTGAGGTCGGCTCGGTCGAAAATCTGTTCTTTCACAAGGACGCGCAAGCCGCCTCCAAGCTCGGCCACGCCCGCGGTGTCGTGCTGCTGCTCTTGGCCCGCGCAGGCATCGAGATTGCGGAGTATCCGCCAGCGCGCGTCAAACGCACCATTGCGGGCAACGGCCAGGCCGACAAATCTCAAGTGGCCATGATGGTGCGGGCCATGCTCGCGCTCGATGCCCTGCCACCGGCTGACGCGGCCGACGCGCTCGCCCTCGCAATCACGCACTTGCGTATCGGTGCGCTCATGCAAGCGCTGCGGCCCAAGGATGGCAGCGGGCCCAACCGCGTCTCGGCCAGCGGCTTGCGCGCATTGCTCGGCAAAAAACGCCGCGTCCGCGCCGCCGGGCCGAAGCTGCCCAAGCTCAGCAAAATTCGCTGAATCCTGCGCGCGGCGCCCCCCCGCGGCCGGGCGACGTGCTTACAGTGTTCATGGAAAGCTGTCGGTCTAGGAAAGCTTGGAATCCCTGGAGCGTATGAAACGTCTGAACGATTGCCAGGTCACCGCTAAGCTGCCATCTACCTGGGCCGCCAGTTCGGCTCGCGCTGCGCCGGCCGGAAGTTAGGTTAACCACATGATCCGCCGCTCACTGTTGCTTGGTTTCGTCGGCCTTTTGGCGCTCTCAGTGCCCGCGGCGTCCGCTTATGCGGAGCCCGCCGGGAAAACGGGTGCGCTCGCGGCGAAGGCTGCCGCGCCGCCCGGCGCCGCGCTCACTGCCGAGCAGATCGCGGAGCGAGTGCAGGGCTTTTACGACCATTCGCACACGTTCCGCGCTGGGTTCAAGCAGCAATACCGCGTGCGCGCCTACGATAAAACTATCGATAGCCAAGGCTCGGTCGTGTTCGAAAAGCCGGGCAAAATGAGCTGGCGCTACACGAACAACGGCAACCGCGTCGTTTCCGACGGCAAGCTCGTGAAAGTATACGAGAAAGAGAACAAGCAAATGTACGAGCAGCCGCTGGATAAGAGCCAGTATCCGGCCGCTCTCTCGTTCTTGGTCGGCGGTGGCAACTTGAAAACATCCTTCAAGTTCACCAAGAAGGACGCCAAGCAGATGGGCTTCGAAGGCGGCTACGTGCTCGTCGGTGATCCGACCGAAGCCTCGCCCTCGTACTCATCCATCGTTTTGTACGTGGATGCGAATACGTATCAAGTCCGGCGCGTGCTCTTGCTCGACGCGCAGGGCAATCGCAATCGCTTCGATTTCCTGAACCCTGAGATCAATACCAAGGCCCCGGCAGGTGAATTCAACTTCACGCCGCCGCCGGGCACCTCCGTGATCCGCCCCTGATTGCGCCGGACTTGCGCTCCCCCAGCCGCTCCAAGACGGGAACAGGGTCGAAGCTTGAGGTGCGTTGCGGGAGCGCGGGCGCCCACCTGCTGCGCATGCCTCAACGCAGGCAACCGGCGCTAAACGTGTTCCACTCGTAGCGCGCCCTGTTCGGTCACGCGCACGTAGGGGCGCTTGTGACGGGCGTAGCCGAACGAGCCTGAATTGGCGTAGCCGGGCACTTCATCCACGTGGTGCGTGTGTCCGAAAATTACGGCACTCGCACCCGTCAGCTCGCGCACGCGCGATGCCGCCGCACGCAAGCGCTCCACCGGCAAATCTTCGTAGCGATTGCCGGTGCGTTGCACGGACTGAATCAAATACAGCCCGGCCAGCAAGCTCGCGATGCCAGCGGCCCGGCTCTTCCACGCCAGGTACGCGGCTGTGCTGAGCAACAAGCCGCTGCTGGCAAACACGCGGTCGAAGTACAGCCTCATGAATGTCTTCTTGAAATCGCGGTGCGTTTGCACTGCGCCTGCAGCGAGCAAGCTCCGGAGCACGTTGGGCTCTAGCTCGACCAACTCGGAAAACGCCGCCAGCGCGGCCTCACCCGCGCGCTCTTCAGCGGCGAAACGCCCCTGTTGGCGCGTCTCCAAGCACAGCCGCCCCGCTACTTGGAACCACTGCGCGATGATCAGCGGGGTGCGGGCGCCGTACATACGAAATGCTTTGGCGATACCAGCCAGCGGGGTGGTGTCGTGGGCGTGCGAAAAATGATACGCCCCGCTTGGCCGCACGAAACGCCGGGTTAGCGCGATGCCCAGCGGCTCGGTTTCCGGCGTCCACTCAGCCAAGGGGTGGGCTGGGGCATTATCCGGGTCGTAGAAATGACCGTGCTCGACGTGCACGCCGCCGCGGCGGACGAACCAGGGCGCAACCTCCAGTGGCGCAGCCGCGCCAAGCTGTAGGTTTTGCAGCAATGCGTCACGAAGGCCGGGCGTGAGCAGGCCCGCGTCGTGATTGCCTGCCACGAGTGTCAACGGTGTGCCGCCCAGCAAGTGCTCACGGAGCGCACGCCCAAGCTCTGGATAGGCGCTCAGCAAGGCCAAAACTGTCGCTATCGGCGAGCGGCCCGGCGCTTCCCAGGACAAGTTGAACACGTCGCCTGCGAGTATCAGTTCGTGCCCCGGGTGGTCCCGCAGCAGCTGCGTCAGCGCTTGCACGGTGCCCGCGGAGGCGTTCTCCGAAAGGTGTAGATCGCTGGTGACGATGAGGGGCCGCATGGCAAAGGCTAGGGGCGAATTGGATCCCGAGCTTAGCATTGCCGCTCAGCCGTCGCGCCGCCAACACGTCCGCCGAAGCGCGACCGAGCCCCTTTGACGGTGCTCCCGCGGGCGCCACGACCGTGACAAATTGCCCGTGGAAATTGCCAATATTCGCGGCGGAACACCCCCCGAAACCGCTTGGACCGCGCGCGAGCGCGTGTATGCTCTGCTCCATCATGCCTACCGCTTTGGATCGCTTAACCCTTGAGGCCGAGAAGCTCGCCTCCAAAGCCGTGAACCGTGTCTGGCCGGTGTACCAGAAGTACAACGAGCGCTTTCCGGGTGGCCGTTTACAGCCGAAGTGGGCGCCCGCGCCGCTGCTCCGCAAAGAAGAGCGCAGCAAACCGCAACTCGGCTGGCCGCGGCGCACGGATTCCTTGTGTCCACGCTGCGTGAAGGAAGTGCGGGACGCCGTGCTTGCCGGCGCGGAAGATCTGCGTGAGTTCGTCGAGGGCAATCCCGGCGAGATCAAGGCGGACATCATCGAACGTGATGGCCAGGTATTGATGGTCAAAACCTGCCCCAAGCACGGCGTGTTCGAAGACGTGATGAGCGTTGACCCGGCGTTTATGGCTCGCATTGAGAGCCTGTTCCCCGGCCGTGATTTCGAAACGCCCAAGACGAAGCTCCGTAACCACGGTAGCTCGACCATCAAATACGGCCGCGGCTCCGTGTTGACGGTGGATTTGACCAATCGCTGCAACATGATGTGCGACCCGTGCTTCATGGACGCCAATCAAGTCGGCTTCGTGCACGAGCTGGATTGGGCGGACATCAAGCAAATCCTGGACGACAGCTTGAACATCAAGCCGCGGCGCCAGCTCAGCGTGCAGTTCTCCGGCGGCGAGCCCACGCTCAGCCCGCATTTTTTGGAGGCCATTAAGTACGCGCGGGATGTCGGGTACTTTTGCGTGCAATGCGCCAGTAACGGCGTCGCGTTCGCGCAAGACGTGGAGTTCTGCCACTCCGCCAAGCGCGCGGGCCTGCGCCTCTGCTACCTACAATTCGACGGCGTCACGAACGAGGCCAACAGCCACCGCAAGGTGGGTAATTTGTTCGACGTGAAGCTGCGCGCGATCGAGAACCTCGCTGCAGCCGGCATCGATGTCGTGCTCGTGGTTACCGTGGTCAACGGCATCAACAACGACCAGGTCGGGCCGATTGTGCAGTTTGCGATCGACAACGCGGATAAGGTCACCGTGGTCTCGTTCCAGCCTGTGAGCTTCACCGGTCGTGATGAAGAGATCGACGACGAGCGGCGCAAGCGTGAGCGCTACACCCTTAGCCACCTGGTTCAGGATTTACACGATCAAACCGGCGTCACCGAGCCGATGCGGGATTGGTTTCCGCTGTCGGCCATGAATCCATTCAGCGACGTGGTCGATCTCCTGTTGGGCCAGAGCGCGGAGTTTGGCGCGCTCAAGTGCGGTTGCCACCCGAACTGCGGAATTGGCACGGCGCTCTTGGTCAACAAGCGCACGAAGCAAATGGTGCCCGTGTCCCAATTCCTGAACTTGGACCAGGTGCTCTTGGATTTGCAAAGCATCGCTGATGCAGGGCAAAGCAAGGCGCAAACGGTCACGGGCATTGCGCTCTCGCTGCTCCGTAACTTCAGTCCCGAGAAAGCGCCGGCGGGCTACAGCTTCACGGAATTCACGCGCCAATTCCTGAGCCAAATCGGCGCGACGGGCTCACGTGTCGGGGAAAGCGAGGGAGACGCGCACAAGTTCGAGTGGCGCTTCCTATTCGTCGCCGGCATGTGGTTTCAAGATCTGTTCAACTACGACTTCCGCCGCACGGAAATGTGCATCATTCCGTACGGCACGCAGATGGGTGAAATCTCGTTTTGCGCGTACAACACCGGCGTCGGCTTCCGGCAGATCATCGAGAAGATGAAGAAGACCGCAACGGTCGCGGAGTGGTACAAAACCCGCGGTCGCCACCCGGTGTACGCCAAGAACCAGCATCTGCCTTTGCCAGAGGGCCCGCTCACGGTCGTTCTTGGTCAAGGTCAGACGGCACCGCGCCACCAAGGGCTGATGCCGAGCGCGCCGGAATCGCCGCTGAGTGATGTCGCAAGCGTCTGCGGCTCGTGTCCTGACCGCGCAGTTCTCGTCCTAACGCGC
>JBDTYJ010000110.1:0-15508 GCA_040005755.1 Pseudomonadota bacterium
GAGTGGTCGTGTACACGCGCAGGCACACGCCGCGCTTTTGCGGACAGGAACGGAGCGCAGGGGACGCAGTGCGCGTCTTGATGACTTCCCTGCCGAGACGGATCAGCTGTTGTACTGTAGGCATTCGAAAAAAAGCCCTTTTACGGGCCGGCGCGACGAAAAATGGGTGGGCCGGATTTGGGGGAACGGGAGGGTAGCCGCGGCGCTTGGCATGTCAAGCGGTCTCTCCTCTACCTGGCGCAGAGGATCCGTGGCTAGAGAGCGGGCGGCCTCATACACCTAATTGAGCCAATGTCCCAGTCCTCGATTGCGCTTCCATCATGGAGCCGGTCGGCCGATCACAGGCCCTCCGGCCGGCAAGGCGTTTCCGGCCGAATTTTGGGGATCTCCGGTCGCGGGGGCCGGCGGCGCGGCGAGCCAGGCCCAGCGTTCGGCGAGCTGCGTGACCGACTCAGGGCCGAGATCTGAGCTGGCCAGGACCAACCATTGTGCGTCGGCGCCGCCCCGACGAGTCAGCACCGCCTGCATGACGAGAGCGTCGCGCTGAGCGGCACCGCCCGCGAAAAGCACGCGAGCCCCGCCCTGACGGCCGAAGATAGCCGCATGCGAGGGGGGCCAGGTGCTCGGGCTCGCCTCGATCAGTAGCAGGCGCGAAAAGAAGACCGGCTCTTCGCGTGCGATCGCCACCGCGCGATCAGCCCCGACGTCGTAGCCGCCGAAGATGACCGGACCTGCCGCGACGTACGCGCCGTACACCCGCTTCAACGCCGTGAGCGCCGCGCGCAGTTCGCGCGCTGTGTCGTCGACGGGGCCGAACGAGTAGCGCGGGTCAGCGGCGGGCAGATCCGCGCGTTGCACCCCGCGTGGGCAAAGCACGAACGGCGCCGGCCCTGCGATGCCGCGGAACGCACCACATGCCCACTCGGGGCGATCCGCAGCGCCGTGCATCGCGATCACGACGGGCCGCGCAGCGCGCGCCCCGATGGGCACCGCCACTTGCGCCTGACCAAACCCCGGCACACGGAGCTCCACTAGCCAGTTGCTAGCGGCGAGAGGGGCCAGCGGCGTCGGCACGACTGCGCTGCTGCTCGCGGCTCCGCGCGAGTAACGACGCGGAGCGTGCTTGCAGCTCGAGCACGCGCTGAACGCCGCTACGAACAGAGCGAAATTACAGGCGCGCCTGACCACGGCACAAATCGTCCCATAACTTGTGGGTCAACACCACATAACTGCTCTCTTGGCGCACCCAGAGCACTTCGCTCACCGCCAGGGCGGCGAGCTCGAGCTCGCGCTTTTTGACCTTGAATGAGCTCGTCAGCTCGAGCGCTGGAACGACACGCACGAAGCAAGGGCGCGCGTGGGAGGGCAAGGCGAGCGCGGCCTGTGCGAGCCGCGTGGCATCGAAATCAGCATCATGCATGGCGGGATCAACCGCGATCTCTGCGAAGCCCGCGCGCCCTGGGTAGCCGGGCACGGCCACGCCGAATACCGCGACCCCCCTGAAATTCAGCTCAGCGCTGAGCACTCGCTCAACCTGCAGCGCAGAGATGTTCTCGCCTTTCCAACGGAACGTGTCGCCCAAGCGGTCAACGAAGTAGTAATAGCCTTCCCGGTCGCGGCGCAGCACGTCACCGGAACGAAAGTACGCGTCGCCGAGTTCGAACACGTCGCGAGCAACGCGCGCGGCAGAAGCACCGTGATCGGTGTAGCCGCCGAACGCGCCGTGCGGCTCCGTTATGCTCGGGAAGACGCGCAGGAGCAGCTCGCCGGGCTCGTCCGCGCTGCATTCGCTGGCGCGCCCCGAGGCGTCCCGGGCGAGATCTTGTTGCTCAGAGTTCAAGCGAGCTAGCCGAAAGCCGCGTCGACGCTCGAACGGAACGTGACCGACTGAGCCGACCTTGCCGGTAAGGTTCAAGATCGCGCTCGGGGCCTCGGTTGATGCGTAAAACTCGCGGATCTTCGGCTGCCCGAAGCGACGCTGAAACGCAGGCCAGAGCTCTGGCTCGAGGCCATTGCCGACGGCAACGCGCAACCTCAGCGCGCGCTCCGTGAGACTCGGCGGCGTGAGCAAGAGCGCGCGACACACGTCACCGATATACAGCGTCGCCGTCGCGCCATAGCGCACCAGATCGGGGACGAATTGTCGTGCGCTGAATTTGCGGCGCAGCGCGATCGGCACGCCAGCAACGAGGGCTGCGCCGACACCGATTAACAGCGCACTCGAATGGTGCAGCGGCAACGCGCAATAGAGCTTGTCGCCAGAGCGGAACTCGAACGCCACGCTGCCGAAAATCGTCGCGGCGGAGCGTGCGCGCTCGTGGCGCACCCGACATGATTTCGGCAAGCCCGTGGTGCCCGAAGTGAAGATGAGCACGAAGTCAGCTTGCGGATCAGCGAGCGGTTTCGGAATTTCCGGCGCCGATTCAGCCAAGCGCTCGAGCTGACCGGTGCCGAAATCCAGCACTTTGCCGGCGAGCGCGGGCTCCGGCAGGGTAGACAACGCCGCCAGGTGCGCGTGTTCGACGAGCGACACTCGCGGCGCAGCCGAGCGCAGCGCGTGAGCCAAAGGGCTTCCGCGGAGCTCCGGGTTCAGTAGCGCCGCCGCCGCCCCGGCGTAGCCTACGGCCAGGATCAGCAGCAAGTAGCTCGGCGAATTGCCGCCCAGGAGCGCCACCACGTCACCGGGCCGAACGCCTTCCGCCACGAGCACGCTGGCCATCTGGCGGGCACGATGACGCGCTTCGGAGAACGTCACTTGCTCGTCATCCAGCTCACAAAACAGCCCTTGCGGACGACTGCGCGCGTGCCCTTCGAGCCAGGCGATGAAGGGCGCCGTTCCAGACGCTTTGGCCCGGTGCGCTGCGGGCAACACGCACCGCACGAGCACGGGCAACCGCGCGAGCTCGGAGCGGCGTTGTGCGAACGACACGGAATGCAGCATACTTTCCTGAACCGACATGCGCGAGTACAACTTCGACGGCTTAGTCGGTCCGACGCACCACTACGCGGGGCTCAGCCACGGCAATTTGGCGAGCTGGGAGAGTGGTGGGCAGCCGGGCAACCCGCGCAGCGCGGCGCTGCAGGGGCTGGAGAAGGCGCGCTTCGTCGCGCGCCTCGGCGTTGGCCAGGCGCTTTTACCGCCACCCCTGCGTCCTGATCTGCGCGCGCTGCGGCGGCTGGGCTTTTCCGGGGAAAGCCGGGACGTGCTGCCGCGCGTGCTGCGCGTAGCGCCGGAACTCCTGGCGCTCAGCGCAAGCTCCTCCGCCATGTGGGCGGCCAACGCCGCGACCGTTGCGCCCTCGTGCGACAGCGCGGACGGCCGCGTGCATTTCACGCCGGCGAATTTGTCGTCCATGTTCCACCGCAGTCTGGAAGCGGAGACCACAACGGCCATGCTGCGCGCCATTTTCTCCGACGCGGAGCGGTTCGCGGTGCACGAAGCATTGCCGGCGGGGGCGTTGTTTTCGGATGAAGGCGCGGCGAATCACACGCGCTTGGCCACTCCTGACCGAGTGTTGCACGTGTTCGGCTGGGGGCGCTCCGCGGTTTCTTCCGCCCTGCCTCAGAAGTATCCGGCTCGCCAGGCGCGTGAAGCGAGCGTTGCGTGCGCGCGCTTGCATGGCCTACGCGAAGACCAGCTGTTGTTCTTGCAGCAAGCGCCTGCCGGAATCGATGCCGGTGCGTTCCACAGCGATGTGCTGTGTGTGGGCAATGAACAACTCCTGCTGCTGCATGAATTGGCTTTCACGGGCAACGCGGAAGCAGAGCTACGCTCGCGCCTGGGTGCGGAGTTTCAAGTGCTGGTGGCTTCGGATCAGGAGCTACCCGTGCAAGATGCGGTCAATGCCTACCCTTTCAATTCGCAGCTGGTCAGCCTGCCGGATGGGGGGATGGCGCTGATCGCACCGGAGGAGAGCCGCCATTCGCCGTGCGCACGCGCGTTTTTGGAGCGCGTGCTGCACGAAAACAACGCGGTGCGGGCCGTGCACTACGTGGACGTGAATGGCTCGATGAAAAACGGCGGAGGCCCGGCGTGTTTGAGGCTACGCGTGCCGCTGACCGACGCGGAGGCCGCAGCAATTTCCGCGCGGGTGTTGCTCGATGACGCCCTGTACGAGGACGTGCGGGCCTGGATCGAGCGCCACTACCGCGACCGAGTGACGCCGGCGGATCTGGGGGATCCGGATTTTTTCGAGGAGAATCGGCGGGCACTGAGCGCGCTTTCCACGCTGCTCAATGTACCGATCGACCTGTACGACTAAGGCTGTGCTTCGGCGGGGCTCGGCTCGGTGGAGTCCGTCGGATGCTCTGCTTCCAGCGCGGAAGGAGCCGCTGCTGTCTGCGGCTTCTGCTCGCGTTCCGGCGGCACGCGGTAAATGTTGATCGCGTGATTGATCACGTAGCTGGGTTCGAGCCCGCGCATCCAAGGCGCGCAGCTCGAGTGCTCCCAGCGGTGAACGTATTGCAAATGGAGCGCTACCCATGCGCCCGGCTCGGGCCTCGTACGGCAACCGAGCTCGTGGAACTGGAGCCCCAGGTACTGCACCTCGATCTTTCGCGTCGACGTCTCGCTGTAATAGTACAGGGGTGCGAGCTCGTGGGCTTTCGCGAAGCGCACGAAATCCTCGCGATCCTGACCCCAGTCGTCGCCCACGACGGCGATCCACGAGCCGTGACCGAAGGCCAGGAAGTTGAAGTAGACCAGGAAATGCGGCGCCACCGACAAGGCGCTGAACACGGAGCTCAAGCCAACGCCGCGCACGCCCGTCAGCCACTCACCCTTCAATAGCTCAGGCAAACGCGCGAAGGCACGGGCCCCAAGCACGCTGATGAGCGGAATGATGGGCAACGCATGCCGAATGCCCATGTTCAGGTTCGACTTCATCAGCACGGCCAGGAAGCCAGCGCTCACCGCCAGCAGCACGGAGCTGGGCAAAGACAAACGGCGCGGCCGGGCTCGAAATAGAATGACGAGCCCAGCGCCCAGGAGCGCGATCAACGCCGGCGGATTCTTGAGTAAGAGCAGCACCGGGAAATAGGCCAGCTCGCCATCTTGGCTGCTCTTGCCCATGAAGTACGTCGGGTAGCCGCGCCGGTTGTGCTCTTCAATCGTGAACAGGCCAAACAAGTACGGGTGCGGCAGCGGGATGCGTAGGCCCTGGGGCAGCTTGGGCAGAATCGAGCGCTTCTCCAAGAATTGGCCGTGATAGCCGCCCGTGGTCCAGTGTTTTTGCTCGGGCACCTCCAGCAGCTGAGCCACCGTCAACATCGTGCGGTCGAACTTGTACACGGCGTTGATCGAGAAAATAACGATCAGCCCGGCCAACACGAAATGCCCGAGCCAACTCGCCAGCCGCTTGCCCAGCGAGAGCCCCTCGAAACGCCCTCGCCCGATCGCGGCGACTACCAAGGCAATAACGACCACCAGCGGAATCAGGATTACGCCGTTGTGCTTCACCAACACCGCGCCGGCCAGGCCGAGCGGCATAGTGAGCAGTGGCCACTTCGATCGCGAGGACAGGTAACGAATCGTTTCCCCGACGCCGATCATCCACATGGTGGCGGCCGGCAGATCCGTGGCGACGTAGCGCGCCTGGCCCAAGAGCGTCGGGTTGAAGGCGATCAGCAGCAAAGCAGAGGCCGCGGTAGGCCAGCCGAAGAAGGACTGACAGAAGAAGAACGCGTAAGCCGCCAGGCCAACGAGGAACAGCACCGCCATATAGCGGGCCTCCATCAGTTGAGCGCGCGCGCGCGCGTAGTCCGCCTTGATGTACTCACCTGCCGGCGGGTAGCCGTTCTTCCAGGTGGCCATGTCACGCGTCTTCGGGTTGTCTGGCTCGAAGATGGACGGGATGGCGTCGAAGGCGTTTGCCAGCGGCGGGTGCTGAACGTGCACCCGCATGTCACGATTTTGCCAATAGCTCACGCCGCGCACGAGGTGCGCCCACTCATCCTCCGTCGGAGAGTCGTGGCGAATGCGCAGCGTAGACAGGGCAAACATCGCCACGAGCACGCCCAGCAGGAACGCCGGGCGCTGCTCACCGCGGATCAATGCCTGCAAGAACCGGCGCGCCTTCTCGGTCCACGGCATTTTTCGGGCCGGACCCTCCCACGCCGGGTGGCGCGAGACAAGCGCGGGTTTGCGCGAAAAGCTCAGCCGAGCGCGACGCGCTCGCCAGTTGCGACCACGCGGTAAGACCGGACTGACCGGTCCATGGCGGCGAACACGGCACCGATCAGACCGGCGTCCTCGCCGAGAGAGCTCACCACAACGGGGATCTGGGAGCCTTTGAGCGAGTGCTGAGCCGTCGATGCGCGCGTGCTGTCGAGCAGGGCGTCACCCGCCTGGAGCACGTCCCCACTAAGCACGATCATTTGTGGGTCGAGGATGTTGATGAGGTAGGAAATGCCGACGCCAAGGGAGGTGCCCGCTTCGGCGACGATGCGCTGAGCGAGGCTGTCGCCGGCGTGTGCCGCGCACGCCACAGCGCTGACGTCCAACACGGGAACGCTGCTCAGGGTGCTAGCTTCACCGGCGGCGAGCGCGCTTTGCGCGGCGCGCACGATGGCGCGATCAGACACGAGCTCCTCCAGGCAGCCGCGCATGCCGCACACGCACGTTGGCCCGCCATCAACCACGCTGCAGTGGCCAATTTCACCGCTGAAACCGCGGGTTCCTGAGAAGACGTGGCCGTCGATCATGATGCCCGCGCCGACGCCCGGGCCCACGTGCGCCCAAACGAACGAACGCACGCCTTTGGCCGCGCCCACGCGCGCCTCCGCAATGACACCCGCGCTCGTGACATTGTTCACCACCACGGGAACACCGAACGCGGCGCTCAGCATTTCCCGCACTGGAACGTCGTTCCAGCCGAGGTTTGGAGCGAGAGCCACGCGCCCGCTGGCGGAATCCACCAAGCCGGGCAGCGTGGCGCCAACGGCTTGCAAACGGTCACGCGGGAACCCGGCTTCCGCGCACACCTCCTGAGCGAGCTCGACCGCGGCCGCGAGCGCCGCTTGCGCATCGCCGCGCACAGTCGGGATCTCGCGCCGCACTCGGATTTCCCCCCGCGCGTCCGCCAGGCCCACGGTGGTGCTATTCACGCCGAAGCAGATGCCCAGGTAAGCCGCGGAAGCGTCGTTGAATTCGAGCAGCCGAGCCCGACGCCCGCCGCTGGCGACCGTTTTCCCGAAGCCGACTTCTTGCACGATGCCGCGAGCGAGCAGATCCTCCACGATGGCGGAGACGGTGGGCTTGGTGAGCGCCGAGCGACGCGCCAGATCCGTGCGCGAGACGCGACCGCCACGACGAATGATGTCGAGCACGATGGAGCGGTTCACCTCGCGCATCGCGCGGCTATCGACTTTGCCTTGAACGTCTTGCTGCATGGGGTTCACCGGGTGGGCTATGGAACTGGTTCCAGGGCCAGTCTGACTCAATATTCGCGGCCAGTCCACCGGGTTTCGCGCGGCAACCCGACTGAAAAAGTCTTCGCCCGCTAGAAGCCGACGCGAAGCTGCAGTGCCCTGCGCACGCCATGCACGCACGGGCGGCAAAGCTCGTTGCTGCACTGCGACGCGTGACTGGCGGTGGAATTTGGGGGCGCCCTCAACCCAACAACGCACCATGAAGCTCGGTTCTGTTCCCGAATTGGCACGGTTAACAGCTGCAACACGACGTGCTGCGCGCTCATGCGTCCGCGACGCCGAAGGCAACGCCGAGAAACGTCGTGACGCGTGACCATAGAACTAACCCTTATGGGTGATACTCGGGACGCGTTCACAGTTCAGCTCAACCGCTTGAACGCGGCGTTTGCGAGATCATTTGCGCCTGGCGGCTGGCCGAGTGGGTGCGTGCAGAACGAGCGCCCTCCGGCACATCAGCGGCCGGGACCGAACGGCGAGCGGGCCAGGAAAGCAGAGCTGTGGCTAGCTTGCTCCCGTGGCAGCCTGCGCAAGGTCGCGCGCGCGACGTCCCTCGCGTCCGCTCCCACATGGCGAGGAATTCCCGCACTTTAGCTGGCGTGGCGACGCGCGGCTTTTTCTGTGCGGCTCAGGCCTTGCGCGAAACGGCCACCTCCCGTATGGTATGTGGGCCCTAATGCGTCCTGTCCGTTTTCAGTTCTGGTTTGGCTATTGGCACGCGGTAAACGCGGCGTCAGGGCCTCGCCTTCTCTTCTGAATACGACAGCAGAGAACGCAAACAACCCCTGGTCGCCGAGGCGCCCGGGGGTTTTTCGCTTTTGTACCTCGATTTCAGTCGCGCAACTCCGAACTCCCGAAAATCCCATGCTCGAAACCAAAGACCTCCGAATCGTGGACACGACATTGCTCAAGAGCCCCAATGAAGTGACGAGTGAGCTGCCGTTGTCGGAACGCGCCGCCAGCGTGGTATTCGGCGCGCGGCAAGAGATCGAGGCCGTTTTACATGGTGAAAGTCAGCGCTCGCTGGTTATCGTGGGCCCGTGCTCGATTCACGATCCGGACGCCGCGATCGATTACGCCGGGCGGCTCCTCGGGTTGAAGAAGCGCTACGCGGAGGAGTTGCTGATCGTGATGCGCGTGTACTTCGAGAAGCCGCGCACCACCGTGGGTTGGAAGGGGCTGATCAACGACCCGCGGCTCGATGGCAGCAACGACATTCCAACCGGCATCCGCAGCGCGCGGCGCTTGCTCCTGAATTTGGCCGAGTTGGGCATGCCCGCTGCGACCGAAATGCTGGATCCAATTATCCCGCAATACATCGCGGACCTGGTGTCTTGGACGGCGATTGGAGCGCGCACCACCGAGAGCCAAACGCACCGTGAAATGGCCTCCGGGCTATCCATGCCGGTGGGCTTCAAGAACGGCACTGATGGCGGGCTGAGCGTCGCAATCAATGCCATGATCGCCGCTTCGCGCCCGCACAGCTTCCTGGGCGTGGATCCGAGCGGGCATGTTGGCGTGGTGCGCACGCGCGGTAACCCGCACACGCATCTCGTCCTGCGCGGCGGGAATTCCGGGCCGAACTACTCGCCCGCGCAGGTAAGTGCCGCAGCCGCCGCGTTGAGCCGTGCCAAGACCAACGCGCGCATGCTGGTCGATTGCAGCCACGACAACAGCGGCAAGAATCACTTGCAGCAACCGGAGGTGCTGGCAGAAATTGGCGCACAGCTGCGCGCGGGTTCCGACCACCTGCTGGGCGTGATGATCGAGAGCAACATCGCGGGCGGCAAACAGGAGCTCACGGGAAACCGCGCCGACCTCACCTACGGCCAAAGCATCACCGACGCGTGTGTGGATTTCTCGACCACCGAGCGCATGCTCGAACGCTTTGCGAACGACGCAGCGCGGCGAAACCCAGCAAGAGCTACGGCATGAGTGCGGCGGCGCACGCCTCGCGCCGCTGACTCTTGTTCCCGCTGCGCGGCAACGGGCACGTGACTACGTGCGCGCGATGCCAAGCGCGTGACGGATGTGCCCGAATTCCGAGCTGATCGTGAAGCGCATCAGATCGGCGCGACGTTCTTCCGCCGTGCTGAGGCCGCCGCGCGGGAAGCGGCGGTCCAGCTTCAGGGTGAGCTCCAGGTCGCCGCAGGCGACGAGTGCTACACGGCGCGCTACGAACTCGGCCGAACGAATGAAGGCTTCCGCGTGAGCTTCGGCCGCGTGCACAGGGAACGCCCCTGCAGCAGCACTCAAGGCCTCCAGCGCGGCGCCGCGCACTTCGCGCTTGAGGCCGCTGGCGAGGCGCTTCGCCTCAGTGCCGATGGCGCGTAGATTCGTCGCGCCACCGACCGCGCACGCCGCGAGCAGCAACTGCGACAGCTCCGTGGCATCCGGGAAGTAGCAGAGCGCCGCTTGCTCCACGCGCGCGAACGAGAGCTCGCGCGCCCACAGGCACACCAGCTCGGGTAGGCTAAAACCGCTGCCGAGGGAGCGGGCGCAGCTGAGCTTTGGCTGCTCGGGACCCGGCACGAAGCTGATCGTCCCGGGCACTTCTGGCAGCACATAAAGCTCGCTCGCGGACACGCACAAGAGGCGAGCAGCCCAGTGCAGCGTCTTGGCCAGCGTTGTGGTGCTCTTTTCCGGATCTTGACGAGCTTCTTCGGGGAGCACGACCTCGCGGCGCATGCGGCGCGCGTGCTGAAAACCAACGCGGCACAGCGCTGAACCCAGAGAGCCTAAGAGCGCGACGGTTTGCGGCTCATCGCAACCGGCGCACAGGCGCTGCTGCCAATCCGCATACGAAAGCACGCCGCGCACGGCTTGCAGGCCCTCGGGGCGGTGCGTGCTCGCAAGCAGCGATTCGTTGATGTCCGCTTCGCCCAGCGCTTCCAGGCACATGGCCGCGCGGTAGGCGCCGTCGCGGTCCGCGACGCGCTCGAACTCAGCCAGCAATTGCCGACAGTACAAAGCGGCACTCGAAGCCGGCGGGGCGGAGCTCGGGAGCGAAACGCTGCCGCCGGTAGCGCCCGAGTCCGGCGCCGGGGCGGCGTCCGGTTCCGAGACGATGTCGATGTCGATGTCGATGTCGACGATGGACAGCACCGCGGAGCGAATCGGCGGGCGGGCGAGCGGAGGTGGCGGCGGAGGAGGAGGCTTTGGACCACGCTTTTTCGACGCGTGCGGGGCCGTCACTTCATCCGTGTCTTCGTAAGCACGTGGCACGGGGGCGCTGCCCGACGCTGCCTCGCCGGCGACCAAGTCGAAGCCTCGCTGGCCGAGAAAGCAGCCTGCCGCTGGGATATCGGCGAACATCACCTCTTCCGCCTGCATGGCTCGAAACAGAGCTTCCGGTGTGAGCGCCTGCGCGTTCCCGGTCTGTTCGTCCAAAATCATTTGCAGCAGGCCGGTGAAGGGCGGTGGGCCCTGAGTCACCCGCTGCCCGGGTACGCGCGCGGCGATCAGACTCGAGACGTTGGAGTCACCACTGCTGAGCGCGGCGCCCATGGCGCGCACGGCGTCAATCGGGGCGCCGACTGAGCCTTCGGCAAGTGTGGTGTCTAAAATGACGAGCGAGACTTGGGCTAACTCACTGAGCAGGCGGCGCAGCCGCGCGAGCGTGAAGGACGAAAGCTTCGGGCCGTCGAGCAGCAGCGTTGCCCCTCGCTCTTCGCTCAGCAGCGCATACCCCCAAAAGTAAAAGATCAAAGCCTCGGGGCGCTCCGGCAACGCCGCGACAATCTCTTCAATCCCCTCCGCTAGCCCGCGCTGCGCCTGAAACACGTGTACGGCAAAGCCTGCGTCCGCCTCAGCCAAACGCTCACCGAACAACTGCACGTCGATTTCCGCGTTCGGGATCGGCGTGACCTGTCCGTTCTCCTCGTACGAGGAAGCTGCAACGATGGCGAGGCGCATGAGCGAGGTGGAAATTTGGTACTACCGCGACTCACATTGGCAAGCCACTAACCCAATGCTGCAGCGCTCGCAAAGCGCCGCGGTGGTTTGGAAATGTCCCTCACTCAGCGCGCCACCAGCAGGGGCGCGCCGCCAAGAAGCTCAGAACGCGATCGCCGCAGCGCCCGCCACCCGCACTGCCGCCCAGCCGCTGTCCGGTTCCGGCACCATCACCACGCTCCCAAACCCGTCGGACATTTCTGTCCGGTAAACCGTGACCTGCTCGATCTCGTTTCCGTCTGCGTCGAGAATGGTCGCGGGCTCGGCGCTGCCCTCCGCTGCACTTGGCTCGCTGATCGGCGCGCCCCAACGTTCGCCCTTCGTGGCCAAGATCAGCACGCGCCAGGGTCGTAACGTGTGCGGCTCGAGCGCCTGCGTCTGCGCGCCGTTCACTAGTGCGACGCGCTCGGTGATCCCACCGTAGGTGTACTCGCTGAGCCACACGTTGCTGCAGTAGCCCATCAAATCAGTGCCTTTGGCGCTCAATAAGGCCTTACTGCGCGAGTCGTAGCCGATGACCCCCGTGGTCCCATCTGGGAAGGGGTACATCGGATCGACTCCGCTGATCTCGCCGCCACTTGGCACACAGGGCGCGTGGTTCCTGCCGTGATTGTGCCCCAGCTCGTGCGCCATCGTCTGCGCGGAGAAGCGGTCCGAGAAGCCAACGCCCATTGCCACGCGCAACATGCCGGACTTCGCGTCGGCAACATAGCCAATGCCGGTAGTGCACCCTCCGCCGCAGAAGGTGGCAAACGAATTGACCGGCTTGAGCAAGCCAAAGTAATACACGTCAGCAGGCGGATTCTCGGTTTTCCGCTTGGCGCGCAGCTGATCCAGAGTGCCTTCCCAATCCACCGGATAGGGGATGCTGAGTTGCGTTCCGGTCGTGAACTCGACCGAGTCAATCGGGTACATGGCCATCAACTGCTGCTTGTAGATGTCCAGCGCGGCGTCCGAGGTATCGGGGAGAGCGCCGTTCGAGAGCAGCGGAATGATTTTTACCTTCACGCCGCCGGTGTGGCGCGCGCCGAGCGGCAGATCGGCCGTCGCGGGAAAGCGCGCTTTGCCAGCAGTTCCCGAGCCTGTGCCGCACTCCACTAATTCAGCCGAATAGCGCGTATCTGCGGTGATTTGTTCCGGCGGCACGTAGACTTGGAACGTGCTCGCCGTGTCCGTTTCGACCGAGCTCTTGCTGATGGCTTGTTTGGCGAAGTACTGGCTCGTGGTCATGCCGTTGTTCACGGTCACGCGCGCGGACAGCTGCCGCGCCGCGAAGCCCGCGTCCACGTTTACCGACACGCGGAACATGGTTTGGCGACCGGTGATCACGTCACTGGTGCGTTTGTCGACGCCGACCTCTGCGCCGCCGTTCATCACGCCGACTTTCACGGTTTGATAAACGTCGATGGCTTTCAATGTGACGCCGAGCGCGGGTCCCGAGCAACCGTCCGCGCCGGCGCCCATCAAGCACTTGCCCGCGCTGCACGTGGCGCCCATTGCGCATGCTTGGCCGCACGCACCGCAGTTGGCCTCGCTTTGCGTGGTGTCGACGCACACGCCGTTGCACAGGGTTTGGCCGGTCGCGCAGGCGCAGGCGCCCGCGGCGCATGCCGCGCCCGTCGCGCACGGTTGGTTGCACGCGCTGCAGTTGTCGCTGTTCGTTTGCGTGTCCACGCAAATACCGTTGCACGCGGTTTGGCCGGTCGGGCACACACACGCGCCAGCCGTGCAACTCTGACCAGTCGCACAGGCGTTGCCGCACTTGCCGCAGTTTGCGGTCGCCGTCAGATCTACGCACGCGCCGTTACAGGCGGTTTGCGGGGCCGTACACTTCACCGTGCCGGCGCTGCACACGCCTTGCGCGCAACTCTGACCCGCAGCACAGGAGTGGCTGCAAGTACCGCAGTGAGCCGGATCCGTCAGCACGTCTTTGCACGAGCCGTCTGCAACTTTACCGTCAGGGCCGAGAATGCCGCCACCGCCTGCCAAGCTGGTCATGCTGGCCGAAGGCGCGTTCTGGCCTGACGGCAGGCTCCCGTCCACGCACGCAACCAACGCCGGCGCCGTGCCAAGCATCAGCATTATCCACAGCCGCGTCCAGTTGCTCATCGACATCTCCTCGGGCCTCGCCAATACGCAAGCATGTCCCAATGTCTTAAGTGCTGCACCAGCTCATTCCAGCTCAATTTAAGTGTGATTTCATAGAATCGTCATCGCTACCGTGCCAGCGTTCCGGGCTCACTCGGAGTTCGATCAACAAGACAATTTTCTAAGTGCACAGGCCAGCGCGCGGCCGGTGCCGCCCTACGCGGCCCACAAGTGCTGCGCGGCGTATGCGCGCCAAGGGCGCCAACGCTCGGCCCTGCGTAAGACTTCGCTCGCCGTGGGTCGATGGCCCGTCGCATCTGCCAAGGCACGGAGCACACCGACGTCGGTGGCGGGGAATGCATCCGGTTCACGCAGTTGACGGAGCGCGATGTAGTGCGCTGTCCACTCTCCGACGCCCGGGATAGCGCACAGGCGGCGCACGGCCTCGTTCAAATCGCAGTTTGCGCCGAGCAGATCGGGCTTCTTCAGGATGGCTGCCGCGACGGCAGAAAGCGTGGCCGCCCGCCTCTTGGGCATACCGAGCGTACTGAGATCGGCATTCGCCAGCGCCTTTGGCGTAGGAAAGAGGTGTGTGAGGCACGGCTCTGGGTTGACCAGCGGCTGTCCGTACTTTGCGACCAGGCGCTTGGCGAGCAGGACCGCAGCGCCGACAGTGATCTGTTGGCCAAGCACCGCGCGCATCGCCAGCTCGAAGCCATCCCACGCGCCCGGCACGCGCAATCCTGGGCGCTTCTTCACGAGCGGCGCGAGCACCGGATCTTGGGCAAGGTGCGCGGCGATGGCGAATGGATCGGCTGCCAAGTCGAAGACGCGGCGTAAGCGCGCAATGACCGAGGGCAGCATGGCGAGCTTTGCGATGCGGATCTTGGCGCACAGGGCGTTGCCCGGTGCAGGTCGAATCGAGAGCAGGCCCGGCGCGCCACCCAGACTAATGCTGCGCGAGTAGACGCCGTCGGCCACGTGCTCAACGCCGGCAATCGCGCGCTGACTCAAGAAGGCGAGCATGGCAGGCCAGTCGTAGGGAGGCTGATAACGCAGTAAAAGACTAAATTCGCCCTCCTTGCCGGCACCAACCTCCTCGCCTCCGAGACGGCGCAACTCGCCGGGCGCGCGCCCAAACAGCGCGCTGAAGGTTTCATTGAAGCGCCGTACACTACCGAAGCCCGAAGCGAACGCGATCTCGGTCATGGGTAGGCGCGTTTCGTGGATCAATTGCTTGGCCAAGAGCACCCGCCGCGTCTGCGCGACCGCAACCGGCGAAGCGCCGAGGTGCTCACGAAATAGGCGCCGCAATTGACGCTCACCCAGCCCCAAGCGTTCCGCCAACGCCGGGGCACTCCCTTCGTCCAATGCGCCCAGCTCAATCAATGACAGCGCGCGCGCCACCGTGTTGGACGTGCCGCGCCAAGCGCCCATGTCCGGCGCGGTTTCAGGGCGGCAGCGCAGACACGGGCGAAACCCCGCCTCCTGCGCTGCAGCGGCCGTTGGATAAAAAGCGACGTTCTTCGAATGCGGCGTGCGCGCAGGGCACACCGGGCGACAATAAATGCCCGTGGTCTTCACGGCCGTGAAGAAGCGGCCGTCGAAGCGCGCATCACGCTGAACGATCACGCGGTAGCAAGCGTCGTGGTCGAGATCCATGACTATGCTGTGCCACGCCGCGCGAGCTCACTCTAGCGGTTTTCGGACACGAAACATTGACGACGGTCTGCAGCGGTCCATGTCCGAATTCCGCCAGCCGAGGCCTCTGGTGGCGGCAACACTTGGCCCCAGCCCGAGGTTACCCATGCAAACCGAAACATTTCAGCTCGAACGCTTCACCACCCCAACGGGGCGAATGCTGCTGGTCAGTGACGACCATGCGAAAGTGCGCTTCATCGATTGGGAAGACCACGAAGCGCGCATGCTCCGCCTGCTCGCTCGTTACTACCGCAAGGCGAACGTGGCACTGCGCGAAGTGACGCGCACATCCGTCGCCCGACGCGCGCTGGAGGCGTACTTCGCGGGCGAGCTCGCGGCG
>JBDTYJ010000111.1:0-15347 GCA_040005755.1 Pseudomonadota bacterium
GGCGGCGCCGGCACAACGACGACCGGCTCGCCTGGCGCGGCAGCTGGGGGCAATGTGGCGCTCGCCTGGGGATCGACAAGCACGGCAACGATGAACGCGAGCGCCTGCACGAGCTCGTTGCAGCCCGTAGCCTGCAGCTCGCGCACGGTACGCTGCTCCGCGCGCGCGAAGGTAACGCGCCCGAGAAACCCTTGCGCGCCCTGATCGATCGCAACAGTGACCGCGAACGGCGCTGAGGGGGCAAGCCAGACCGCCGTGCGCGCCGCCACTTGAGCCGAAAAAACCACACTGGCGGGGCACTCGGCCGGTGCGCGATACCCAAACGTGGGCACATCACTCGGTGTTGCACCGGCCTGGGCGGGCCTGGCCAAGATTGCCAGTCCGAGCGCCGACCGCCAAAACCAGGCTGAAATCATGTGGGCCCGCAGCTTTACTACGGCCCCCGGCAAAAGCGAACAGGACTTGCCGCCCGCGCTCGCCTCACTTGATTCGTGAGGCCGCCTCGCGGAGCTCCTGCTGCTTGCGACGCAGTTCGCCGCTCGGGTCGCTCGCCGCGAACTCCTCCGACTCGAAGATCTGACGGATCTCGACCTGCACGGGCTGGCCGTGGATCTGATCGAAGGGCGCGCGCTTGATCCACTCTACCGCCTCCTCGCGCGACTTACACTGGAAGATCCAGTAGCCCGCGATGAGCTCCTTGGATTCCGTGAAGGGTCCGTCAACGACGGCGCGTTTGGCGCCGTCGAACGTGACCCGTGTCCCGCGCGACGTAGGATGCAGGCCCTCGCCCGCCAGCATGACGCCGGCCTTCACGAGCTCCTCGTTGTACTTGCCCATGAGGGTAAGCCCGCGCTCGTCGGGGAGCTGGCCTGCCTCGGATTCCTTATTTGCGGGAACGAGAATCATGAAACGCATAATGTGGCTCCTGGTTGGTGGGCTGGGCAGCCCTGGTTCTATTCGAGCGACGAACCGCGTGGGTCCAGATCGACAGGGTGCTGAAAAAAAACGCGGGTCGTGCCTCACGATCGGAGTTGGCAGCCGTGCCACGTTTGACGTGCCGCTCCTTTCTTGCAAGAAATGCCGGTAATGGTCGACCGCGCGCTTCCCGAAACCTGGTCCCCCGTGCGCTTCGACCTCGCTGGGCAGGTCGCGCTCGTCACTGGCGCAGCACGCGGCCTCGGCAGCGCGATCGCCTTGGCGTTGGCGGAGGCTGGCGCGGATGTGGTGCTCGGCCTGCGCGACCGCACTTCGGGCGCGGCACTCGCGGAACGGATTCGTGCGCTGGGCCGGCGAGCGTTGCCGGTGCAAATGGACATTACGCAGCGCGAGCAGATCCGTCTGGCCGTGGCAGAGGCCATCGCGCATTTCGGGCGCATCGACATCTTGGTCAACAATGCAGGCATTGGCCCGCCCGCGCCCGCTCTAGACGTAACGGAAGCAGACTTCGATGACACGCTGAACGTGAACTTGAAAGGCACGTTTTTCGTTAGCCAAGAGGTCGGCCGGCACATGGTTCAGAATCGCCACGGCAAGATCGTCATGCTGAGCTCGCAAGCAGGCTTCGTCGGCTTAGCTACTGAATCCGTGTATTGCATGACCAAGGCTGCAATCGCTCATTTGACCAAATGCCTGGCGGTCGAGTGGGGCCCCCACCAAGTGAATGTCAACGGCGTCGCGCCCACGTTCATTCGCACTCCGGGCACGCTGAAGTGGTTGGACAACGACGCTTTTCGTAGCGACCTCCTGAGCAAGATCCCGCTCGGCCGCGTGGGTGAGCCTGCGGATGTGTGCGGTGCGGTGGTGTTTCTCGCGTCGCCCGCGGCCGCGCTCATCAACGGCGCCACGCTGCTCATCGACGGCGGATTCACGGCTCGCTGAGAAATCAGTGATTTTCAGTCTCGCTGGGCCCAGCCCTCGTCGGTTGCTGGACCCGGCTGCCAAATGCTCGGGGCGTTCGCCGCGCATGAACCGCCCCTTGATGGGGCGACCGTGAAGGCCTAAGACCAGTCCTGATGTTGGTCTCAGACGGCGGTGATGCCTCCGTTCAACCGAAGCAACCGTGGCCCGGCCGCTTTCTCGCGCGGTTGCCAGCGGAACGCGCCCGCCATGCTGCGCGGGAACGCACGCGCCGTGAGGTGGGGATGCGGTCTGCCATCCTCGCCGCGCTAGTGCTTGCCTACCAAGGCTCGTTCGGCGCGGTGCATGATCTGGTTGGAAATGCCGCGTTTCTACTCGGGCTAGGCATTTGCCTTTTGGCCGCGGTGTGGCTCGGGGTGCGGGGTGCCCTCGTCGTGATTGCCGGCATCGCGTTCATCGATCGTGGCCAAGCGCTACAGCTCCCTCTAAGTCCGGAAACGGGGCCGACCGCCAGCATTATCGCGTTGCTCGTCAAACTCGTGCTCGCCGGCGGGCTCGGACTCGTGCTGGACTCGCGCCGGAGTGCGCTGGGGATGAACGCTGAGCTGCGCCGCGAGATTCGAGCACGCAAGCAAAGCGAAGCGTTGCTGCAGCAGAGTGAGGCTTTGCAACGCGCGCTCGTGGAAAGCCTGGGTGAAGGAGTCGGGCTTTTTGATTCGCAGGAGCGCGCAGTCTTCGCCAACCGCGCGCTCGTCGGAACGTTGGGTGTCGCGCGCGACGAGCTTGCGACCAAACCCTTCGCCGAGTTCTTGACCGAGGAGAGCCGGCGCACGCTCGCTCTCTCGACACCAAACATCGGTGAACGCCGCTCCTATGAAGTCGTCCTCGAAGAGAATCCCAGCAGGCTGCTGCTCGTTACCGAAACACGGTTCGATCCGAACGCATCGCGCGACAATCTGACACTACGGGTGATTCGGGATTTCACCGATCGCGTCGTGACTGAGCGCCGGCAGCGGGACCTGGAGCGAGAGCTGCAGCGCAGCCAGGCGCTGCAGAGCCTGGCCGTGATGGCGGGTGGAGTCGCGCACGACTTCAACAACCTGCTGTGCGGCGTGGTCGGCAACGCAGAGATCGCTCTGCGCAACGTTTCGAGTGACGCCTCGCCGATGGTGCCACATTGCCTGTCCGAGATCTTGGTGTTCGCCGCAGAAGCAGCGCAGCTGAGCAAGCAAATGCTGGCGTACGCCGGTCGGCGGAGTCTCGCTATTCAAGCGTTAGAGATCAACGCGGAGCTCTCGGCGGCGCTGCGCTTGCTGCACGCCACTATCGAATCCAAAGCCCACCTGGTCCTCGCGCTCGGCGATAAGCTGCCGTTAGTCGGCGCCGATCGATTTCAGCTGCGCCAAGTCGTGACGAATCTAATCCTCAATGCGCTGGACGCGATGGAAGGAACGCGCGGCACCTTGACCCTGCATAGCGAATCAGTGCGGCTCGAGGCGCCGAGCCACGAAGCCTACGGGATCGCCGTCGGCGACTACGTGAAAGTTAGCGTCAGCGATACCGGTGTCGGCATTCGCCCTGAGGCACGTCAGCGGCTGTTTGAGCCCTTCTTCTCCACGAAAGGAGCGGGGCGGGGGATGGGTCTGGCCGCCGCCGCTGGTATCGTGCAGGCGCACCGCGGCTGGCTCGGTGTCGACCCGATGTCGCAGGAAACGAGCTTCATCATCCTGCTGCCGGTGGCGCACGACTCGTTGCCCCGTCCATCCCTCGGTCGTGTTAGGTCGGCGCCGGCGCCAGCGGCCCGCACTATTCTGCTCATTGATGACGAGCCCGCGGTACGTTTAGTGACAGCCAGAATGCTGATTGAGCTCGGTCACCAAGTCGTGACTGCCGATAGCGGCGCACGCGGGCTCCAGCTCCTGAAAGAGCACCCGGAGGCGGTCGACCTCGTGATCCTCGATCTGACGATGCCCGAGCAATCTGGCGAGCAGACTCTCGAGCAGCTCCGGCTCGTACGGACCGATCTTCCGGTGATCATCACCAGCGGATTTCAGGCCGAGGACGCCTCTGCGCTACTGAAGGAGCCTCAAGTTATCGGCTTCTTGGACAAACCCCACACCATGACGAGCTTGGAGATGTTACTGGCCTCGGTCGCTCAGCACGCGTCCCAGCCGGAGCCGGGAACGGCGAGCGGCGCTGACATGCACTGACCACCACTTGGTGTGGGTTCGCGCGGATTCGTCAGGATCGCGCGAGGCCGGCAGGACTGGCTGGCTCTCCGGCCGCAGGCTGTGCGCCCGCGCGTGAGTCAGCCATGACGGTAGTCAGTTGGCGCTTCCGCCAGAGGAAGTAGATCGGGGGATAGACGAGTAGCTCCATGATGAAACTCGTCAAGAGTCCGCCCACCATGGGCGCCGCGATTCTCTTCATCAGGTCTGCGCCGGTCCCCGTTGACCACATGATGGGTAAGAGGCCGAGCAACGCAGCGCAGACGGTCATGGCTTTCGGACGCACGCGTTTCACCGCACCGTGCACGACCGCTTCTACGAGGTCGTGCACGCTGTTGAGCCGGCCCTCCTTTTTGAATGCGTCGTGTGATAGGTCCAAGAACAAGAGCATGAACACGCCGGTTTCCGCATCGAGGCCCATCAATGCGATCAAGCCGACCCAGACTGCGATCGAAATGTTGTAGCCGAGCAACCAAAGAAGCCACATCGCGCCCACTCCCGAGAATGGAACAGCGAGCATCACGACGCTGGCTTTGAATGCAGACTTGGTATTTATGTACAAGAGAACGAAGATCAGCACTAGCGTCAGTGGCAAGATCAGCTTCAGGCGCTCGCGCACTCGCAGCATGCTCTCGTACTGACCGCTCCAGGCCATGATGTAGCCGGGAGGGATTTTCACGTTGGAAGCTACCGCGCGCTTGGCAAGCTCGACGAAGTGCCCGACGTCGGTTTTGGCCGTATCGAAGTCGACGTACACGTAGCCGGCGAGCATCCCGTTTTCGTCGCGGATCATTGACGGCCCGTGCGCGAGGCCGACGTCCGCAATCTCCTCCATCGGGATCTGCCCAAGACCGCTGGGAAGCGGGAGCAGCACTCGGCGCAAGGCCGGGAGATCATCGCGATAGTCGCGGGCGTAGCGCACGTTGATGCCATAGCGCTCGCGGCCCTCGACCGTCATGCTTTGGTTGTCGCCACCGACTGCCGTCATGACCATCGTGTTGGCGTCGTCGATTGACAGGCCGTAGCGCGCCAGTCGGTCGCGCTTGAGGACGAAGTCCAAGAAATATCCTCCAGCGACCCGCTCTGCGTAGGCGCTGCGGGTGCCAGGAACCCGGGAGACGATGGCCTCGGTTTCCTTAGCGATGCGCTCGATGGTCCCCAGATCAGCGCCCATGATCTTGATGCCGACAGGCGTACGAACGCCGGTGGAAAGCATGTCGAGGCGCCCCTTGATGGGCATCGTCCAGGCGTTGGAGATGCCGGGGATTTGGAGCGCTTGATTCATTTGATCCTCCAGCTCGCTGGAGGTGACGCGGTCGCGCCAGAAGCTGCGAAACACAGTCTTGAGCCAGCGCGGCGCCCATGCCGAGTACCAGCGCGGCTTCTCGCGCCATTGGCTCTCAGGCTTGAGCAGGACTGTGGTCTCCATCATGGTGAAGGGCGCCGGATCAGTCGAGGTGTTGGCGCGCCCGGCCTTGCCGAAGACGCGCTCGACTTCCGGAAAGGTCATCAGGACCTTGTCTTGGAGCTGGAGCACCTTCTCCGCTTCGGCCACCGACATGCCCGGCTCGACCGCCGACGGCATGAACAAGATGGTGCCTTCGGCCAGCGGTGGCATGAACTCGGAACCGAGCCGCGCGTACAAGGGGACCGCGCTCGCGACGATCAGGAGCGCCGTACCAATCGTAGCTTTCGGGTGGCGCAACACGAACCGGCACGGCCCCTCGTACAAGCGGTGCAGCAGACGACTCACCGGATGGCGTTCTTCGGAGTGGTATCTCCCGACCAAGAGCTGCGTCGCGATCCAGGCCAGAAAACGCGGTCTGAATTGAAACGGGTCGATGCGCGCGAACAGCATGCGCAGCGCAGGGTCGAGCGTGATCGCTAGGACTGCCGCGATTGCCATGGCAAGCGTCTTGGAGATTGCTAGCGGTCTGAATAGACGACCCTCTTGGTCCAGCAAGGTGAAGACCGGCATGAAGGCGACGGCGATAACCATCAGCGAGAAGAAGACGCCCGGGCCCACTTCCATCAGCGCCTCCAGCCGCACCTGGTGGAAGTCTCCCTTCTTGCCGTCTTTCTGCCAATGATAGATCTTGTTGTAGGCGTTCTCGACCTCGACGATCGCGCCGTCGACCAGAACGCCAATCGAGATCGCGATGCCAGACAGCGACATCAGGTTCGCGTTGAGGCCCATGAGCTTCATGGGGATGAACGCCAGCGCCAAGGCGACGGGAATCGTGACGATGGGAATGATTGACGACGGGAAGTGCCACAAGAAGATCAGGATGATGATGGAGACGACGATGATCTCCTCGATCAGCTTGTGTTTCACCGTGTCGATGGCACGTTCGATCAGCTCCGAACGGTCGTAGGTAGTGATAATCTGCACGCCGCTCGGTAGCGACGCCTTCACATCCTCCAGTTTGGCTTTCACGCGCCCGATGACGCTGAGCGCGTTTTCGCCCTCGCGCATGACCACGATCCCTCCGACCGCGTCCCCAGTGCCGTTGTAATCCGCCACGCCGCGACGCATTTCGGGGCCCAGCGCGACGCTCGCCACGTCCTTGATCCGCACCGGAGTGCCACCGCTTGCGCGCAGCACGATGTCTTCGATGTCGTGGATGTTCTTGACGTAGCCGCGACCGCGCACCATGTACTCGCGCCCCGACAGCTCGACCAGACGCCCCCCGACATCGCTATTTCCTGCTCGAACCGCATCGATTACGACGTTCAGCGGAAGCTTGTAGGCTGCCAGGAGGTTCGGATTGACTGTCACCTGATACTGGCGAACCTGCCCACCCACGGTGGCGACCTCGGATACACCTGGCACGCTCTGCACCGCGTACCGTAAAAACCAGTCCTGGTACGAACGCAGCTCGTCGGACGAGTGCTTTCCGGTCTTATCGACGAGCGCGTATTGAAAGACCCAGCCCACGCTGGAAGCATCCGGCCCGAGCTCGACCTTTACCCCTGCTGGCAGTTGTGCCGTGATCTTCGACAGGTATTCGAGGACGCGCGTGCGAGCCCAATAGGTGTCCGTGCCGTCTTCGAAGATCGCATACACGTAGCTGTAGCCGAAGTCCGAAAAACCGCGGATCGCTTTGATTTTCGGCGCGCCGAGCAGCGCCGTGGTGATTGGATACGTGACCTGATCTTCGATGATGTCAGGGCTTCGGTCCCAGCGCGAGTAGATGATTACCTGCGTGTCGGAGAGGTCTGGTAAGGCGTCGAGGGGTATGGTGCGCATCGACCACCAAGCGAACACCAGGGCCACGACCGTGCCCGCGATCACGAGGTAGCGATTTGCGGCAGAGAAGGCGATAATTGCCTTGATCATGGCTTCGGCGCGACGGGCTCTGTAGTGGCTGGCAACACACGCGCGCTCTCGGGAGCCACCGGGAAGGTCACTCCCGCCGACGTCTCAGCGAGCGACGCCCGAAGGCGTGATTCGGAATCGACCAAGAAGTTAGCGCGAGTCACGACTCGCTCGCCCAACGTCAAGCCGCTCACGATCTCGACATTTGTTTCATCACTCGCGCCGACCTTCACAGTCCGAGGTTGGAATTTGCCCGCCCCAATCGCCACGAACACCAATTTTTCAGTGCCAGAGTCGATCACCGCATCTGCTGGAATGCTGAGCCCGTCGCGGGGTGTTCCTAACAGAACCACCTCACCAAACATGCCCGGGCGGAGCTCGCCGGTGGTATTGGCGAACGCCAAGCGGACCTTGACTGTGCGCGTGTCGGGGTCGAGTAGTGGATCGATGAAGGCGGCCTTGCCCTTGAACTCGCGATTCGGGAATGCCGTCAGCTTCAGGGTCGCGGGCATGTTCTCTGCCACGAAGCGCAGCTCGCTTTCGTAGACATCGGCCAGCACCCAAACCGACGACAGGTCGACGATTTCGTATGGCATTGCACCCGCGTCGAGCTTCATGCCCTCGACGACGTCTTTCTTGGTGACCACGCCTGCGAGCGGGGAATACACGGTCAAGGATTTCGTCACTTGGCCGGTGCTCGCGAGGCGCCGAACGTCGGCAGCGGGAACATCCCAAAGCTCGAGCTTGCTGCGCGCCGCGCTGAGCAGCCCATCGGCGTCGTTTCCGGTACCAGACAACGCGGACTTCGTCTTCAGCGCAACCAGGTATTCGCTCTGAGCTGCCAGCAGATCGGGGCTGTACATCGAGAACAGTGGATCCCCCTTCTTTACTCGCTTGCCGACAAAGTCGACGTAGATATGCTCGACGAAGCCTGACACCTTCAAGTTGATGTGCCGGACTCGTGTCTCGTCGATAGCGACACGGCCCACGGTGCGCCAGGCTCCGCCAACGGGACCCTGAGTCACCTCCGCGGTGCGCAGGCCAATCAGCTGTTGCCGCGTCGGGTCGATCTCCACCACGGCGAGTCCTGGAATCAGCGGACGCGCTCCGGCGTCTTCCTCGTAAACTGGCACGAAGTCCATGCCCATTTCGTCCTGACGCGGTGTCTTCGATGTCAGCTTCGGGTCCATGGGCGAGCGATAAAAAAGAATCCGGCGCTCTTCCGGAAGCTTCGTGTCCGTGTTCGACTTACTGTTCTCGATTTTGACCAGTTTCATCCCGCAAATCGGGCAAACACCGGGATGGTCCCGGATGATCGAGGGGTGCATGGGACACTGGTAGAGCGTCGGTGTCGCCCCCGGCACGCTTTGCTGCGCTCCCAACCGCAGCTCGTAAGAGACCGCGAGCGCGGCTGGGATCGCAACCGCGATGCTGAGCACGGCGACCACGGCCAACGCTCCAATGCCGAACGTGCGCCTCGGGGGGGCCAGAATCGGGATATCCGTAGGTGGGATTGTCATGCTGACCTTCACATGCTCGAGGGCGACGCTTCACTTTGACCGTTGCCGGTCGTCGTCATCGCGGAGGAGTTCGCCGCCTCGAGTGGCATCGGGGACGCGGCAAGACTTACCTCGACCTCGGCGATGAGTAGCCGGTGCGCCGCCGCGACGGTCTCCAGATACGCTTCCTGGTCAGCAATATAGCCGGCGTTGGCTTCCAGGACCGAAGCGAAAGGCAGCTTGCCCACGGCGTACTGGGCGAGTGTGCTTTCACTGGTGGCCGCCGACTGAACGAGCAAAGCCTGCTGGTACAGGGCGACCTCCTTTCGCAACGACGAGAACGCGACGCGCCGCTCTTCGCTGCGCAAAAGCAGCAGCTGCTCGAGCGCGCTAACTTCGTTCTTGGCCGCGCCCAACCAAGCTTCGTTTTCAGCGACGGCGCGGTTCTGTTTGGCGCCTGCAAATATGGGCAAGGGGCCGGCAACCGTCGCGAGCCACATCGCTGGCAGTTGTCCGCGATACATGATGCCGGCGCTTACCGTCAGGTCCGGGTAGTAGGATTTTTCGGCTAGCGAGAGCGCGTTGTTCGCGCGCGTCGTGCCGAGGCGCGCTGCTGCCAGCTCGGGGCTGCGCGCGAGCGCGTGCTGCGACGAGAAGACTCTTTCGAGCGGAGCGAGCACAGCAAGGTCTCGGACGTGAGTGGCGCTCGTATCGATCGCGTCTGCAAGCGGGTGGACGCTTAGTCGGTTGAGCGCCTGCGCCCGGCTCTGCTCTCGAGCCTGCAGCGCAAAGCGGCGCTGTTCGATGCGGTTGAGCTCGAGCTGCGCGCGCAGCACATCCGACTGCGCGCCGGTCGCATACCTCGACTGCGCCACGTCTCGTGACCGCCGCCAGATGACCTCGAGTTGATCCAGCAGCACCAGGCGATCGCGAACGAGGACCAAATCGAGGTACTCGCGCCGAACGTCAGCCTCGGTGGACAGCTGTAAGCGTGCTACCGCCTTCAGAGTTTGACTGGCGCCCAGCTTGGCGGCGTCCTCGCGCAGTTGGAGCTTGCCCGGCCACGGGAAGGTCTGAGAGGCCATGACGGAGAGGAAGCTCGTGTCCATCCGCCCAATCTCGATGCTGCGAAATCCGTCGTTTTGGATACCGATCTGTAGCATCGGGTCCGGTAGCGCTCCGACCTGCGAGACTCGTTCCTGGTTTGCGTGCGCAACCGCCTTGGCCTGCGCCACCTCCGGGCGAGCCGTGAGACTGTCCGCGATGAGCTTCGTTAGGGTCGCGTCCGTTGGCAATACAGGCGACGCTGCTTGCGCCCAAGCTGAGCGATTGAGCGCGAGCACGCACAACACGACTGCCTTCCGCACGGCGAGTCTCACTCGGCGACCAGTTCGCCCGAAACCATCCCCATGGCACAGGAGTAGTGGATGGGGCCCGGCTTGGTCGGCGTGAACGTGATCTCCACCGGCTGGTCCTGCGGCAACGGCTTGCTCACGCCGAAGTCCTTGATCACGATGTCAGTCGCGCACGTGTGTTCGATCTTGCGCGTGACGATCAGGGTGACAGGCTGCCCTACTCTGAGATGGGTTTGTGAGGGAATGAACCCGTCCGCGGTCACGGTCATGGACACAAGCGTCGCCGAGCCCGGCGCTGCTGCGGCCTGTTCGGGCGTGGAGGAGGTCCCACGGCTGCAGGCGGAAAAGCCGAGTAGGCCGGTAAACGTCAGCAAACGAAGGCGATCAAATAACCGAGCCATGAACAACTCCTTCTGCAAGAAGCAGTCCCATCTCGAACCTCGGCGCCACGCGCGCTGAACGCGCAAACCGTGCGTGCTCAGCGCGCGAAGGCGCAATGCGTGCGTGCTTGCCGCCCAACACGTTTGCTGAAGCTGTCAGTTCTCTAGCGTTGCGCGGTCACGACGTGCGCATGCATCCGATTGTCGAAGCCGGCGCTACCAAAACGCGCACTGAGCGCGGCGGCTGCGGCCGCGGTGGCTTCGGCAAGGCGCGTCGGATCGCGCGCCTCGATCTCGCCGCGCAGCGGAGTGCCTTGGCACAGGCCCAGCGCGACGAGCTCGGCCGACGGTGCGTGCGTCACCTTTTGTACCGTCTCGATCTCGACTTTTTCGAAGCCAGCGTCGCCGAGCTCCCGGCGAATAACCGCGATGTCGAAGTAGCCAAACGGAGTGCGCTCGAAAAAAAGCGGCGGATCGCTCGGGAAAAGCGCAGCGACAGCGTGGCTGACGACCTCGGAGACCTCGTTCTGCGAGAGCCGGTCCCAAACATTGAACAGGTAGCGCCCGCCCGGGCGCAGCACACGCTGCGCCTCACGATAACCGGCGCGCTTATCAGGTAGGAACATCACCCCGAACTGGCACACTACGACGTCAGCCGAGGCGTCAGCGAAGGGCAGCTGTCGCGCGTCGGCTTGCTGAAAGCTCAACCCGGGGCCGCTGACGCGCGCTGCGCCCAGGCGCAGCATGGCTTCGTTCAAATCTGTCGCGATGATTTGTACCTCCGCCGGCAACACCGCCCGAAGCGCGCGCGTAACAACGCCCGTGCCTGCCGCGACTTCGAGCATGACGCCGTCGCGCAACGTCGCAATGCGCCGCGCTAGGTCGTCCGCGTAGGGCTCGAACAGCAGCGGCACTAGATACTGCTCGTAGATGGCCGGAATCGACCCTGCGAAAATGGCATCGGCGGCTGACATCTTGCTTCTGCCTTGCACAGTAGCAGAGGGGCGGCGCGCGCTGCCGTCAGGTCGCGATGTTTCCTTCACGGCTGGAGTATTTCAGGGGTACTTCTGGCGCGTTTTGCCCTGAAATTTATGGTATTCATGTGTCCATCTGAGTGGGCGCAAGTCCGAATTCCGGTTGTCCACTCCTGCTCGGTCGGAGAATCGATATGGCGTTTGGCCGTTTGCTCATTGTGGTCGGTGCCGTCGGCCTGGTCGCTGCCGCCTCTGCTTGTTCGAGTGGCGGAAGTCCGGCTGGAGCGGGTGGCGGATCGGGAAAGGGTGGCACGGCCGGCGCGAGCAATGCCACCGGAACTGGTGGGCAGCCGGCAGGCGGCGCCGGCGCTAGCCCGAATGCGGGGGCAGGCGAAGGCGGTGCTACCGGCGGTGGCGTCGCTGGGTCGGTAGGCGCCGGTGGGGCGTCAGGCACAGCGGGAGCGACCGGCGGAATGTCGGGGGGTGGTGGGGCGCCTTGCACACCGCCACCGGGAGGCGCGGGCGGGAGCCCGACGTGCAGTCCGCCCACGCCGCCTACAGCCAAAGATTCAGTCACGCTCGATATGGCCATGGCCCAGGGCGCGCCGACGTATGTCGGTTCCGGCTTCATCTACGGCATCTCGGAAGACGGCACCCAGCCGCCCACTGCGCTGTTGAGCGACATCAAAGTGAAAGGGTTCCGCGCTGGCCGCGGAGTCTCTGGAGGCTGCGGACAGACGGCCTGGGACAGCCACTGGAAGGTGATTAAGGGGTACTACGCGAAGGCGAAGGAGATGGGAGTGCCGATGCAGATACTGGTCAGCGACAACTACCAGTATTCGTGCCCCCTTCCCGGCGCTGGCGGGGATTGGACGACGTTCACCACCTTCATGGCCCAGCTCATCGCCGAGGTGCAGGCGGCTGGCATGACGGGTCCCGATGTGCGGTGGGAGCTCTGGAACGAGCCCGATTACAGCGGCTTTTGGTCAGGAACCCAGGCTCAGTGGCTGGATACCTGGAAACACGCCTACGAGCAGGTTCGCGCCGCGATACCCGGCGCCATCATCGAGGGGCCGAGCCTCGCGACGGGCGCTGGCGGTTCCTGGATGAATGCCTTCCTCGACTACTGCAAGACCAACAACGTGATGCCGGATTACATCACCTGGCACGAAGCCGGCGGCGGGGGCGATCCGGTGGGCGACCTGGCCACGATCAATCGCGGGCTTTCGAGCCGCACCATCACGAGCGTGAAAGGCTTCGACCTCAACGAATATGGGTCGACAGGCGAGCAGAACCCGGGCCACTCCGGCTGGTTCCTGGCGAGATTCGCTCGCTCGGGCATCGACGGAATGCGCAGCAACTGGGCCGGCGGATCAGAGTTCTTTTCGAACATGGGGGCCCTCGTGGCGGCCAACTGGAAGCCGAACAGCCAGTATTGGATCTACAAGCGCTACGCGGATCAGACCGGCTTGCGCACCAGCGTCACGGCCGGAATGCAGGTGGATGCCGTCGCGTATCAGGATGCGTGCGCCGCCAAATCCATCGTCGTGGTGGGTAACAAGGGCGGTGTGACGGGGGCGGTTAACGTCGTCATCAAGAACGTCCCGGGTTGGCTGCAGGCCGGCGGCTCAACGAAGGTCCTCTTGGAAAAGATGCCGGCGGGCACAGCGGCGCTCAGCGCCCCGATGGTCGTCTCCAATGCCGCCGTCAGCGTGACTTGCAATGCGCTGACCGTCAGCATCGACTGGACCACCGCTGCCGACGGTTACGTCGTCACCTTGAGCCCGCCCTGAGCGGCGTCGTCCGCCTTCATCGGCTGAAGAAGTAGCGGGTGTCGCCTCGGTGCGGGCGGTTCTCTTTTGTGCTTCGAGCCGCGGCATGCGATGCCGCGGTTCAGTCGTTGCGCCGCGGCGCAACTACACGTACTGGGTTTGCAGTGCCGATCGAGGTGAGGGTGGCCTGAAAATTCTGTCAGATCGGAGCGCCTCGGCAGGCACTTGCTACGGCGGTCAAGGTCAGGAACCCCGCAGGCTGCGAGCTGCGATGCTGGCTCTCGATCGCCCACCAAAGGACAACTCCGAAGCGCGCGAAACACCTCGGCGGATATGCTAAGTTAGGCCCGTGGTGATCGGGAGGGCGCACGCCTGCCGTCCGTGCGGTCTGCCCCGATACCCGAGGAGATCAGTTTGCTGGCAAGAACCCAGGCCGCCGAAGAATGGCGTCGCCGCGTTATCGCTGAATATCGCTCCGCGAGCGTCACGCACTCGCTCGTGGGTTGGCTGCTGCAGCTGGGCGCTTCGCCGACGCTGCTCCACGAGGGGGTACGCATCATCGATGACGAGCTGGTCCACGCCGAAATGGCGTTTGCGGTGCTGAGCGAAACCGGCGAAAGTGTCGAGCGCATCGACTTCGGCGCGGGTTCGCTCGGCCTAGGGCTCAAGCCCACGCTATCGCTGCTCGAGAACGTGTGTGAACAGGGCGTGTGCACGTTTTGCCTCGGGGAAACAGTCGCGGTTCGCCTGTTCAAACGCTTGCGCGAAGGGGCGACCGTGGAGGTAGCGCGCGGCGCACTCGACCGCGTGCTGACGGATGAAGTACGTCACCGCGATTTCGGTTGGTTGCTCTTGGAGTGGCTCGCGCAGAGGCCGGAATGGCCAACGCTGGCGCAGCTGATCCGCACCCGCCTGCCCGGTTGGCTACGCGGTCTGTACGACAGCTACGCACCCGAAGCAGCGAGCGCCGCTTTCGATCCTGCGTTGCGAGCGTGGGGCTTGATGCCAGCTGCCGAATACCGCGCCGCCCTGCTCGAAACGATCGAGCGCGACTACGTGCCGCGCTTCGCTGAATATGGCATCGACGCCCGAATGGCAGCCGAAAGCTGAGCCATGCTGTGCCATGCGCTGCTCGTGCCACGCGCAGATTCAGCAGAAATAGAGCCGCATCGCTGAATTCAGGAGCTGGCACGTCTGTTGCTCTAGCGCAGGCTCATGATGGGACGGGAGAAGCGCGCACAGTTTTTGGTTCCTTCGTTTGTGTTCGCAGCGGCGAGCGCGCTTGCCGCCTGCGGAGGCACCTCGGTGGGAGAGGCGGGGGGGGCGTCGACCTCGGGAGCTGCGGGTGCCCAGGTCAGCACGAATCCGTCGCCAGCTAGCTGGGGCGGCCAGATCGCCACGAATCCGCCGCCGATCGGCTCGAGTGGCGGCGGCAGTGGCGGATCCGGCAACAGTGGCGGGTACGGAAATGAGGGCGGTGACATCGCGACGAATCCACCAGCGGTGGTGACCTGTCCAGAGAGTGTCCCGCGGAATGGCAGTGCTTGTATCCCGCCTGCGCAGGGCGGCCCCGCGGAGTGCATCTACGATCCGAACGATGCCTGCACCACAACCCTTGCTTGGTGCACCGACGGCCACTGGACACTCGGCGGCTATGCGATTGATTGCAGGGGTTGGGGCGGCGACGGCGGAATCGGAGGCGAACCGCCGATCGCCGAAGCCGGCGCCGCGGGCGAAGGGCCTAGCGAGCCAGATCCTGCCGTTGGTTGCCCGCCGACGCTGCCGGCGGTCGGCGCGTATTGTTACAAGCCGAGCTCCGTCACGAGTTATCGCTGTGATTATCCGGTAACGTGTGGGTCGTATCAGGCCACGTGCGTCGGTCAATGGCAGCTGACACTCCACGGCTCAACGACGGCTCCGTGCGCAGGCGGCGCACCCGGCATCTAGCCATGGCTGCCTAGAG
>JBDTYJ010000112.1:0-15286 GCA_040005755.1 Pseudomonadota bacterium
TTCCTGCGCCTCCGATCCCTGCCGCTCCCGCTGCCATTCCCGCGCTGCCGCCAGTGCCGCCCGCGTCGCCCGCGCCCCTCCCGCCGCCAGCGCGGCTTTCGTCGCCAGCGCTCCCGCTATCGCCTGCGGCCGTCATTGCCGCTCCGTCCCCATTCCGGACCGCGCCGCCGACTCCGCCGCTTCCGCCAGAATTCGTCGTGGTTGCGCGGAATGGATCACCGCCACACCCGAGCAGACCCCCAGCGAGCCCAAGCGCCAACGTCAAGCGAGCAGAAACCGGTACCACACTCGCATGGTACCTCAATATCGGCGACTGCTTGAGAAATTGCCGCGCGCCCGCGCCGGTCCCGGCTGGCACGGGTCGCGTGAGCGTGCCGTAGAACCGTGAGCAATCGCGCTGGCGCGCCGTTCGTGATAGGAGCTGGTCGGCGTGCGGTGGAGGCGATTCTTGTTTGCGCTGGCGGTGCCCTCTGCGGCGCTGTCCGCGGCGCTGGCGAAGGCGGCGGAGCACGCAGAATTCGCGCTCGACTTTGGCGGCGCGCCCGGCTGCCCGAGTGAAAAGGCTTTCGAGGAAGCGTTGCAGGCTCGCCTGCCCGAAGCGCGGCGCGTGCCGGAAAGCTCTTTCGTGCCCTTGTTGCGGGTGAGGCTAAACGTCGGTTCGGGCCAGTCCCGTTCGCTTTGGCTGCTGTTGCCTGACGGCACCGGAGTACAGCGTGAGGTTTCGGACGCCGCGTGCAGTGATGCGGTGCAGTCGATGGCCGTGATCTCGGCCATCGCACTCGAGGCGAGCCAGCGTCGGGCGGCGGAGCTCGACGGAGCGACGTCAATTTCGGCGCCACGCGGCACAGGGTCGGCGCAAAGTGAGCCTGCGCCGATGGCCTTGCCCACGCCCGTCGTATCGAGCACGTCGTCACCGGCTGTAGCACGCTGCGCCGGCCTGTGCGAGCCAGCCGAGCGACCCGCGCGGCCGGCACACACAGGTTCGCCCACGAAAGGCTACGCCACACCACCGGCCCTACCAGCGGCGAAGCAGGCCCGTAGTGACGACGCCGTTCGAGGTGGATCCGGCGAAAATCGTGCAGAAAACTCGACAATGCCGCGAGCACGAAGCGCGACCAAAGCGGCCGGCAGTTAGTGTGCTTTCGCTCTGCGGGTCCAAGACCTTTACGGGTCCGGGATCAACGCTTTAGGGCTCGCCTTCGGACAGGAAGGCTTTCAGCCTGGCTTGCTCCGCTGCTGTCAAGACTTGCGAGAGCCAAGTGTAAAGCTCATCAGGGTGCAGGAATAGCTTCCGATCCGGAAGATTCGCATCACGAATCAGGCGCACGAATTGCAGCACCGCGATCGGGGCAGCCTCACGCGCTAGCGCCGCGCTCCGCTCGGTGCGCGAGTTGACCGACGCGATCTTTTTCAGCAAGTGTGCGGCTGCCTCAGGAGACATGACAGGACAGTGCCGCCAATCAACGACGGTGACGTGATGAGCGTTCGGGCCCAACTTCGCCGCTTCGCGTCCGATCTCCGAAAAAATGGCGTCGACATCGGCTGGAGTTCGATAGCCCGCGTCGGCTCGCACTTCGAGCAAACGTCCGACACTCAGGCTCGCCGTATTCTTGGGCATGGCCCGCGATCACACCGGAGTCGTTTCGCACTGTCAATCGCCCCACGGCGTGTTCGGGGCGCTCGTCGCTGGCGACATGCTTTTGGCGCGCCATGACGCGCCATGGCGCGGCAGCGAGCGAACGGCGAAAGACTGAGCTACGCCGTACTTCGACCTCAACCCTCCAGGTGATCGGGATTCGCGTGTGGTGGGTGGGGCACGCGGAGCGCCCCGCACGACGCTGTGAGAAATCAGCTCAGCGCGACTGCGCGCAGAACGAGTCCACCTCGGACGCTTTGCTGGCGCAGCCGATTCAGATCCCGCAGAACGAGTCCACCTCGGCTCGATTTTTCTAGCGAGGCAGCCGCCGCTCGCGGAGTCTGCGCGCGTTTTCCTCGCTAATGCTCAGAAACGCGGGCGCGCGAGCTGAAACAGGTCAAGAGCTTTTGCCTGACTATTGCCCACTGGAGCTACTACCTCTCATGCCGCCTCGCTCGGAACGTACCTGTTCAAGTCAACCGCTCCTTGGCACTCTGATCTTTGCATGCTTGTTCGCGTGCGCGTGCGGCGCTAACCCGGACGAATCGGGTGATGACTCCGGTGGCGTCAGCGGCCTCGGAACGGGCGGCGGTTCGCTGGTTGGCACTAGCGGCTCCGGGAGTGGCTTTGCCGGAGGCGGGAGCGCTGGCGGAGCGCTGGGCAGCGCGGGCTCGTTCGGCACATCCGGCGGCACGGGCACTGCGGGCAACTTCGGTACCGGCGGTAGCGCCGGAGCGGGTGGCACCGTTGGCTTCGGCGGTTCAGGTGGCGCGGCGGGCAACGCAGGGTTCGGAGGCTTCGGCGCGGGCGGTGTTGGCGGTCACGGCGGCGGTGTTGGCGGTCACGGCGGCGTTGGCGGTCGGGGAGGCGCCGGCGGTTCTGGCGGGACAACGACCGTGACCGTTACCTTCACGCAGCTGTATACGCAGTACTTCGACAATAAGCAGTATGCGTCCAATTGTGCCGGCTCCGGTTGCCACGTGCCCGGCAACCGAGGGATCGATTTTTCCACGCAGGCGTCCGGTTACACCAGCGTGAAGGCCAACTTGAGCAGGGTCATCTCGGATATATCTAGCGGCAGCATGCCCCGCGGCCGCTCCAAGTGGCCAGCTGCTGACCTCGCGCTTCTCAAAGCTTGGCAGTCCGAAGGCGCGCCAAACAATTAGCCGAGCCGATGAGCGAAATGCGGGCCGTTGAGCGCCGCAGGGAGCGTCAATAGGATGTACGAACGCCCGCGGCGATCAGCGCAGCTCCCTGGCGCGCAATTTCGCCGCACGGTTCAGCGAAAGCGTGGCGGAATCCGCGCATACGCAGTGACGAAGACAAAACGATCTCGGATCTATCGAAACTCCACTGCTTCGCAGCTACTGATTTCGGCAGCGCTACGCGACGAGCGGTGTAGGATCCCCCTCATACAAAGCTGGTCATCCATGCCAGTTTAGGAGGTCACGATGCGAATCGTCGAAATTGTGGGCGGTGTGTTGGCATTCGTTTTCCTCGGCTGTAGCGCGGGAGCGCCAGATCCGAACCCAGAGGGCACGTCGAGTGTCAGCTCACAGGCTGAAAGTTTGAGATTCAAACACTTGTGTGATGGCAAGCCGCAGCTCGCCTGCCCGAAAGCTCAATACTGCAGTGCCATCGCGCCCGGGCATTGTCCGGGGCCACGCACGTTCGGCGCGTGCGCCAACGAACCCCAATTATGCAGTGACTTGTACGCGCCGGTTTGCGGCTGCGACGGTGAAACGTACTCAAATAGCTGTTTTGCGGGAGCCGCCGGAGTAGCCGTCGAGCATGCCGGCGCATGCGCTGCGCGCGGGCAAATGTGTGGAGGCATCGCGGGCATCGCGTGCCCGGGCTTCGGGCAATGCGTCGATGATCCGTCGGATACTTGCGATCCCAAGGCGGGCGGGGCCGACTGCTCCGGAATCTGTTCGTGCATTGACACCGTGGCTTGCAAGGTGGGCGCGCACTTCAACGGTGATCCGAAAGTGTGCGCGTGCGTGCCGGACGCTACCCAAGGACAAACGTGTGGGGGCATTGCCGGCCTGCGCTGTCCAGGCTTTGGGCGCTGCGTCGACGATCCGTCGGACGGTTGTGATCCCAATGCGGGCGGCGCCGACTGTTCCGGGATCTGCTCGTGCATCGACACCGTGGCTTGCAGGATCGGAACCCACTTCAACAGTGATCCGAAAGTGTGCACCTGCGTCCCAGACGCGCCCGCACCGTAGCGCGCTGACATCGGCGTAGCCGCACTGGACGCCGAAGGCTGCCGCCGTGGGTGACGGGTGACCGTCAACCCACGGGCGCGCGGCTCATTGAACGGCTCGCGCTCGAACCGGTACATGCGCACGCGGGCAATGAGCGATGAGTTTTTTGCAGCAGGCGGCTCGGGCCGTTGATCGGCGGGTTACGCCGTGGGAGCCTCAGTTGTCGCGATCGCCGCGCGCCTGAATACGACTGGTCACTCCGACCTGGGGACTCGCGGTAAGTCGAGCCGAGAAAGCGCACGGACAATGAGGGCAGGGTATAAATCAGCTCGAAGCTTGCTGGCGGTCGCGTCTATCGCAATTGCCGTTTCGAGCGCGGGGTGCCATCTCGATGCCGTCGGCGCTTGCGACGAACGCTACGCGAGCGCGCTGAGCGACACCTTCGAGGTGCCGGTTGTTTGTCGCAGCGCCGTGTGCCGCGCCAAGCTCCCTCCCGCTGTTGCTCACCATTTGTCAGAGGTGGCGGGGCCCGATAAGACGCAAATGACCAGGAAATGCGCCGACATCGAGTCCAAGCCGGATGCGAAGTTCTCGTCGGGGGCGCTCTCCGATCCGTGTTGCGGTTGGGGCGGCAGCGCCTGCACGCACTTCTACACCTACGTGCTGAGTGAATCCGCTGGTGCGTTGTGCATCGTGATGTAAACGCTGCGCTGCGCTGTCTGCTCGTGCCCGATGCTTAACTACGGAGTACTCAGATCAGGATTTCCGGCATTGTCTTACTGGTCCTGTCCCAGGTCCCCCAAGTGTCCACTTTGAGGCCCATGACCTGCTGCAGCGTGAGCACCAGCTCGGTGACTTTGCGTCCGGGAATGCGGATGTGGCGGTTGCCGGGCAGCTTACCGCCGGCGTGGCCCATGAGCACGATGTGATAGTCGGTCATGACGTGATTGTGAGGGCTTGCGAGCTCGCTCACGCCATAAATGAGCGTATTGTCGAGGACGGTTCCGGCACCCATCGGCGTCGCTTTCATGAGCATCGCCAGGTCTGCGTACTGGCTCATGATGTACCTCTCGATGTCTCTTGGTTCCTGCGCATCAGCGGCGTGCGTGTAGGCGTGATGACCCCCGCTAAGATTGAGGATCGGATACAGGCTCTCGCTTTGAGGACCGGACCACATGTGCGTGTAGACGCGCGTCAAATTGCACGACAGTGCTGCCACGAGTAGCTGGTTGATGGCGTGGCTCTTCGCCGTCATGTCCGCGAGAGTCATGGGTGGTGCTTCGGGAGCCTTGCACGCGGCCGTACTATTGGATGTGCCCCCGCTACCGGTACCGCCGCCGCTCAGAGTCGGAATACGCTGTTCGAGCTCACGAATGCCCGCCATATGGGCATCGACGCGCTTGGCGTCCACGGCGCCGAGGGTCATTTTCAAGTGGTTTGCCTCTTGCAGCACTGCATCCAGCACACTGCGGCGCGTTCTGAACGAAATGTCAGAGGGCATGCCGCCGAAACCACCGCCCCCCGCGGGCATCGACGGCAGGGTCGCTCCGAACAACGCGTCGAAGATGTCCTTCGGTTCGCGGTTGGGTGGCAGGAAGTTGTTGGGCCCACGGTGCGCAAGGTTGCCGCCCACGGTGCCCATGTTGACGTAGCCAGTGAACGGTATCATGCCAGTCTCGAAAGACCTGAACGGCTCGTTCGTGTGAATGACGTCGGCGATCGTCTGGTCGACCGTGGGCAGGAATTGCGTTGCTTGCGAGGTCTCGAACTGATGCGATCCCAACGTACTGAGTTCACTCGTCAACGTGCAAAGGTTGCCGTCACCGCCCGCGAGCACGTAAACGACGCCCCAGCCGTGGCCCTTGAACTTGGCGTCGAGCATGTCCAGCCCGGTCACCAGCGTCATGGCGTCTTTGACGGCGGCAAAATCTTGTAGATTCGTGGAGAGCTGCCAGTCATTGCCACTGCCAGTGTTCAGCGGAGTCCAGACGTCGGGGTGGACACCGTTGCCCCAAAACCAGACTCCAAAAGACGTCGGCAATGCGTCCCCCGCGGCGAACGCCGTGCCGTTGTTGTTGCACATGGCGTCGAGCAGCGGCAGCCACATGGCAACGCCGATGCCGCCGAGCGCGCCGCGCAGCGCAAAACGTCGAGAAATCTTGAGTTGTTTCAGTGTGCTCATGACTACTGACTCCCCCCTGCGATGGGCGCCGCGGGTGCGGAGCGGAAAGCGTCGCTAACAATGAATTCGGCGACCAGGTCGCGCCAAACATAGCCGTGCGAATTCAGACTCTGTTCGAGGGCGTCGATTTGCGCCGCGTCCGTTTCGGCGTCCACACGCCCGTTGGCGTCGCGGTAGAAATTGCTCATCATGCAGGCCATGGCGCGTGGGTTCTGACGAAGCGCGGCGCCGAGCTCCGCCTCGCCGTCGAAGGCCACTCCGTCGAGCGTTCCGGTCGCGTCGATGGTCAGGCCACCCTCGGTGGCGCGATAGCGCCCGATCGAATCGAAGTGCTCCAACGCGAACCCGAGCGGGTCGACGAGGGCATGGCACGCCGCGCAGGCTGGACTGGCAAGGTGTTGGTTCAGCTTTTGGCGCGTCGTCAGGTTGGGGGCGTCTGGGGGCAGGGTCGTGAGCACGCCCGCGGGGGGTGATGGCGGCGTCTGGCAGAGCAGACTCTCCAGAATGAATACCCCGCGACGAGTCGGCGAGTTGTGATCGGGTTGCGAGTGGCCGGCGAGCACTGCGGCCTGACCCAAGATGCCGGCGCGACCCGTTTCTGGGCCGAGGCTGAGCTTCTGGAAGCCCGAGACGGCCGGAACGGTGACGCCATAAATTGGAGCCAAGTTGGCATCCACGTACGTTATGTTGCTGTCGTAGAAAGACCGTACGTCGGCGCCGGGCGCGAGCACGATGTCCTTGATGAAGAGCTCGGCCGCTTGCAGCATGGAGCCCTGCAGCGCCGCGTTGAAGTTTGGAAATAGGTCCGGGCTTTTTTGAACTACCGAGACGAGCTGCGCTTGCGAGAGCTCGCCGAAAAATTCCGCCATTTGATCGATCGCATGCGGGTCATTCAGCAGTGGGGCAGCGGCCGCCCGCACGCCGTCGGCGGTGTCCAGCTGGCCCGCAGCGGCAGCAGCGATCAAAGCGTTGCTCGGCGGGCGACCGGTGAGCAGGAACGCCAAGCGCGTCGCCATGGACAGGCCGTCGTACTTGAGGCGCCCGCTACTGACGTCGAACTTGTTGGTCTCGACGCGATAGAGGAAATTTAGCGACTGCAGGAACCCGGAGGTAATGGTCGCGAGGCCTTGCGCTGCGTTGGACCCGGGTAGCTGGGCCGCGTCTTTGCCTACCTGCAACCAACGTTGAACCTCAGCCTCGGTCAAATCACGGCGGTACGCTCGCTTACCGGTGTTTTGAATGAAGCTTACGACGCAAGCGTCGCTCAGGTCGGATTTCGGTTGGCAGCCCACGAGCTTCTGCCAGCGTGCGGCGTCCGCAAAAACCTCAGCAGTGGCCGCGAGACTCGCGGTTTCGTACAGGGAAACCGCGGACCCGTTTACGGTCACCTCCGACGCGCCGATCGAGACGAAGCCAGCCAGGGCCGTATCGACGGGAAGGACCAACGGTGTGCTGATCGTGCCTAGCAAATCCGAGAGCGCATTCTTGTACTCGGACTGTGTGAGGAGTCTCAACTCCGGCCCGCCCCGGCTCGGGTCCCCGGGCTCTCCCGCACCGCCACTGGCGGCCGGGCCCGCACCCGCGTTGACACTGCCACCAGTCAGCCCGGAGCCACCGGACCCTTGGGCGGCGTGCCCACCGGCGCCGCCATCGGCGCTGACACCGCCGCAGGCGAGCGAGCACAGGCTAATTAGGCCCATGATTGCAAATCTCGGGTGCAGCCGGAATGCGCCGATAGCGATCCTCATCTGGTCAGAGCTATGCGATGGCCGACCAAGACTTGTCACAAAATCGTGAGGTCACTCCGCACGACTCTCATCTCACTTACCAGCCAGGTCGCATGCAAGGCCGTTAGCGCCTTTCAGTTCGAACGACATCGGGACACTTCAGGGCACTCGGAGCCGGCGTTTCCGACTCGGCTAGAGCCGGATAACAGTTGTCGAGGCTTTCGCGTCCGGAGAGTCGCTTGTCGTCGACCAGGTGTCCAATGGCGATTTGATGTTCGGGCCAGGGCAAGTCGAACGCTTCCATGCGACAGAAGTTCTGGCCGCCCTTGGGCAGCCCCACTACCTCCGCGCGCAGTCCCGAGCTTCGCAGGCTGAGTTCGACGAAATTGAAGTTGCGCTCAGCGGGCCCCATGAACTTTTCCGGCCGGTGACGTCGGTGCGCCGGGAGCTTCGTGCGCGGGCCGCCGCCCCCTGCGCTTACGATGAAGGCTTTTCCGCACTGCTCGAAGCGCTCGTAGCCGTGCGCGTGACCGGTCACCATGCCGATCGTCTTCTGCGTTTGGAAGAAATCGGGGAGGAAGGCTTCCCGCACGGCCGCGTTGTCGCCGACCACCGAGCTATTGGTCAGCGGAGCGTGATGCAGGAAGACCAGCACCCCAAGCACGCTCGGGTCAGCGTCGAAGCGCTTCAGTGCGTCCTGATACCAACGCTGCTGTGCCGCCCAACGATCCGCGCCCAATTGGCGAGCGTTGCTGTCGAGGAAGATCATGCCCAGCTCCCCGTAGCGCCGCTCGTACCAGTTTTGATCCCGAAGCTGGGGAAACCGCGCGAAATACTGGTGCAAACGGCTTCCGCCGTAATAGTCGTGGTTGCCCGGCACCGCGAGGACCGGAGTCCCCATGCGTCGAAGCGCGTCGGTGTGCCGGTCGAAGTCCTGCCATGCATGTTCAGACGCACCCCAAGACACGAGGTCGCCCAGCATCACCACGAATGCCGGATTCGTGCGTGCCACCTCCGGGAGCAATCGTGCGCGTTCGGGATCGTTATCTTCTCGGCCGAACAGCCTCTCCGCCAGCAGCGTGCCTTGCAGGTCGCCGATCACGGTGAAGTGCCCACCTCCTGCCGGATAGAAGGGCGTGCCCGCGAAGGTGGGTGGGGGCGGCGCGGGTGCAACGCAGGCCCCCAAGGTTAGCGCGAGCAAACACGGCAACAAGCGGCGGTGAAAGGTCATGCGTTCTTGCCCAGAATCGCCCCGACTCAGTGCTCAAGTGAAGCGGAATCCGCATCTGGCTTCGACCTGACTCGGAAACCGCATGTCGCCGCGGGGTGCGCTGCCGGGTCACGATCGCCCCCTCACCTTGGAAGTACTGATCATCACCGGTATGTTAAGCCGCAGCGACGCCCGCCGATTTTTGGTTTTGGCTTCGTTTTCGCTGCGCTCCGCTGCTCACGTAGCAGCCTACGCTCCGCTGCGGTGCTCCCGAAAGCCTCGCCAAAACGCAAAACTTGGCGGGCGGGTGTCCTTAAGCGTCTGGCCATAAAGTACTGATAGGCTGGGGGGATGATGGACGAGCGCGATGTGTTGGCATTGAACGAAGACGCCGACTACGAGGCGCTGAGCGTGCCGCGCATCGCAAAAGTTGGCGGTGGGACGCTGCTTTTTCTCGGGGTTATGACGCTGCTGTTGTGCGTGCAAACCGTGCTGATGTTTCGAATGACGCTGCTCACGACGCCGATCATGGCAGTGATGTTAGCGTTGGGGCTGAGCTGTGCGGTGCTCGGCTTTCGGATCACGCGCGCCGACGGCAAGGCCGCGATTGGTGGTACCTTCATCGCGGCACTCACCAGTTTGCTGAGTGGCGGGTGGTTCGCTTATGGCTGGCTGAACGAGACCGTGATCGCGCTCGCGGGGGTGCTGGTGCCAATCGCGCTGCTGTCGCTCGTGCTCTGTGCGCTGTCCATTGATGCTGCTCGTCAAGCCGATCGCGCCCGCGCGCGTCTGCGCGACCAAGGGCTGAATTTGGGGCAATGACGCGCGGCGTGCTACGTGGGAAATGAGCCGCGGCCCGAGACAGGAGCTTGCTTTCTGCCGCTCATTGCCTCGGGCACATCAGGGGTTCGCGGGACTGCGCCACTTGGCTAAAGTGTGACGGCAATGCTTGACGGCGCGCGATGCGTAGCAAGCTGCCTCGCAGCGCGAGCCCTCAAAAGTGGGCCGAGGGGAAGATGTTGATGATGCCAAACACGCGCAAAAGCCAGATCACGAGCGCGATGATGACCACGGCTTGCAGCAGGCGCAGGATTTTCCCGTCCATTGGAATGAACGACTCGACGAGCCACAGCAATACCCCTGCGACGACCAGCACTAAGATAACGTGAATCAACATGCGCCGGCTAGTGCAAGTAGCACGCCAACGACGGCGGATGCAGTGTGGTGCTCAAGCCGCCGCGACCAACGTGAATCGACCGGCTCCGGAGCAACGTAGATCCGAACGCGAGACCGCATGGTCGGTACTGCCGAGTGCGCCGCGCGACGACGCCATTGATGCGGGTCGCGAGCAGCGCGAAGTGCAGCACAGATCGGAGCCGCGCCTGATTGACGCCACTCTGCTTGACTGCATATGCGGAGCGTTTGCTCGTGGCAGTGACCCTCGCAATTCGGTGCTTGCGGCGAAGGCATTCACTCTAAAATGGTTACCGCTAGCGAAAGAATTCTGGGCTATCGCAGCACTTCGAGTCTCATTCCGAGCCGCACGAACAATCGCTCTTTCTCGCGGGCTCCTGCGCTACTGGTAGGCTATTATTAGGGTGAACAGCCGGGGGGTTGATTATACCGACATGACTAAATCAACGAATTTCGCGGCGCTCGTTCCGAAGCAGAAGTTGGATCGATATGAGCTCCTCCGTCCGCTGGCGCGGGGCGGAATGGCTGAGCTCTGGCTTGCGCGGTTGCCCTGGCGGCACGGTTTTCGGAAGCGCGTGGTGATCAAGGCCATGTTGCCGGAGTTTGCCGGGAAGCCGCTGTTTCGCCGCATGTTTCTCGACGAGGCGAAGGTCGCCTCGCGCATTGAACATCCGAACGTCGCTCACGTTTTCGACTTCGGTGAGGCTAAAGGCAGGCTCTACATCGTCATGGAGTGGGTCGAAGGCATCTCGCTTGCGCAGCTCCAACGCGCGCTCAAAATGCAGCGCGTGCAGCTGCCGCTCGCTCTAGCGTTGCGCATCACGTCCGAGCTTTCGGCCGCGCTGCACGCAGTGCACGAGCTTCGTGACGACGAAGGCAAGCCACTCGGTGTCGTGCATCGCGATGTGTCTCCGGAGAATGTGTTGCTCGCCAAGGATGGCTCGTCGAAGCTGATCGACTTCGGTATCGTCAAGACCCATTGTGACCGTTTGATCCAGGAGATCAGCGCAGGCGGCTTCAAAGGTAAATTTGGTTTCGCCGCTCCCGAGCAGGCGTTGGGTCTGCGTATTGACCGGCGTGCTGATGTTTGGGCGGTGGGCGCCGTGCTCTTTCGCTTGCTCACGCAGCGCGCTCCTTTCGCGCACGACGGACCATTGAATCCCATCGGCATTCTCGCCGCGTATCGCGAATGCGCTCCGCTTCCCCGTTCAATCCCAGCAAGCGTCGCGCAGATTGTTGCGCGTGCGTTGGCCATCTCGCCGGAACACCGCTTCGACAGTTGCGACGAACTGCACGACGCGCTGGAGGCGGCCATGGTCAGCGAGCAGCAACATGCAACGCGGCAGGATCTGGCGGCGTTCGTCGCGGGCCTTTCACCCGCTTCGCGCGCCACCCTGGCAACGCGGGACGTCGTCCCACCCGTTGAGGCGAATGATGAAGATCCGACGCGCAAATTGCCCGTTCGTCGGTCGCTCATCGCCGGGATGCGAGCAGACGTCAGCAGGAGCCCCGGCTGGATTGCGCTTGCTGGGGTCTCGATCGCAAGCGTGGCGCTCCTGGTTCTCGGGATCAGCATCGGCGCGAGCCGAGCCGGCGCTGATCTCCAAAGAGCCCCAGACGGCGCAGCGAACTTTGCGGCATCGCTCGGTCAAATGGTGGCGCCTGCGCGCGCCACGGTCCCAAGTGCAGGCGTTGCGGCGGAGCCTTGCGAGGCAGCTTACGCTCCGCTTGCCGAGTCGAACGCCGTGGCAGTGGACCGACTACCGTTGGAGGACGCCCCACGGCGCGCGCAAAGGCCGCGCCGCGTCGTTTGGCATCAGCCGCACCGTAAGCAGGTGGTCGAAGCCGTGAGCGTAGCCACGCCAAAAAGGTTCGATCCGGGATTTTGATCTGATGGGCTGATGCCGCCCGCGACCTCAGAATGAGATGCACGCGGTGCGGTCCACGCACAGGCCGTTCAAGCACTCGGACATGAGGCAATCGCCCGCGCTCGCGCAGGGCGCCCCCACGTGCGCGTAAGCACGGCAAGTGCCCTGGACACACTGTGCATTCTGACACCAGCCAGTGGGCTGCTCGCAAGGGTCGCCGGGATACGCGGATTTGATGCAAACGCCGGGGCCGGAGATGAGGCCCGAGGCGCAGTCAGCGGTGCACGGTTGCCCCAAGGACGGACGCTCGCTGCACACGCCTGTCGGTGGCACGCCGTAGGCGCTATTGGGAACGCACAGCAGGTCGCCTTGACAATAATTCACGCCGTAGTCGCATAGGCCGCCTTTGGCAGCTTTCGCGTGGCAAACTCGCGGGCCGCCGCCGAGTGCTGCGCATTCGAGCCCCGGCGCGCAGCCATTGTAGTTGCATGCTTGTCCCTCGTGCTGGAACTCCGCGCAAGTGCCGAGGGTGCCGTAACCGTCTTGGTCGTTGCAAAACAGGTTCGGTTGGCAGAGCCGCGCGGGCTTGCCACCGTTGAAGTCGCGGATGCAATTGTCACCTAGCGGGGCGGGCACGGCATCGACGCAGTGGCGCGTGCTCGGATCGCAAAGCAAATCTCGAACGCAGTCGTAGTCATCAACGCACGAGCCGCCGGCTTCCGCCGGGATGCGGCACGTGCCTTGTTCGCAAATGCCGTAAGGAATTGAACACTGCGAGAGGTCGGGCGAGCACGGTTCACCGAGCTCGAAACGCGGCGCGCACACGCCGGGGCAGCTCGCTTGCGAGCAATGAAGTCGAAACTTGCACTCCGCGTCGGCCCGGCACGGATCGCCCACGTCTTGCAGCGACGCGAGCACCCCCGGGCATTTCGTCAAGAATTGATAAATGTCGAGCGGATCATTGTAAACGCTCGCCCCGGTTCGCACTGGATCACAAGGGCTCGCATAAAAATCTCGGAAGCATTGGGCGAGAGCGTTTTCATCGAGCGTGACGTGACCGGCTGCCAGCGCGTCGCGCAACGCTGGCACGCCGTAGCAATCGAGCTCCGACCGGCAATGATCGAAATCCTTGAATTGCTCGCGCTGACACTGCGTATAATAGGTGCACATCACGTCGATAAACGTGCCGCACAGTGCTCCCGCAGCTCCCGCAGCTCCCGCACTCAGCAGCCCCGACGCGCCGCCTTGTCCGCCTTTGAGCGCCGTGCGCGCTCCGCACGCGGCCGAAAGTACCGCGAGCGCAAGCGTTGCGGTCCCCAACGCGAAAGAGCCAACGAAGCGCACGCAGACGAAAGCGTAGCACGCTCGCTCTTATCGAAGCGTGCGGTCACGCGACCCACGCACGCCGGCAAAACACGCGCATCGCACCGAGCCGTGCAGCGAGGCGATCCCGGAAGGGATTGAGCAGCTCGAGCCGGTTAGCGATTCCGGCACTGCTCGCGAGCGTGCATTCGGGGGGCCCGGAAGCGGTTCAGGCTTAGAGCGGGTCCTAAAACCTCTCTGGTCGCCCGCCTTCAGATCCGCTTCGCAGCCCCGCGTTGCGCCTCCTCACCGTACCTTACAGGTACGCCTCGTCGTCGCGCCTTGGTCTGCTCGCGCCTCTTCGGCGGGCTCGGTCCGAGGTTTAAGGACCCGCTCTTAGGCGCCGGTTCGCCGCGACAGTGAGCGTCGGCAGCGCTCGGGTCGCGATGCGTGAGCCGGGTGATTGAAATTTTTCGGTGCCATGGTTCGTCGTCGTCCAAAACGCCGGTCGCGTTCGAGGTTAATTTCGATTCTTGCCTCGTTGTCGAGCCCGTCTTGGGGGGTTGTGATAAGTGCTACCGGTCGCACGCGCTTTGACTACCTCCCACGCAACCTGCGCAAGAGGAACAGTGCGGAGCGCCCCAGTTACCACGGAGAATCGCATGTATACCAAGTGGCTGCCCACGCTCGTTTTTGGATTATCAGGAATCATCGGCTGCGGAAGTTCCACCCCCGAACCGTCCAATTCGGCTGGTGCCGGCGGAGCGCCGGCGGGCGGGGCCAGCGGCAGCTCGACGGGCGGCGCAGCCACAGCTGGCTCGTCCAGCGGTGGCTCGGTCACGGGGGGCAGCGCGAGTGGCGGGGCGATGAGTGGCGGGGCCGCGGGTAGTGGGATTGCTGGCGGTGGCGCCTCCGGTGGCGCGGCAACTGGTGGAAGCGCTGGCGCTTCGACGGGCGGACGAGCCGGCGGCGGGGGCGCTTCGACAGGCGGAAGCTCCGGCAGCGGCGGCAGTGCGGGCGGTGGAGGAGGCGGAGACCGCACTGCCGTGCGCGCGAGTGCAGGCTGTACTGTCGCGGACGGGATGAAGACGCTGACCACCGGCGGCATGTCGGTTGCGAAGGGTCTCCCCACCTCGACCATCCTCAAGATCACGAGCGGCGGAATGAGCCGCGAATACGTGCTCGACATTCCGGCGGACTACGATCCGACGCACCCCTATCGCCTGATCTTTTCCTGGCATCAGGTGGGTGGTTCGGATGTCGCCAACGCGATTGGCCAATATCCGGCCAACCAGGGTCCTAATTTCGACGCAGAGCACTACGCATTCTTCGGCCTGCAGCGCGAAGCGACCGCGGCGAAGCAGCCCGTCATCATCGTAGCGCCGGAGGGTATCGGCGGCACTCCCTGGGATTACACGCGAGATGTTGTCCTCTTCGACGATCTGCTCGCGCTGATGGACAAGAACCTGTGTATCGATGACAACCGGGTCTTTGCCACGGGCTTCAGCTTCGGCGCGATGATGAGCTATGCCCTGTCGATCACGCGTCAAGATAAGCTGCGCGGCGTGGTCGCCATGGCAGCGGCCAACTACAATCTCCCCCACGAGCCGATGGACTCCAACAAGGGGCCAATCGCGTACATGGGCACAACCGGCATGAGTGATACTCGGTGTCCGTGGGGCAGCGACACGATGGGAGGGAAAGCCTGCAACCTCGTGCACGCGAAGGACAATGGCTGCACGATTCCCGCGGCCATCACGATGACCACGGCCGGCAGCAAGAAGTACGTTTGCTACGATTTCGAAGGTTGCAAGGCCGGCTATCCCGTCAAAGCGTGCACGTTCGATGGCAACCACACCCCGTCCAGCGTGGACGACGGTTCCTCGAACGGCGACGACGGGCTGAAGTCCTTCATTCCGACGGAGTCCTGGAAGTTCATCTCGCAGTTCTGAGTCAGGTA
>JBDTYJ010000113.1:0-15253 GCA_040005755.1 Pseudomonadota bacterium
TGTCCTAAGTTCTCCTCTTCGTGACGTTGTACGAGGGGCGGATAGATAACACGAGCCGCACGACTGCAAAAGCCGGCTTAGCGTTTCGAGTCAGGTGCGAAATGACGCAGCAGGTCGGTCATGGACTCGAACACAGCGTCCGCGCCCGCGTGCGTGAGCTCAGCCCGGTCGCCATAGCCCCAGAGCACCCCGGCCGAGCAGAGGCCATTGTGCTTGGCGCCGCGGATGTCGTGCAAGCGATCGCCGATCATCCAGGCGTCCCCGGGACGGAGCTGTTCACTCGCTAGGACATGCGCGATCAGCTCCGCCTTGTTGCCGCGCTCACCCGTCAACTCCGAGCCGTATACACGGCCGAAAAACTTTCGCAGCCCGAAGTGATCGATGATCCGTTCCGCGAATACTTCTGGTTTGGAGGTGACGACGAGCATCGGGAAGCCGGCCTGCGCGAGCACGCTCAGGCCTTCAGTCACCCCCGGATACACGGTATTTTCGAATAGCCCTAGCTTCGCGTAGCGCTCCCGATACACGGCGATGGCGCGAGTGTTCAACGCCGGGTCACTCGAGCCAAGTAGCTCACGAAACGCGTCTTGCGTGGGCGGGCCGATGAAACGCACCAATACCTCGTCCGGGGGTAGTGCAAGGCCGAGCGATGTCAGCGCGTGGCGCATGCTCATCAAGATGCCCGGACGAGAGTCCGTCAGCGTACCATCGAGATCGAAAAACAGATGCGTGCGGCTCATGCGCGTGCCGCTCGCGCACGAACCGTGGCGCGCGTCGGGGCGCGGGCGGCTTTTTGCGAGCTTTTGCCGCGTTCGAGCACGCGCGCCAGGTATTGACCGGTATGACTCTTCTTTACGCGCGCGACCGTTTCCGGCGTGCCTTCAGCGATGATTTGCCCGCCCGCGCCGCCGCCTTCCGGGCCCAAGTCGATGACCCAATCCGCGTGGGCGATCACGTCCAAATTGTGCTCGATGACCAGCACGGTGTTGCCGGCATCAACTAGGCGGGACAGCACTTCGAGCAGCTTTTCAACGTCCGCGAAATGGAGGCCCGTGGTCGGCTCATCCAAGATGTACAGCGTTTTACCGGTACCCACGCGCGATAACTCGCGCGCGAGCTTGATGCGCTGCGCTTCGCCACCGGAAAGGGTGGGGGACGGCTGGCCGATCTTCACGTAACCGAGGCCCACGTCCGAGAGCGTCTGCAGCGCACGCGAGATGTTTGTGTGCACGCTGAAATGCTCGAGGCCTTCACGGACGCTCATCTCCAGCGTGTCGGCGATGCTCTTGCCCTTGTACAACACGCGCAGCGTGGCTTCATTGAAGCGCCGCCCCTTGCATTCCTCACAGACCACGTACACGTCCGGCAAGAAATGCATCTCGACTTGGCGCACGCCGTCACCCGTGCACGCTTCACAGCGCCCGCCCTTGACGTTGAATGAAAAGCGCCCCGCGTCGTAGCCGAAGGCACGCGCCTCACCGGTGCTGGCATACAGTTCACGAATCAGATCGAAGACCTTGGTGTACGTGGCTGGATTCGAGCGCGGCGTGCGGCCGATCGGCTTTTGATCGATGCCGATGACCTTATCGATGTGAGCCACGCCCATGATGCGCTCATGCGCGCCGATGGGCACCCGCGCGTCATGCAGGGCTCGGGATAACGCGGGGTACAAAATGCCGTTGATGAGCGTTGATTTGCCGGCGCCGCTCACCCCCGTGACCGCGACGAATGTGCCTAGCGGCAAGCGCACGTTCAAGTTCTTCAGGTTGTGCTCGGTGGCTCCGCGTATTTCCAGCGCCTTGCCATTGCCGGGGCGGCGTTGTGCCGGCAGCGGGATCTGGCGCTTGCCGGACAAATAGGCGCCAGTGAGTGATTTGGGATTCTTCATCACTTGCGCTGGCGTGCCCGCGGCCACCACCTCACCGCCCAGCTCGCCCGCGCCGGGGCCGAAGTCGATCAGGTAGTCCGCCTCAACCATGGTTTCTTCGTCGTGCTCGACGACGATCACCGAATTGCCGACGTCCCGCAGCGCTTTCAGCGTGGTCAGTAGTTTGCCGTTGTCCCGCTGGTGTAGGCCGATCGAAGGCTCATCCAAAATATAAATCACACCCGTGAGCTCGGAGCCGATCTGCGAGGCCAGACGAATGCGCTGGCTCTCACCACCGGACAGCGTTGCTGCTGCGCGATCGAGCGTGAGATACCCCAAACCCACATTGACCAAAAAGCCCAGACGCGAGCTGATTTCTTTGCGCAGCTCCGTGGCGATGGTCGCATCCGCGCCTTTGAGATCCACGGTGTCGATCCAGGTGCGAGCTTCTTCGATACGGCGATGGGAAAGCGCATCCAAGCTTTCGCCGGTAATCTTCACGGCGCGGCTTTCGGGGCGCAGCCGCGCGCCCTGGCAGGTGGGGCAGGATTTGCTGGAAAAGAAGCGCAAATAATACTGCTTCATCTCCTCACTGCTGGTGTTCTTCATGCGCCGCATGAGCTGATTCACCAGGCCCTCCCAAATGTCCCCGCGCTTCTTGCCACCGAACATCACGGCATCGCGCTGGGCTTGCGTCAGCTTGTTCCAGGGCTTTTTCTTGTCGATACCGAAGATCGACAAGACCCATTCGATTTCGTTCGCGACCCAACCCTCCGCGCGCGCGGCGGCAGCCGCCCAAACCGTGATCGCGCCATCTTTGATGGACAGATCCGGATTGGGCACCACGAGCTCTGGATCCATTTCCGGACGGGAGCCGAGGCCGTTGCAGTCCGTGCAAAAGCCGAGTGGCGAGTTGAAGGAGAAGGATTGCGGTGTGAGCTCGGGGAATGAAAGCTCACAATGCGGGCAGGCCACGCGCTCGCTGAACACGCGCTCTTCGTTGGGCGCCTGCACGCTGATCACGCCTTTGCCTTCGCGCAGACCGAGCTCCACCGAATCGGTGATTCGCGCGCCCGCTCCGGGCTCGACCACGATGCGATCCACGACCAAGTCCAAATCGTGCTTCGCCTTCTTGTCCAGTGCGGTCAGGTCGTCATCCAGCGTCACCACTTTCCCGTCGATGCGCAGGCGCGTGAAGCCGCGGGCGCGCGCATCCGCCAAAAGCTCGCGGTGCTCGCCCTTGCGCTGCCGCTCGAGCGGCGCAAACAGCACGAGTTTGGTGCCCTTCGGATACTCCAAGATCGAGGACACGATTTGCTGCGCGGTTTGGCCCTCCGCACGGCGGCCGCACTTCGGGCAAAATTGCACGCCGATGCTGGCGTACAGCACGCGCAAATAATCGTGCACTTCAGTCACGGTGCCGACGGTTGACCGGGGGTTACTCGAGGCCGTCTTTTGCTCGATCGAAATCGTCGGCGAGAGCCCGCGAATCGTATCGTACTTGGGCTTGTCCATTTGCCCCAGGAATTGCCGAGCGTAACTGGACAAGCTTTCCACGTAGCGGCGCTGGCCTTCGGCGTAGATGGTGTCGAAAGCCAGCGAGGACTTCCCGCTTCCCGAAACACCGGTGATGACCACCAAGCTCTTTTTCGGGATCGAAATGGTTACGTTCTTGAGGTTGTGCTCGCGCGCGCCGCGCACAACGATGGCTTCGGGGTCTCGATCGCTCACCCGAGGGGAGTAGCGCCGCATGTCGATGACGGCAAGCGCCCCGAGCGTCGACTACGCGCTCTTCTGCGGTGCCGGCCGGGTCAAGTGTTCGCAGACGCGGGCGAACTCACGCTCCAGCTCGGCTTTGAGCTCCAGAGCGTTGCTCGGGACGGATTCAAGGCCGGCGCACAATTGGCTCATGCGAGGCACACCGAGCGAAAGGCAGCTGCCTCTGAGCTTGTGCGCTGCCGCGCGGAGTGCATCGGCGTCTCCAGAATCCACCGCGTTCGCGATCGAGGTTATTTGAGCTGGAACGTGGTGCAGGAACACACGCACGACGCCCTGGCTGCGGCTGACGTTTGGGTCGAGCGGGCTTTGCGCAGGGTCAGGTGGCGGTGGGGTGCTGGTCGAGCCAAGGCTTGCTTCGGGCGCCACTGACGCCCGTGGCCACCAGCGTTCGAGCGCCTCGTGCAGCAGCTTGGGATTGATGGGCTTGGTAACATAGTCGTCCATGCCTGCCGCGATGGCCCGCTCGCGCTCGCCGACGAGTGCATGCGCCGTGACGGCGATGATTGCCACGCGGGCGCCTTCGCCTTCGCCTTCGCGACGACGGATCTCACGCGCGGCCGCATAGCCATCGAGCTCGGGCATCTGGCAATCCATGAGGATGAGGGGGTATGCGCCCTTTGCCCAGGCCTCCACCGCGAGCCGCCCGTTGCTGACGACATCCGCGCTGTAATTGAGGCCGCTCAGCACTTCCGTCAGTACTTCCTGGTTGATCGGATTGTCTTCTGCGACGAGCAGCTTGCGTGGGCCGTGCGCTGCGCCGGTCGCAACGCGGAGTTCCTGGGCAGAGGGCGCGCCGCTACGCAGCGAGTCGCCCAAGGCGTGGGCAATGTTGGCTTCCAGCTCCGAGGAGCGCACTGGCTTACTGAGCACACCGGCAAACAGCCCCTGTTCGGCCAGCGCCGGGCTGCTTTCGCTGAGCGAGGTGAGCATGATCAGTGGCAGGTGCGGGTGCTTTTCGCGGATCCGCCGCGCGAGGGTCAGGCCGTCCATTTCCGGCATGTGCATGTCGGTGATCACGAGCTCGAAAGGATCTCGGTCCGCGGCTTCGGCCAACAAGGCCAGGCCCACGGCGCCGCGCTCCGCGGACTGCGTGAGCATGCCCCAGCTCGAGAGCAGCTCTTCCAAGACGAGCCGATTGGTGGCGTTGTCGTCAACGACCAGCACGCGCACCTGGCGATTCAACTTCGGAATGCGGGTGGGCTCAGCGGAAAGCACGCGAACCGGAACGCGCGCGAAGAACCGGCTGCCGACGCCCTTTTCACTCGTCACGCCCAGCTCGCCGCCCATCAAGTTGACGAGCTTCCGCGAGATGGCGAGGCCGAGCCCGGTGCCGCCAAAGCGCCGCGTGGAAGAACCGTCGACTTGCGAGAATGCCTCGAACAACAGGGATTGCTGAGCCTGATCGATGCCGATGCCGGTATCCACGACGGTGAGCTCGAGCGTGCACATTCCGTCTATCGCGCGCGTGGCAGAGGCGTGCACCACGACTTCACCGTTATCGGTGAACTTGATGGCGTTGCCGACCAAGTTGGCCAGAACCTGACGCAAGCGGTCGACATCGATCTCGATACGAGCGGGCATGGCCGGGGACACATGGTACAAAAGCTCGATGTTCTTGAGCTCCGCGCGCGCCGCGAACAGCTCGGCTACCTCTTCGAGGAGCGCGCGCGGCTCACAGGGGCCCTTGCGTAGCTCCACCTTACCAGCTTCGATCTTGGAGAAGTCCAAGATGTCGTTCAGCACCGTCATCAAAGCGTTGGCGGAGGTGTTCAAGGTTTCTGCGTAGCGCTTCTGTTTGGCGTCGAGAGCGGTGCGCCGCAGCAAGTCGAGCATGCCCAGGACGCCGTTCATCGGTGTCCGGATTTCATGGCTCATATTAGCTAGAAATTCGCTCTTCAGGCGCACGGCTTCTAGCGCAGCCTGGGTGGTCTTTTCGAGTCGCAGGAAGGCCGTTTCAATAGCGCGAATCAACGGCCCGACGTAAAAACTCACGAACAGCAGGCTCGCCAGCAAGCCGAGGCCGCAGCCGATCCCCGCGGTCCACAGGATCTGGTTCTTCAGCTGGGCGCCCGCGTCCAAACGCGCGCTCGACACGAAGACCGTGATGCGCCCGACCGGGGCGCCTTCAATCACCGAATCGGCTCCCGACACAAAGTAGTTCTTGCGCTCCTCCACGCTGCCCGCGGGAGGCTTCCGCGTCTGCGCGGGGTCGCCCGGAACCTTGCCCCGCGCCGCGAGTACTTCCCCGAACTTGTCTGTGGCCACGATCGCCAAAATATCAGGGTCCTTGTCGTAGCCGCGGAACGCCTGGCGGATCTCGTGCTCATCTGCGAGCACCAAGCCGTACTGCGCGGACTGCGCGAGCTCAGCGGCACCGCGTTCGGCTTTCCACGCCAAATCCGCGCGAATCGCTGGCGTCAACGCGCCGAAGATGTGCGACACGAGCGCGAAGATCATGCCACACAGGCCGATCAGGAGCGCGCTCACGAAGACCATGAACGCGACCTTGAGTCGCAGGCTCGACATGACCCTCTTGCTCTGACGCTCGCCGCCGAGCACCTCTGCCACGAAGCTTCCGCTGGCTTTTTCCCTGGCAGGACGGTGAGTCACGGGCACTACCGCGAAACGGCGGATTGACGGACAATTTAAGGCTCGAAAACCCCGCGCACTCTCGTCTTAAGTATTGAATTTCAGGCGCTTAGCCGGTGAGCAGGCGGCGCGCCTGACCGACCCAGTCATCGCGCAGGATGCGCTCCGGCTGAGCCTTGATTTGCGGCGCAATGCGCGCGATGTCCGCGGCCGAGAGCTCCGCAACTTGCGTCACCGTGGTGATTCCTGCACTTCGGAGCGCGCGTTCGTACGCGGGCCCAATGCCCCGAATGCGGCGCAGGCCCACCGGTTCTGGGCCCACCTTGCGCAGGTCGGCAAGCGCGCTCTCGAGCTCTGCGACGCGCGCTCGCAGCGCACTGCTGGTCGCAGCGTGGGCCTCCACGGCGTCACTGCGCAGTTGTGTTTCGGCGCGGAAGGCCGAGGACAGCTCAGCCATCTTGGCTTCTGCGGCCGCCAGACGCGCGCGTAGCGTGTCGCGCTCCGCGGTTACTTTGCGCAGCGCGGTCGTTTTCTCGGTCAGCTCTTGCCGCGCGCTCATCACCTCGGCGAGTAAGGCTTGAATGCGGGCTGCGTCTTGACGCGCAGCCAAGGGCGCCGCCGAGGCCGCGGGCGCGCTTGCTTGCAGCGCGCCGGTGAGCGAGGGGACGGGCGTGGACAGCGGGGGTTGCTGGCCCGGGGGCGGCAGGGGCGTGGATAGCAGCCCACGCTGGGGGAGCGGCGGGGGACTGCCCGGCGGCCGTGAAGGGAGCACGCTCGAGCTCGCGGGCCGCGGTGGAACCGACACCGGCCGCGGGGGGAGCGCGACCGGTTTGGGTGCCACGGCTCGCGCCGGCTCGGCCGGGGCAGAGCCCGCTAGGTTCTCGCTTTCGTTGGCTGTGCCGCGTTCGTCGCCCATGGAGCCTCTCTGCGCCGACCGCCACAGCATAGCGCAATTTGCGGCGCGCTCGTTGAACGGTTGTGCGGCGCGACCTGGCTCGGGTCGCGGGATTAACGCTTCTTCACGAAAGCCTGCCGCATTCCTTCACATAGCGCACCCAGGTTGTTCTGGAAGGAGCTCGCAAAATGTTGGGATTTTTGTTTGGAACTGCCTGTCTATTGGGTCTCACGGCCACGTTTGCCGGACGTCACCACGGTCACGGTCATTGTGCGGGGCACCGCCGCGGGTTTCGCGGTGGCCGCGGCCGCTTCATCCTGAATCGCTTGCTCGATCGGCTCGACACGACGCCCGGTCAAGAAAAGGTGATCCGCGAAGCCATCGACGCGCTGCAGGAAGAGTTACACGACGCTAAGCAGGAATTTCGTGGCTCGCGCGCGGACGTCGCGCAAGCTATTCGCAGCGCGAATTTGGATCGTGCCCAAGTGGAGGCAATTTTCGGCCGCCACGACGTGGTGATCGATCGCGTGCGGCAAAACGCGCTCGAGGCGTTCAGCAAGGTGCACGAAACCTTGGACGAGCGGCAACGCAAGATCTTGGCCGATATCGTGGAATCCGGCCCCTTCGGCCGTGGCTTCCGTCCCTTTCGTTGAAGGAAAAGAGAGCGCACCATGAGAAGCAGAGTGTTGAGATTCATCTTGTTTGCCGGTGCCATCGCCGGCTTCGCCTCGGCCTTGTACGGTTGTCGCCACCACGATGAGCGTCGCCAGGCCTTCGAGGATCACATCGCGGACGTCTGTACGCGCGCGGCAGAACGCGCGCACGGGCACCCGCCACATGCCGAAAACATGCCGTGAGCGCGGACTTGCCGGGCGTGCCTGACAGGGCGGGGCGAGGGGTGTTACGCTCCGCGCCCCCGCTCATGACGGTTCACGTGTTGGTCATCGACGACGACGTTCGGCTGTTCGAAGTATTGGACAGCTACCTCAGCCAAAACGGCGTGCGCGCGAGCCACGCCTCGAACGGCGCGACCGGCCTGTCCGCGCTGGAATCGGGCGGCTTCGACGCCGTCTTGTTGGACGTGATGATGCCGGGCCTCGACGGGCTGGCGGTGCTCAAGAAAATTCGAGAAAAGAGCCGCCTGCCGGTGATCATGCTCACGGCCAAAGGTGACGAAACCGATCGCGTGGTCGGGCTCGAGCTCGGCGCCGATGACTATCTGGGCAAGCCATTTAGCCCGCGCGAGCTCTTGGCGCGGTTGCGCGCGGTGCTGCGGCGCACCGAGCTCGATCCGAGCAAGGAGCACTTGAATGTGGGCGGCGTCAATCTGGACGTTGGTGCGCGACAGGTCATGGTCGACGGGAAAATTGCCGATCTCACCGGGATCGAATTCGATTTGCTCTTGGCGCTGATGCGTCGGGCCGGGCGCGTTGTACCCCGCTCGAGCTTGCTCGAACATGCTGGCCGCAGTGACGTCACCGTCAGTGATCGGACAGTGGACGTGCACATCTCGCATTTACGGAAGAAGCTGGGCGATGATCCACCGCGTTTGATCAAGACCGTGCGCGGGGTCGGCTACGTGATGTCAAAGGGCACGGAATGAGCTTTAAACGCTTCGTTCGCGCGCGCCTGCACCGACAACTGTTCATGTGGCTCGGAATCACCATCCTGTTTACGGGAATGGTGGTGAGCGCGGTGGTCAGCGCGTTGCGCCCGGACGCCTCCAGTATGGAAAGTGACGTTGCGCGCATTCAGCGCTTCATCGGTGAGCGCTTTCAGCGGGTTTGGGATGAGCCCCCTGAGCGGCATGCGTTGGCCGCGGACATTGCCAAAGCCTTCGAGGTCGATCTCACGCTACGCGACAAGCAAAAGCGGGCCATGGATGTAGTGGGCGCTGGCTGCGACAAGCCGCAATTTTCGGTGCCTGTCTTGCGAGGCGCGGATACTTTGGGCGTCCTGGAGGTGTGCATCGACAAGCGGCGGCGCGTGCCGGGCATCACCTTCGTGCTGGCAATTGCCGCAGCTTGTTTGACGCTGTGGGCTGCGTCCGGCGCGCTCGCCCGTAAACTGGTGCGCCCGCTCTCGGATCTGATCCGCGTTACGCGCGAGATCGGATCCGGTAATTTAGTCAGCCGCGTGCGCTTGGGTCGACACCACGTGGGTGAGGTCGGTGTGCTAGCCGACTCCATCAATGACATGGCCAAGCGCATCGAGCGCCAATTGAACGACCAACGTGAGCTACTGGCGGCGGTTTCGCACGAGATACGCAGCCCGTTGGCCCGGCTGCGTGTGCTCACGGAGCTACTTCGGAGCAGCTCCGCCGACCCAGTCACGCTGGACAAAGTGGAGCGCGAAATCATCGAAGTGGATGATTTGATCGGCAAATTGCTAGCGAACTCACGGCTGGATTTCGGCACGCTGAACCTGCAATCGCTCGAACCCTGTGTGCTGGTGCAGCGGGCGCTGGAACGGGCGGACGTAGATCCGAGCGTCTTTCACAACGATGCGCCCGACGCGCGCATCAAAGGCGATCCCACGCTGCTGGATCGCGCGTTCTGCAATTTGTTCGAGAACGCGGTGAAGCATGGTGGTGGGGTGGAAAGCGTGCAGCTTGGCCGCGTTGATGCCAACCTGCGCATCACCGTGAATGATCGTGGGCCGGGCTTTGCCGCCGAAGCGCTGGGCCGCGTATTCGACGCGTTCTATCGCGGTGATGGTTCGTCTTCTTTGGGGTTGGGGCTTGCTCTGGTGGAGCGCATCGCGCGCGCGCACGGCGGGCGCGTCTGGGCGGAAAACCGCCCGGACGGCGGTGCTAGCGTGCATTTCGAAATCCCCAACGAGCGATGACTGAGGGCGCGTGGCTAAACGCTCGGTTTCTCGAGCAGCCGCCATTTGCCGTGTTCGAGCCCGCGGTGCGCGAGCGCCTCGCCGCTTTCGCGCATTTCCCGGAACCACAGCAATTGCGCGCGCTGGGCCACGGCATTCCGACCGCCTTGCCCCCTTGGTTCGACTTTGCCCTGCAAAACGACGCCGCGCTAGAAAGCGCGGGCGGCTTCGATGCGCAGATCGCGCGCACGGCCCAGATTCCAACGCGCGCCGGCTCGTTTCACGATTTGTTGGGCGCGCTCATGTGGCTGCACTTCCCGGCTTTGAAAACCGCAATTCATCGTCTACAGCTCGCCTGTGCGGGCTCGGCGCGCGGTCCCCGGGAAAACGCCGCGACGCACTTCGATGAATCGGGAATTTTGTTGGTCAGCTCGGACGACCGCGTGTTCCGGGCGGTCGCGGATCTGCAGTGGCGTGAGTTGTTCTGGGACCAGCGCGTCAGGCTCAGCGAGAGCACGCGCTTCTTGGCGTTCGGGCACGGCTTGTTGGATGCGTTCCGCGCGCCGCATCCGCGACTCATGGGCAAGGCGTTGTGCGTGCGCGTGAGCCCCGCACAGCTTTCGAGTGGGGCGTCCGCACTGCGTATGCTCTTGGATGACGAGCTCGGTCGGCGTTTGCCCGCTTTTCTCGTCGATCCTGGCCGCTTGCTAGCGCTGCCGGTGCTCGGTGTGCCCGGCTGGGCGAACCCACAGACTGCCGAATTTTACGATGATGCGCAGTACTTCCGCCCGCAACGAGCACGCTCGCGCGCGCCTGTAGCGGGCAGCTGGTTGGAGCTCGGTTAGCCTGTAATTTTGAGCGCTTCGTCGAAGGCGATGAGGAACTTGGGCCACATGGCCCGCAGCACGTTCGCCGAAAACTGCGTGTACTCGGCAGCGACTTGTCGGGTGAGCACTTCTACGTAAGCCTCGTCGAGCTCTCGGTTGCGGCGAATTTGGAATTCGATGTCATCCGCCAAGCGCAACAGCGCGACGCCGAGCGCGACGTTGCTGCTGGCGGCAAAGGCGCGTGCGGGCTGATGGTGCAACGCGACGATCTTGGCGATGTCGTCGGGCAGCTTCCAGCGCTCCAGCACGTGCGCACCGAGCACCGCGTGATCGTACCCGGCGAAGGCACGTTCATGCATATGCACCTGGTCGGGGGCTGCGAGGGCTGCAGGGTCCAGCGCCTCATAGCGAATTTCACCGACCTGCATGGCGAGCAATTTGCCAATATCATGCAACAAACCGCTTAAAAACACGTGTTCTACCCCCTTATAACGCCATTCTGTCCCGAGCACGCGGGTGACCGCGGCAACGCACACGCAGTGGTTACGGAACGACGCGCCATGCCCGGTCTTGGCATCGGAGAACATGCCTAGCGTCGCCAGGCTCGCCACTATTTCGCTCACGGTGCGGCCGCCCAAGCGCATCACGGCATCCTCGACGCTGCGGCACGCCACCGTCGAGGCATACAAGGCGGAATTTGCCACGCGCAGCAGCCGAGCCGCCAGGGCTGGGTCCTGCTCAATCGCCTTCTTCACCTTCACTATGGGTGTGTCGGGGTCGGCAAGCAAGGTCATCACACGCTGAGCGATGACCGGGAACGGTTTGAGGCCGGCCGCCAACGCGGCTGCGGCGGCAAGGGAGCGCGAGGCTTCTTCACTCGTGCGTTTGGGGTCGTCGTCACCGAACCACAAGTCTTCGCGGATCGACTCGGCTAGCTTTTGCTGGGCGACGGGAAGTGGAGGAGGGCGCTTCATGACTGGCCCGGGAGCGACGTTGGACATCCGCTTTAGTAAAACGGTCGCTCTCGACTAGCCTTAAGAGCCGGGAGCCGCCAAGCCCTCCACCCACTCTCGGTCGAACCAGGAGCTCAGGATTTCGAACGCTCGGGGCACGTCTTGGCTGACATCGCCTGTGTCGAAAATCGTACAAATTTCACTGGTTGAGGCTCCCTGGGCGGCGAGCCGCAGAGCTTGAGATTCCAGCCCCCCCAGCTGCCGATGGCGCACGACGTGGTGCTGACGCCACACGGCGACAGCCACGTGGTCCGGAGCTGCCGCCGTGGTCAGCGGCTCGCCCGCGAAAGCAGAGAGCGCTCCCGCGGCGAGCTCGAACCAGCGCAAAGACGGGACGAGGCGTAGACTCGAAGCTGGGAGTTTGGCGGGGTCGACGTTGGCGCGTGTCACCACAGCCGCGGGGTTCGGTGCGACTAAAGCGCACAACCGCGCCCATTCCAGCTCCGCCAAGCCGACTAGCGCCTCGTCGAGCGCGCGCGCACGGAGGTACGCCGGAAACAGCCGACCGACCCGTTCCAGCGCCGGGTGCTCCGATGGGTGCTGTGCCAGGTAGGAGAGCCCGACGCGCCGAAACTCTGCCTCACCCAAGCTGCGCCGCACCTGCTCAAACACGGACGCAAGAGCATCGAGTAAACGATAATAATACGCGCGATTGTAAATTCCGAGCCGCGAGCTCGCCGAAAGGCGCGCGTCAGTCACGAACACGCTTTCCAGCCCGGCGCGCGGCCCCGCGTTAGACGTTGCCGCTTCCGCAAAAAAACGCTGTAGCTCGGCGAGCTTCACCCTGCCTCCGATGTGTCCCGGGCAAGCCGACGGCTGGCGAGGATGCGCGCGCGTTCGGCTTCAGCTTCGAGCACTGTCAGATCGGGGACGCGCTCGTCCCACTCGACGATTGTGGGTACGGCGCCAAAGAGCGCGAGCGCCTGCTCGTACAAGCGCCAGACGGGCTCCCCGACTTCCGAGCCGTGGTCATCGAGCAAGAAGCCGCCGCCATCTGTGTGGCCCGCAAGATGAATTTGTTGCACGCGCTCGCGCGGCAGGCCTTCCAGGTAAGCCTGTGCAGAAAAGCCATGGTTCTGGGCGCTCACGTACACATTGTTCACGTCGAGCAAGATGCCCGCGTCCGCGCGCGTGACGACCTCCGCCAAGAACTCCCACTCACGGAGTGTGCTCGCGCGGTACTCCACGTAGCTCGACACGTTTTCTAGCAGAAGCCGTCGGCCGAGACGCTCCTGCACCCGCTGCACGCGCTCGACCACGTGCTGCAATGCCTCTTCGGTATACGGCAGCGGCCACAAGTCGTGCGCGTAGTGACCGCCGAAGGTGCCAAAGCACAGGTGATCCGAGACGCTCAGCGCGTCGATGCGGGTTGCGAGCTGTGCGAGCTGTGCCAGGTATGCTTCACTGAGCGGATCGATGCCGCCGATGGACAGTGAAACGCCGTGCAGCGCAATCGGGACGTCGCAACGGACGCGCTCCAGCACGCTCCAGGCGCGCCCCCCTCGGCCGAGGAAGTTCTCTGACGTTGCCTCTGCGAAATCGGCGCGGATGCCGCGCTGCAGGATCACTTCGTAGTGGGCAGCCCGCAGCCCGAATCCAACGTCGGCGCTTGCGCCGGGGCTGGGCTGGAGGCTCGAGCTCAGGGCCTGTTGCGAAGCTGGAGCGCGGTGCACTCGGCCGCCGTCTCGGTGAAAACGTACCCCGTTCCTTTGCAGGCGTTTTCCCCGGCGCACAGGCTCTTGCCGTCCGCGGTCGCGCACTCGGACTGGCCCTTGCAAGCATTGCCGCCCTCGCATTTGACGGACTGTGCCGAGCTGGAAGCGGGGTCGTCAATTTCGGAACTGCAGCCGGCGGCGGCAAGAAGTGCCGAAACGGCCAGTGCGATGCTCGTGCCTCTACTCAGATCCATGACTGCTCCAGGCGGGTTCCCGCTCGCAGAGTATAGCCAAGCACTGGAAAATGGTTAGGGTTTGCGCGGCGCGGCTGTTTCGCGGCTATATTGCGCGCCGTGCGTACGGACGAGGAGCTGATGGCCGCCCATGTGTTGGGCGACAAGGCAGCCTTCCGTGAGCTATTTCAGCGCTACACTCCGCTCTTGCAGCGCGCCATGGCCCGCGATCTTCGTAGCCCAGAAGAAGCCAATGATTTGGTGCAGCAGACTTTTCTGCACTTGCACAGAAGTCGGCTGGATTTCGAGCCCGGGCGTAAACTCAAGCCGTGGATCTTCACCATCGCGTTGAACCTGAAGCGTGAGTACTTTCGGCGCAGTAAGCGCCGCCACGAGACTTCACTGGATGAGGACGGCACTCGCGAGCCCTTCGAGGGGCCGCGCGGGCAGGAGCGCTCCGACGCCGCGCGGGAAACTGCGCGCGCCCTGGCCGCGTTACCAGCTGAACATCGTGAAGTGATTGAGCTGCATTGGTTTGGCGGGTTGAGCTTTCCGGAAGTCGCTGAAGCGGTGGGCTCCACCGTAGCCGCCGTGAAGGTGCGCGCACACCGCGGCTATGTCGCGCTCCGCGAGCGCCTGGGCGGCGAAGCGCCGAACCCCGATCAGCTCGACGTGAAGCCGACCGCCGAAGGGGTGCGCTAATGGATTGCACGCAGATCCGCGAAGCGTTCATGAGCGGCGCCTCCCTGCGCAACACCGAAATGGAGGCGCATTTGCGCGGCTGCGCGCACTGCCGCGAACTATTCGAGCACGACGCTGCGCTAGGACACACGCTCGCCAATGCCTCGGCGCGGGCGATCCCCCTACAAGAGGATCTGTTCGCCGCGTTGGAGGCGCGCGTCGCGCAGGAAGTCGGGCTGCGTGCTTGGCTGCGCTCGCGGCCGACGCGGCTACGGTTCGCGGTCGCGACGGTGAGCGTGCTGCTAGTCGTTACCCTGAGTGGCCTATTACGACACCGGCCGGATTTGGCCGAGTATCCCGCCGCGCGCCTGGTGCTGCTGCTCGGCGCGTATGCGATAGGTATCGTGCTCGCGTTCGGTAAGGAGCTGCATCTCTCCGCCCGCCGTGGCTCAGTGGTCGATCAACTCGGGCTGTTGTTGGTTGCTCTGGGGCTGCCGTTGTTGATTGCATTCGCGCCCGCGACCGAAGCCAGCCGCCACACGGGGCCTGAAGGTGCGCTCAACTGCTTCGCATACGGCGCGCTCCTCACCCTGCCCACTGCGGCGCTACTCTGGGCCTTTGATCGCGACAATCGCCCCTCACTTTACACGGTGTGCTTGAGCGCCGCTGCGCTTGGCTTGTCCGCGAATCTGCTGCTCGAGCTGCATTGCCCAAGCGGCAACGTCCACCACCTGCTGCTCGGCCACGCGAGCATCGGCCTGGCCTGGCTCGCCGCTTGGTTTGCCCTACGACGCCTTAGCCGCGCCTAGTCGGGATCAAGCGCTCAAGCGCCGCTGACGTGCTGTCTCGGCCCGACGGGCGGTCGACCAGTTGGCTTCCCAACGTCGA